>JAESQN010000045.1 GCA_016765135.1 Robiginitomaculum sp.
CTCCAGTTTATCGTTCGACTTGCATGTGTTAAGCCTGCCGCCAGCGTTCGTTCTGAGCCAGAATCAAACTCTCAAATTGAGTTTGTCACCTGACTGTTTATTTTAACTGGCATCTCTTGAATAAATTCAAGAGTTGCTTGTTGCGTTCAAATTATTGACGAGATCCCTTAAGATCATCTGAATTTTTTCCCGAAGGAAAGCCTCCAAAATCACCCAAGCGATTTCGTTATAAATAAAAAGAAACGTCAAAACAGTCAGTAACTTTGCTCACATCCACTACCTAATAAATCAGGGTAAATGTAAGCGGTGTGCCAATATCTAGTATTAGCTCACAGCCAAAAGCCGCCTGCGTCTCTCTTTCCATATTCACAATGTCAAACAACATGAAAACTAAAAACCTTTAGCTCTCAAAAAAAGGCTCTCTAAAGAGCCTCGGTCTCGGCGAAATTTGCGACCCATAAGGTGGCTCGTTTCGTTCGAGATGCGCTCTATAGGGAAAGCATTTTGGACTGTCAAACACCTTTTGCAAAAAAGTACATTTTTTTTCAAAATAATGCAGATGGTTCAAATACCGACCTTAAAACCCCAATAAAATCGTGGTTTTCCACCTCAACACGGCATTCACCAAAACCTTTGACGAATCCCTGTGCGGCAGCGGACGGTCTTATAGGCACAAATCATTAAGAAATTCAACCAAAATCGTACTTTCAGGGCAAATTAGCGCAGTTACTTCGACGTGAAGCAAGGAATCATCCAACAGACGCACCAAAACCAGACTGGTTGCTGCAACAAATGCATAGGATGTCTCTGGCAGAGGCAGTTTGGGGACCACTGATTAAGCACGACCCCATCACAAACTCTCATAAAACGCAACAACAGTAATCGCAATACAGCTTATCGTCAGCGGTTCACCTTTTTTAGTATTTTATTCAGGTATTTAGCATAAATTTCAACATCACTTAAAATTTTACTATTATAACCTACCAAAGCCCCACATGTTTTTCTGTTAATTGGTTGCTCATGCCGTACAGACCTACTAACAGGACGGCTGATTTGCCAGTTTAAGTCCTCAAATTTAATATACCTTTCTTTGCCTAAGCAAAAATTTACTAAGGTCGTATTTCGATTATATTTAGGGAAATTATTATTAAGGTTTGTCGTTAAGCCGCTATACTGACGAGAAAGATTTTTTGCGTTAGGTGCCCTTAGCCCCTCCTGGATAAGAAAATCTATACCCTCATAAAAATCATCCCCGTTTTTGCACAATTTCCATTGCTGCCCTTTAGTTCTCCCAAAATACGACCCCCCGATACCATTACCCCAACTTTGGTCGTGGCCTGTCAGGTATGGAGATCTACAACGGTGCCGTGAAACCCATATATCTAATAAAGAATGACCATCACACTTCGTAATAACTGGAACTGACGTCAACGCAAGAAAGCTTTTCCAGTCATCAAAAGATGGGTCATACGTGTCAACCCTTTCACAAAACGTTTCAGTACTAATTTCGACGCCAACTAATTTCAACAAACGCGCGGCCTCAGCATCTTTTTTAAAAAAAATCTGAACCCACCCAGCTTGAGAAGCGGGAATTTCACGTGCTAGCAACGCATTGTATGCTGAATCTCGCTTTGAATAGTTATTCCCATTAGAATTTGGAACAATATCGCTCACAGTTTCTTGCACGAAAAAACGATCCCAAATTTCAAACCCGCCAGTAATGCCAGTAATAAGGCCTACAGATCCCATTGTAAACGCAGTTACCCAAGTAAGTACTTTCAATTTTTTGACCATAACTCCAACTTTAAAAGCATAACATAATTACAGTGACAGTAAGCGAAACTATTTCCCTTTGTCAATGTTTCTGCTAGCTATATGTATCTCCCATCGCAACACGCCAATAGCATAGTGTTGCACTTGTGTCGTGAACTTTGGTACCCGCCTGCGCGGGTATGAGCGGAATTTGAGGGTGTGGTTTTTTGAAAATTTTCGACTTATAGGTGTATTAAAATACCCCAATAATTTTCATGCGATACCCCTGGCTAGCTACATGTTTCTGCTAGACACAAGCATGGCGCGATTGGCACGCATTACTGCGAGATTGTCCCATCATGTTACCTAGCACGGAGACAGACACGAGCAGGTGCTCTTGAACGGTAATGATTATCTAGATGCGGCACAGTGAAGTCGTCGGGCAGCCAGTCGATGGTGACACATTTCTAAAATCCCTAAAAGCAAAGCTATCCGGCCCCCTCGGTCGCAAGAAAAGATATCCACGAAAGAAATATAACCAAGCCAGCTTAGATGGACAGAAGTTAAAATCCATACCCCCAATACCGTTCATACCCAGCTTGACTGGGTATCCAGTCTCTTAACCAATATGTGTGCGCTGGATACCTGATCGGGGTCGGGCTTGAGCGGAGTGCGTGAGGGCGCCGACTTTAAATGCAATCATTTTTTATCTTTCGGTCAATTCAAAATTACTTGTCTTTGTTGTGGCTCCATGTAAAGCCTTGTGCATCAATAGACATAAATAACGGGGAAATATTATGCCGAAAAATTTTGTACTTTTACTTTTACGGTTATCAACTGGCCTGCTTTTGGTTATCTGGGGGCTAGTGAAATTCAAAGCACCTGAAGCAGCTATTGGGGTGTCGGACAAATATTACGGGGGCGTTTTGAGTGCAGAAGGGTTGCAAATGCCGTTGGGGATCGCCCAAATCATCCTTGGGCTTCTTGTTTGTGTCGGGCTATTTCGCAAATTCGTTCTTCCGGTGCAAGCGGTCGTTTTAGGATTGGGGCTTGCAGCGATTTGGCAATATATTGCTGACCCATTAGGGTTATATCTTTTAGACGAAACAAGCCGAAACCTGCTTTTCTTCCCCTCTCTATGCGTTTTCGCTGCGGCTTTGGCTCAGATCGCTTTCAAGCAAGACGACAATTGGTCGCTTGATGCGGTGCTCGCTTCCAGGAAAAAATAAGGAGCAGGCCTCACGCTATATTACGTAACGCAACGCTTGTGTATTGCAGAAAGATTAACCCTCCAATTGCGGTCGGTTATTACGGTAGGGGTATTCGGCTTTTTTAAGCCCAAATAAGGGGCGTATCCATCGCCAGCGCCGAATGAAAAGTTCGTGTCCTACCCAACACCCCACAAGTGTTGCCAATGTGACCAGTAAAAATTCCAACCCCACAGATAAGCCTTGGCGGGTGAAATAATAGCCCGCCATAATAATAATGGTCTGGTGCAGGATATACCAAGGAAAAATGGCTTCGGTCATATAGGAAAGAACACGGCTTGGACGGTTCAGCCACTTTTGTGCGCCGCCAAGTAACACCAAAATACTCAACCACGCATAAAGCGTTTTTCGTATTCTTTCCGAGAAAAATTCAACGATGTTAAAGCCGTAGACTGGACTGTTTTTCATGTCAAAATGCCACACTAAACATGCCGTAATGCTGATCAGCAAGACACCAATTAATGCTGGTTTGAAACTGCGGTCGACCGTGCGCCAAAAGTTGGCGTCTTTGGCACATAAAAAGCCGAACAAGAAGACCATTATATAAAGCTGATGGTTGGCCCAATCATCCACAAGTGCGTGAGTGGACGGATAGATAGGTTTAAGCCAAATATGATAAATTATAAATGGCAATGCGCCCAAAGTGATCAGTATCAATATGCCGTGTTTACCAGAGAATGGTTTTTTGTGATGGAGGTGCCTTTAGTCTGCATAAAATTTGAAACCAGACGTGCAAAGGGCGCAAGTAACAGCGTATAGAACATCAAATACACCACATACCAAAGATGGTTCCATGTTGGAATGATGATCGAGTATTTCGAAAAACTACCTGTTAAATATTCAGGATAAAACTGCCAAAACCCTTTGGTTATTTCGCCGTTTTCCAAAAGTTGCAAATAAGCTTGCGGGGCAACAATGATGTGTATGCCAAAAATAATGGGTATGAGGAAACGCAAAGTACGCTGCCATGTGAAGCGGGTTAAATTTACGTGTTTGTCACGTGCTTTATCACTGGCAAAGCGTATGGCGACACCTGAGATAAAGAACAGCAGCGAAAGTCTCCACGGATTGAGGAGCTTCATAAGCGGTTCCGAAAATAGCCCTGCGTGCACGCTTTTTACATGGAAGTCCCAGTTCACATAGAACATACCGATATGGTAAAATATCAAAAAACCAAAAGCGATAATGCGGAGCCAGTCAAGATCATACCGGCGTGGGTTTACGGTGCTCATGTTGAAATCCTTATTTTAGAGTTTAAGAATACCTTGCCGAATATATTTGACGAGCGGGTTGGGACAAATGCCTTGTATTTGGGATAATTGTCTAACTTTGGGATAAAACGCGGCACGGCGGGGCGTAATTTGTCAAACCCTATAGGCCCCTAAATATTTCTGTGGCATAATTATCCATGAACATTATTTTTTCGCAAAATTCACACACGGAAATACAAGCCGACCACAGAGCCGATATGCGGACATATATTGTGGTAATACTGTTTGTTATAGCCTCGTGGCTTGTGCTTTCCAGCTCGGCAGTGACGGAGCTTGCCATCGGGGATGCCAAAAGCAAAATACGTGTATGGGCCGATCAGGGCACGTCACATATCGTGATTGCTTTTTGCATACTCATCATACCCTTTGCTTTGTCTATATTTCCAATTGCACGCGGGAAAATAGGCACGGTTTTGATTGGGCATATTACAGCACTTTTCGTTTTTTCCGCAGTTCATATTCTGTCTACGGTTGGCCTGCGCACGGCTCTATACCCCTCACTTTTTGGCGAAACTTACCATTTCGGGTTATTGGATCCACAGCCGTGGATTTATGAATTTCGTAAAGATGCCTATACATATGTTCTTGTGCTCTTTGTTTTTCAGACAGGGCGGCAACTTAATCAGCTAAGATTAGAATTGGCGGCAACACATGAAGAAGCCAAAACACATCAGCGTATTGTTTTTAAATCAGGCGGTCGTACTGTCTTTTTAGGTGCAGGCGAAGTCATATGGGCAAAAGCTGCTTCTAATTATGTGGAGGTATGCACGGAACATAAAACCCACCTGGCTCGTATGACATTGAAGCGATTGGGTGAGTTGCTGGCAGAGGTCGGAAATGCACATGTGCAAACCCACCGTTCTTATATCGTGAGGCGTGATGCCATTCGCGAAATCCTGCCGACTGGAGAAGGTGACGCCAAACTCGTCCTCACCTATGGTGAAAACATCCCTGTCAGCCGCAAATATAGACATATGCTGGACATACAATAATATGTACTAATCACAAAGGTTTTGTTCTACACCTCCGCCACACCAGACCTCAATCCCAGTGCAGATCATATTTCCGTTTGAAACTCCGAAAGTTCCAACGCAAATCGTCTAATTCATCACGCAGGCGTTTCTCTTTCTTGTGCAACCGCTTCTTTTCGTCCGCCGCTATAGCCGGGTCGTCCAGACGGTCTTTGACGTCATGCAATTCCGCTTGCACCCCGTCGATATCCGCCTCGTATCTCGTATATCTCTGGCGGAGTTCATATTCGCCGTAACCGGCATCATACCCGGCTCTAAAATCTGCCGCCCCCATTGTATTGTCTGAGCCACCGCAAACCGTGTTGTAACTGCTACCATTTCTGCCGCGTTCAAACCCGTTATCATAGGTGCAATAATATGTCAGCCCCGTCTCGTAGCTTTCAAGATAGGACTGCCGGTCAACTTCGGCCCCATATTCGCCGCATGTTTGCACATAGTCGGCAATTTTTGCCCGCGATTTCCCCTTAACCCCGTCCTTATAGCCAATATCGGCCCAATTCCCGGCCTGACACTCCTGCTCGGATATACTGGCGCAAGAGACCAACAACAAGGCTACGCCACCGACACCAGCCAACAATAGTTTTTTGATGGTTTTTTTCATACTATGCCCTCTTTTTATATTATTACATAATATATACAAAGTTCAGCCTGTAGCCAGTCTGAATTTTTTGTTGCCCCGCATTCATAATGCGCCCCCATACAAAATGCCGCAGTTTGGTATTGTCACGGCCCGCCCATCCCCTACTATGTCCGCCATGAGAGTTTTATTAAAATGAGATTAGGCACAAAATCAAGCGTCCATGAAGACTATGACGCAACTGACCGCAAACATCCCCCTATCGGGCTGGCGCTCGGTGGTGGTGTGGCACGGGGCTGGGCCCATATTGGCGCCATCAGAGCACTGATTGAGGCCGGAATTAAGCCGGATATAGTCTGTGGTACCTCCATAGGCGCTTTGGTCGGCGGCGCTTATCTGGCGGGGGAGCTGGACGCAATTGAAGACTGGGCCAGATCCCTGACCAAACGCCGCCTGCTGTCTTATATGGATATTCGTTGGGGCGGGTCAGGCCTCATACGCGGTGAACGCTTGGCCAAAGTACTCAATCATTATCTCGGCGACATCAAAATCGAGGATATGGACCGTAAATTCGCGGCCGTAGCCTGTGATTTGCGCACGGGCTATGAGGTTTGGCTGCAAAATGGCCCCCTCGTGCCGGCCTTGCGGGCCAGCTATGCCCTGCCCGGTGCCTTTGAGCCAGTACTACTGGACGGGCGCTTTATGATAGACGGGGCTTTGGTCAACCCGGTGCCCGTATCTGCATGTCGCGCCCTTGGGGCGCACATTGTCATAGCGGTCAGCTTAAACGGCGATGCCTTTGGCCCGATCGGTTCCTCCCACGACATGAATTTTGACGAAAAAGAACAAGACGGCATGGAGCCGTTTGAACTAGCCGGGCAATCTATTAACAAGCTTAGACCTGACCGCCTGTTGCTCAAGAGCCTGCTCGGCGGCACCAAATCCGACGGTAAATTGAAAATGGGCTCAGTGATGATGGGGGCGCTTAATATCGTGATGGACAGGATAGCCCGCTCAAGGCTAGCCGGCGACCCGCCGGATGTATTTGTCGCCCCGCGCATCGGCCATATCGGCATGACAGAGTTTTCCCGCGCCGAAGAGCTAATCGAACGCGGCTACCGCGCCATGCAACACGAAATTCCGCTAATTCAAAGCGTGATAGAGGTGTTGGGACAGATGCCGGGCCGGGAGAGTTAGGCCATTTCCGCCATCAAACCCTTCATCATTTCCTGGGCTATATCTATATAGCGCTTAGCGTGCTCGCTGTCCGGGGCCGCAATCACAATCGGGGTTCCGTCGTCTGCGTGGGTGCGGATATCCAGATGTAGCGGGATTTCGCCTAGGAAGGGGATGTTCTTTTCCTTGGCAGTTTCTTTGGCGCCGCCGTGGCCAAAAATGTCGGTGTGTTCACCGCAGCTTGGGCAAATGAATGTGCTCATATTTTCGATCATGCCCAGGATGGGTGTTTCGGTTTTTATGAACATGTCATAGGCTTTGCGGGCATCAATCAAGGCTATGTCCTGGGGGGTCGAAACTATGATAACGCCCGTGAGCGGCACAGTTTGCACCAATGTCAGTTGCGCATCACCAGTGCCGGGCGGCAAATCAACGATCAATACATCCAGATCACCGTCTTCCGCCCACGCCACACCGTTTAAAAGCTGCTGCACCGCGCCAATGACCATAGGCCCGCGCCAGACCGTAGCCCGGCCCTCCGGCACCAGATAGCCCATAGACATGGCTTTCATGCCGTGGCGGGTGACAGGGCGGATCATATCTTCGGCGGTGAATTCCGGCTTGGCACCCTCCCCCAGCATACGTTGAACCGAAGGCCCGTAAATATCACAATCAAACACGCCGACTTTCCAGCCATGCGCAGTGAAAGCGGCGGCCAAATTTATGGCGGTGGTGGACTTCCCCACCCCGCCCTTGCCGGACGCCACCGCGATAATGCGTTTGATACCTTTAATAGGTTCAGGCGTAGGCGGCGGGCGTTTGCCGTGGCCGAAGCCTTTTTTCTTTGGAGCTTGGTTTTGCCCGGTTGGTTTGGGTGCGGCGGCACCATTCGTGGCTGCACTAGAATGCGCCGTCATCACCGTGCGCACGGATTTTACCCCGGATAATTTGCTCACGGCCTCGTCGCATTTCTTGCGCACACCCTCCATAATGTTGGCCGTGCCTTGGTCGATTTGCAAGGTGACATAGACCTCACCGTCTTTCACGGAGACATCGGTAATGGCCCCGGCGGTAACTACGCTGGTGCCGGTTTTGGGATGGATCACCGTTTCCAGCGCATCCATGACTTTTTTATTGGATATTTTTTTAAACATAGCCCGCTTCTATACCTTTGTTTCCCCGTAGTACAGAGTTACTACATGTTTGGCTTCGGCAAAAAATAACCAACGTTCAAACACGAGGCCGAGTATGCAGGATACGGCGGCTAATATATATACTGCCATCGAGCCGCCAAAAAAAGAATCGCCGACCAATATGAGAAGGAAGGGAAAAACAAACCCGAAAAACCCGGCTATCCAGCGTATTTTCCTCGCATGTTGACGGGCGATCTTGAAGCCCATTTCTTTGAGCAAATAATTATCGGCACTATGGGGGCTGGCCGCCTGAGAGACTTTGCCAAAACGGCCAAGCCCTGTTGCGCTCTGCGCAGTGCTAACCGCTTTGGCAACATCAATATGTCGCCAATACATAATCTTCACCAACAAACCCAGCGCCAACAAAATAGTGGCGGGTAAACCTACCAGCAAGGCAACATTAGAAAGCCCAAAGATACTGGCCAGTGCCAGTGCCAACACCGCACCGCTCATCAGGCTCAAAACCAGATAACCAATTTTCGTCCAGATATTATGCCAGGCCGGAATGGCTTTTAAGGACGCATAAATCATTGATGTGGTAAACACTGTGACCAATGCCATGCCCGCACCTAGTAATCCGATTGCTGATGGTATGCCAGTATTCTGACCCAGAAACACCCAATAAACCCCGAATATCCCCATGGGAATAAAGGTCAAAATCGCCATCACCCCCTCGCGGGACAACCAGCTAGAGCGCCATTGGGACAAAGCCCGCCAGGCCCGTTCGGGACGACCCAAATGACCAGTCGAAGATATAAGCCCGGAAACAATCAACCCAAACGAAATAGTCAACATGACAAAACCCATGACTTTATCGGCAGGCAAAGCACCCATAAACGCGAGCAAAGCCAGCCAGAAAAACAGGCCGTACCCTGCGCCTGTGGCGACGGTGAAATATATGACAGATTTAGCCGGGTGCATGGGTTTTCCTCTCTTTCCTTCCTCCATTTTTCATGGGGGAAGTACCCCGAAGGGGGGGATGGGGGCCGTCGCTCTTGCGACGCTACAATGTTATAGGGTTTACCGAACGTCCGTTGCGCACAAGAGGTGCGCGCCCCCATCGCCTCCGCAAGAGCTCCGGCACTTTCCCCATAAAAAATGGAGGAAGGAAAAGAAAAATTATTGTCTATACGCACCATAACCACCTCTAAACCGACAATATCTTATCAACCCATCGGGCCAATAGTGGCGCACCGTCTGTGCTGGTGTCTTCATGCACCAAAGCGCGGGGAGCATGGTCAATGGTTTGCATCTTTTTCGGGCGCGGCGGTAAATATTGGTTAACCGGCTTGGTGCCCTGTTCCGGCATGAGCGCATAACCCTCTCGCGCCGCCACCAGTTTTGAGACATCGGAATCAGGATCATTTAAATCACCGAAATGCCGCGCACCGGTCGGGCATGTGGAAACGCAAGCCGGGACACGGCTCTCCTCTGGCAGGTTCTCATTGTAAATTTTATCGACGCATAATGTGCACTTTTTCATCACGCCTTCATTTTCGTCGTATTCCCGTGCACCGTAAGGGCAAGCCCATGAGCATAGTTTACAGCCAATACATATGTCTTCATTGACCAGCACAATCCCGTCTTCCTCGCGTTTGTAACTGGCCCCGGTCGGGCAGACGGTCACGCAAGGCGCATCGTCGCAGTGCAGGCAGGAGCGGGGGAAATGCACGGTACGGCTCTCGCCCGTATCGCTCATGGTCTCGTAAGTATGGATGCGGTTAAACCAAACCCCGTCCGGGTCTTTGCCGTGGGGATTGAGATCGGTGAGCGGCGCGGATTTACCACTGGTATTCCATTCCTTGCAATTGGTGGCGCAGGCATGACAGCCTACACAAATATCCAGATCAATCACCAGGCCAAGTTTCTTTTTGGGTGCGGTTTTGGGAAGGGAAGTCATGTCTTGCCTCCCTTCAAGTCCGCACCATAACTGGAAATATCCATATCAGAAACCGGGCCTTTAACCGCATCATATATTGGCTCGGTAAAGCCGAACTCCTCCGGTGCGCATTTGCTAATTTTAACCCGCAAATCATACCAGGCCGCCTGACCTGTCACCGGGTCAGAATTGGAAAATTCGTGCCCGTCTTTGTTGGGTTTAAGCACGTCCGAAATAATATGGTTGAGCAAAAAGCCTTTGTTAAATTCAGGACTGTCATGTTTCAACCCCCAAGCCCCCTTGCGTTTACCCACGGCATTCCATGTCCAGACGGTGTTTTTATTGACACCCGTAATCAGCTTGACCTGACCTTTAACCCGGCCATGCCGCCCTTCAATCCACACCCAATCGTCATCGACAATACCAAGCTTCGCCGCCATGTCTTTATGGATGTGTAATTTATTGACATTGGTGATTTGCCGCAACCAGGTGTTTTGCGATCCCCATGAATGATACATGTGCATAGGACGTTGGGACAGGGCATGGAGCGGAAATTCATCCGCATCCATATCCCGTTCCTCAAATGGTTGATACCATATGGGCAGGGGATCAAAATATGTCTCGATACGCTCGCGGTCTTTTTCGGGCGGTTGTCGCTCCCCGTGGCCTTGGGCGGCTAGCCTGAATTTTTGCAAATCTTCGCTATAAAGCTGGAACACAACTGGCTTGGCTTCACCAATCCAACCCATCTTTGTGGCGTAGTCCAGATAACCTTGATTGGCGTGTTTGAAGAACTGGATATCCATGGGCATCTTATCTTCCCAAAAGCAACCGTTCTCAATGTATTTTTCCAACTGGTTTGGGTTAGGTTCGCCGCGCCCAAATTTGTCCCCGTTCTTACCACGCCAACCTGCCAATGGCCCAAGGCCGGGCTTGCGTTCATGGTTGACCAGATAATCAGGATAACCACCCGGATATTTGGGTGAGCCGTTTTCATTGACCATGCC
Organism: Robiginitomaculum sp.; assembly: GCA_016765135.1. Lineage (GTDB taxonomy): Bacteria > Pseudomonadota > Alphaproteobacteria > Caulobacterales > Maricaulaceae > Robiginitomaculum_A. The sequence goes on from JAESQN010000045.1 coordinate 11,155, forward strand.
TGGCAAATCAAGTCTGGCACCCAAATCAAGCAGCACCGTCTGAAAAGCGCGCACATCCCGATCGAGCGGGACAACTGGTTGACGAATACCGTCCGCCACGCCGTGCCCTTGAGAAAACGGCCTGTCCAGCACCGATAAACAATCATAACGCTCCAGATATGTCGTATCGGGCAAAATTAAATCGCAATAGGGCACGGTCTCGGAATAAAACGCATCTGAATAAATAATTTTGGGTATTTTATAGGTGCCGTCGTCATTCTTGGCCGTGAAAAACCCGAGGGTCTCGCCGATATTCATGGATGAATTCCAGGCCATATTGGCCATGAACATGAACAGCACATCAATATCATATGGGTCTTTCTCGGCGGCATTTCGCAGCACCATGTGCATCATGCCGTGCAGGGCTAGCGGATATTCCCAGGAGAAAGCCTTGTCGATACGCAAGGGCGCACCGTCCGCGCCCACCACCAAATCATCCGGAGATGTCGGGAAGCCGTTGGACGGGCCGCCGAGCGGCGTGTTTGGTTTATAATGAGGCGGTGTTGGTTTGTCGCCCGGCGGAATAGGCTTGGGAAACGGCGGTTTGTAACGCCAACCACCGGGCGTATCTATGGAGCCGAGCAAAGCCTGCAACATATGTATGGCCCGACAGGTGTGAAACCCGTTGGTATGAGCGGAAATCCCGCGCATGGCATGAATAGCCACCGGGCGACCAATCATCTTGTCGTGTTTGCGGCCCCAGGCATCTGTCCAGGGCTGGTCAATCACCACCTCTTCTTCAAAAGCCGCATGGGCCAGTTCGGCAGCGATGCGGCGGATGGTATCTGCGTCTATGCCGCATCTCTCTGCTACTGCGTCCGGCGCATATTCGGGCGCCATATAGCGGCTTGCCAAAAGCTCAAAAACTGGCACCACCGTCTTGCGGCCCACCTTGTGCTTGCCTGCAAAGGCGGGAGTGAAGTTTTTAGAATGGGCACTGACCGCTTTTTTCTTCTTGATATCCCAGACCAGCGGATTGCCCTTTTTATCCCGCACAAACAAACCATCATCATCCTCGCCGGGGTTTTGAATAACCAGCCAGGGCGAATTGGAATACCGGGCCAGTGAGGCAAAATCTACTTTCTCGGCCCGCAATAATTCGTGGATCAACGCAAATATAAACAGACCGTCCGTACCGGGCCGTATCCCGACCCATTCATCGGCGATGGCCCCATACCCGTTGCGCGACGGATTGACGGCAACAAATTTGCAATCGCCCCTGGTCTTCATTTTACCCAGACCGATTTTTATGGGGTTGCTGTCATGATCGTCGGCCACGCCGAGCATCATGAAATACTTTGTCCGGTCAAAATCCGGGTCGCCAAACTCCCAAAACGCCCCGCCAATGGTATAAAGCCCCCCCGCCGCCATATTGACCGAGCAAAACCCGCCGTGGGCCGAGAAATTATGGGTGCCGTAAGCACTGGCCCACCATCCGGTCAGGCTTTGGCTCTGGTCGCGACCAGTAAAAAATGCCAGCTTGCCGGGGTCTTTGGCACGGGTCTCGCCGAGCCAGTCTGTGGCCAACTCCAGTGCCTCGTCCCACTCGATTTCTTTAAACTCGCCCGAACCCCGTTCTCCTACCCGGAGCAAAGGCTTGGTCAATTTGGCAGGCGCATTTTGGTGCATAATACCGCTGGAGCCCTTGGCACACAGCACACCTTTATTGACTGGGTGATCGGGATTACCCTCAATATAGCGGATTTTCCCGTCCTTCATATGGACTTTAATACCGCACCGACAGGCACACATATAACAGGTAGAGGTTTTGACCTCATCGCTGATTTGCGGCGAAAGGTCTACCTCCTCCTTAACCGTTTCAAACGGATTAAAGCCCATTATGTTCGTCCCCTCATAGCATTGACCTTATATCAGCATTAGCTAATATATAGCTTGCCGATAAATCAACGCGGGTCAAATGATTTTTTCGAAAACAATGCGGGTGCTCCCGCCCGTCCCGATTGAGAGGGCAGCTAGTAGTGCGTATCTCTCAAATTGATATGTTGAACAACTTGTAGCCCTGTAGGGTGGATTAGGTGTGTTCTTTCAATAGGTTGTCCATTCGGTGTTAATCGTAGAGACTGGAATTACCAAGTTTCAGTTCTACGAGGAGCCACCGAATGAACATGCACAAGAATGCCAGACTTACACCAATTGGTCGAGAGAGAATGATTGAGGACATGCTGCGCGGGCAGACACCTGCCGCAGCGGCCCGCAAGGCAGGTGTCTGCCCGCGTACGGCTAGAAAATGGTTGGCCCGTTACCAGTGCGCCGGACTTGGCGGTCTTCAAGATCGCTCATCATGACCGCACAAATTATATAATCCCACATGCGCCGACAAAGTCGAACAGATTATCAAATTACGTCGTGAGCGTCTGAGTGGTGCACATATCGCCAAGATAGTCCAAATCTCTCCCGCCACCGTCAGCCGCGTGTTGAGACGGGCTAAACTATCGCGCATGAAAGACCTGGAACCAAAGAGGCCTGAAAACCGCTATGAGCTTCCCAATCCCGGCGACATGATCCACATCGATATCAAGAAATTCGCCCGTTTTACCCGCCCAGGACACCGTGTAACCGACAAAATACGAAGCGAGGGGCGCATTAAGGGCATAGGTTACGAATACCTGCACGTCTGTGTTGATGACCATTCCCGCCTGGCCTTTACCGCCTTGTTTCCCAACGAGAAAGCTGTCAGCGCCATCCAGTTCCTGAAAGATGCTGTTGCCTGGTATGCCAAACTTGGCATAAAAATAAGGCGGTTGATGACCGATAACGGGAGTTGTTACAGAGCCAAAACATTTGCTAAGGTGTGTCGGGAACTTGGTATAAAACATATCTTCACCAAACCATACACGCCCAGAACCAACGGCAAGGCAGAACGCTTCATCAAGACCATGATCACAGAATGGGCCTATGCTCGAAGCTACGAAAACTTCGAGCAAAGAGCCAAAGTATTATTCCCATGGACACACATGTACAATTGGCATAGACCACACGCAGGAATAAAAGGTAAAACTCCGGTCGAAAGAAGTAGGCTGAATGAGGACAACCTATTGAGGCTACACAATTAGCGCTTCTTGCGCGTAATCCACCGTGCGGTGTGTGCCAATGGTGGATTACGCCAAGAGGCTAATCCACCCTACCAAACAAACTGTTAGTTCCCAGCACTAATCCGCCAGGTCAGGATCCATCTTGGTGCAGTCGGCCATTAGGCCTTTTACGGCGTCTACGGAGTGCAGGAACATGGCGCGTTCGGCTTTGTTGAGGCGGATATTGAGGACTTTCTCTACGCCGCGACGCCCGATCACTGCGGGTGCGCCGACATATAGACCACGAACCCCGGCAATTTGTCCAGCCAGTTTTACGGCGCAGGGCAAGATGCGGCGCTTGTCTTTCAGATATGATTTGGCCATTTCAATAGCACTTTCGGCGGGGGCGTAATAGGCGGAGCCATTGCCGAGAAGTCCAACTATTTCGCCGCCGCCTTTGCGGGTCCGGTCAACAATGGCGTCAATGCGTTCCTGGGTTGTCCATTTCATTTTGATCATGTCGGGGAGCGGGATGCCTGCGACCGTGCTATACCGGATCAGCGGCACCATGGTATCGCCGTGGCCACCCAGAACGAACGCGGTGACATCTTCGATAGAGACATTGAATTCTTCGGCCAGGAAATAGCGAAACCGCGAGCTGTCCAATACACCGGCCATGCCAACGACTTTGCGCGGATTGATACCGGAAAATTTCTGCAAAGCCCAAACCATGGCGTCCAGCGGGTTGGTGATACAGATTACGAAAGCTTTGGGGGCGTGCTCTTTAATGCCCGCCGCAACTTGTTTGATCACGCCCAGGTTTTTAGAGACCAAATCATCGCGGCTCATGCCGGGCTTGCGCGGGAAACCTGCGGTGATGATCACTACATCTGCGCCGGCAATATCGGCGTAATCGTCCGTGCCTTTGAAATTGCTGTCATTGGAAAACACGGCGCTCGCCTGATTGAGGTCAAGGGCTTTACCTTGAGCCGGGCCTTTGAATATGTCGAACAATACGATATCGCCCAAATCTTCGCGGGCCGCCACATGTGCCAAAGTTCCGCCGATCATGCCTGCGCCAATAAGTGCGATTTTCGCCCGTGCCATAATGTTCTCCGTAAATGTGAATTTAACTTGGCAGTTGTTTACGCCCGTAAAATCCAAAGCGCAAGAATTGTTGATGCAAATGCGGCAAATAAACCAATAAAAAAGGCCGCCCTTGTTCTCTCAAGGGCGACCTTTCTCTCTCCTTCCCCCGTTTTTTACGGGGGAAGTGGGCGCCTCTTGGCGCTCGATGGGGGGAAATCTCTCGTATTGCACCAGAATGGAACTACTGCCCCCATCCCCCCTGCGGGGTACTTCCCCCGTACAAAACGGAGGAAGAAAGAATAGTTATTTTTTAGCGCGGGGCTTGGCCTTGGCTTTAGGCTTGTTTGGGAACCATGTGCCCAGCTTGCCTTTGGCCCATTCGCGACCGCCCAAACCAAATGCGATAGCACCACCAACGCCAGCCGCAAAGGCAGCAGCCCAGACGAAGGATTTAAAGGCCGTGTTGACGATCTCGTCACCAATACCCATCTGGCTAAGACCCATAAAGGTCACGATCAAAAGCGTCACATACTTGATGATTTTCCCGACCATGTCGCCAAATGCTTCTGAGGCAAGACGAGAAACAAAATTGGCAACAAAAAAACCAACACCTATAATAATAGCACCAACAGTGATTTGCCAGCCAAACTCAAGAACCGTTTTGAAAATGTCGGTTAATTCTTGAATGCCAAGTAGTTTAAATGCGGCAACGAGGCCCATTAGAGTAATACTTACAAATGCAATAATTCCAACAATTTTTGATGGTGCTGTTTTTGTGGTGCTAACTACTCCGTCAAGCCCACTGATTGACCTTAGTGCATTGTCAAAGCCAAGACTTGGCAAAATATCCTCTGCCAATTTTGCGACAAAACGTCCAATATAAATTGATACGGCTAAGATAGCGGCAACGCCAACACCTGAGTAAATATAGGTAGATATGCTCTTTAAAATATCGCGTATATCGGTGAGACCAAGTTTATCAAACACTTCGGTTGCAAATAAAAGAATAAGGATACCAAAGATCAATGAGCCAATGGCTTTTGCAATTGTATTGGAAGAAGCATTGTCTTCGCTACGCATACTGAATTTATTTACAACGCTATCAACCTGCAACGCCTCTAGCGTACTTGTTGTGGTTATTCTAACAACATTGGAAACTATGTAGCCAATGATACCGACGAGAAGAGCGGCGCCCAGTTGAGGTAAATAATCAAATATTCTCTCCAGCATGCCGTTTAGCATTGCTAGCGGTTTTCCGTCACCAGATAATGCATCAAATCTGCTAAGAGCAGACAAAATAAACACTAACCACAACACCCAAAACACGGCTTTGGACAATGATTTACCAATATTGCCGCCCGTGGTCTTTGCTTTGCGGCCAAGACCCGTTTTGTTAATGGCGCTGGATACGAGCATGCCAGCAACCTTTGAGATGAAATAACCAACGACAATAATCACTGTCGCAATAATAGGCCCGATAGCCCAGCCGGGCAAAAAGCCCATCATACTTTCTATATTCTGCATATCCATGTTAAATTCTCCTTCAGGTGAAATTTCCAAAATTTTGTTCTGGGCCTCCCATGAAGCCCCCCAGCTTGCCAGTGATCAGTAATATATGATCAATAATATGCGAATCCCATATATGCGAATCATTGGCGCACATTAACATTTAGTAAGCCTAACATGAACGAGAGCTAAATAAAAGCTGGTATGACAACTTGAATGGCGTACAAGAATTTATCTAGCTTTGGTTTCAAATGGTCTGAAAATGAATAAATTTCGCAACCGTTCCCTGTTTATTGTGCTGAGCTTGGCGGCATTTGCACTCTTGGCCCTCGCCAGCTTTACGCTCTCGGCCTCAATCATTTCGGTTGCACCGTAAAATGGGCGTTGTTGCTGAATTGCAAGCCAATATCGATGCGGGCCTGTTGCGCGTGGATACAAGGCAAAACACGACCGCAAACAAGCTGGATGATCTGCTACAAAGGTTGGACGGATACACCCCAAAACGTTCATTACTGGGTCGGGCGGCACCTGCGCCCAAAGGCTTGTACATTTGGGGCGGGGTCGGGCGCGGCAAATCCATGCTGATGGATATGTTTTTCGCACAAGCCAAAACCACGCCGAAATCACGGGTGCATTTTCACGCTTTCATGCAAGACGTTCACAAACGTATTGGTGCGTGGCGCAAATTATCCGCCAAACAACGCCGGGCCATGCCTGAATATGTACGCGGGGCAGGCGACGACCCGATCGCACCAACTGCCAAAGCTATCGCTGCTCGGGCCACATTATTGTGCTTTGACGAGTTTCATGTCACCGACATCACCGACGCCATGATATTGTCGCGCCTGTTCACGGCCCTGTTCGAGCGCGGTGTAGTGGTGGTAGCCACATCCAACCGAACCCCGGACGACCTGTATAAACACGGGCTGAACCGGCAATTGTTTGTGCCGTTTATAGAAATGCTAAAATCCCGGCTAGACGTGATTGAACTGGGCGGGGATGAAGACCACCGCCTGCGCAAATTGGGCAAAGCCGCCATGTATTATAGTCCGCTTGGCCCGGATACAGATACGCAGATAGAAGTCGTCTGGCAAAGATTGATCCGCCCCGCAAAACCCGCAATAGAAACTTTGAACGTCCAGGGGCGCAGTACCGAACTTCTGGCCGCTGGTGATACCGCCCGTGCTTCATTTGCCGAGCTTTGTGATCGCCCGCTTGGGGCCGCAGATTATCTGGAGATTGCCCGGCGGTTTACCACATTGATATTGGAAAACGTCCCCATCATGGCAGAAGACCAGCGCAATGTGGCCAAGCGTTTTGTCACCTTGATCGACGCGCTTTATGAGCAAAAAACCAAATTGGTGTTAAGTGCCGCCGCCCCGCCAGAGCAATTATACCAGCTTGGGGACGGCGCATTTGAATTTGAACGCACGACGTCCAGGCTATCGGAAATGCGCTCTGATGACTATCTTGCGCAGGCTCATAGATTGCGTACGGCGAATTCATGAGCGCCTGTTCAGTTTTTTTCAATCTCTATAGGCTAGACATCCACTATGATTTTACAAAAACCATATGTGATCAAGTTCGTACAGATGTTTGAAAAATACAATATTGTGCAAGTTTTGCGTTACGGCGTCGTCGGTATGATTGCAGCAACCACCCATGTGCTTGTGGCTATGGCCGCTTTTCATATGGCCACATTTGCCCCGACACCCAGTAACTTCGCAGGGTTTGTTAGCGGTGCAGCGGTTTCGTATTTTGGCTCATATTACTTCACATTTAAAAGCACAGAAGGTCACCTGGGTGGTCACGCCCGCGCCCTGCCCCGCTTTGCGTTGGTTTGGTTGATCGGCATAGCTATCAATGTCGGCCTGTTTCAAGCCTTGATCATGGCTTATGAAATCCCGTTCGCCCTCAATGTCTTTATCGCCATTGCCCTTACCCCCATCGCTCAGTATTTGATGCTAAAGTTTTGGGCGTTTAGAAAATAAGCTTTACAGCATTGCCAGGAATACACACACTGCCACCAAACGACGACAGTGGGCAGGGTGTTGATGCATATCATCGAGCAGTTAATCGCAGAACGGGCGCAAAAATTGATGTCCCGACCGCGTGCTTGGCGTGCGGTGCGGCCTTTGATATATAAAACCCTCGGCTATAAAAAGGCCGTGACAATGGCAGACGCCGTAGCAAATTTAAACGGCTGGGATGCTTTCGGTCATGTTAGCGGTTTGCTGAAATTGCAGCCCCAAATCACCGGGCTTGAAAACGTCCCCAAAGCCGGGCCACTTATGCTGATTAGCAATCACCCGACCGGGTTGGCCGACGGAGTTTTCATGTATGATGCGCTCAAAACCGTACGGCCTGATCATACTTATATGGCCAATGCCGATGCCCTGCGCGTGGTGCCAAATGGCGCAGATATTATCATTCCGGTGGAATGGGTGGCGGACAAGCGCACACCTGCCAAAGCCCGCACGACCTTAAAAGCCCTTAAACAAACCCTGTCCGACAACAAAGCCGTGGTGATTTTTCCGTCCGGGGTTTTGGCGAAAATGACCTGGCGCGGCCCCGCAGACAAAGTCTGGAACCCGACCGCCGTCAGTGTCGCACGCAAAAACGGCATTCCCATAATCCCGGTGCGGATAAAATCCAGAAACTCGGCTTTGTATTATCTCTTGTCTGTCCTCAATAACGAACTACGCGACATCACCCTGTTTAGAGAGCTTTTGAACAAACGCGGCGGCAAGCCAGTTATCATTTTCGGTAAACCCATAGACCCGGCCCACTTACCCAAAGGGAGCAAAGCCGCTACGGCAAATGTAAGGAATATTGTCGAGAGGCTTTAAAGCGTTCTTGGTATAGCACCCTTTTACAATGTTCTGGCTACCAGCATCTTTTTGACCTCTGCGATTGCCTTTGCCGGGTTTAGGCCTTTGGGGCAGACATTGGTGCAGTTCATAATGGTGTGGCAACGATAGAGGCGAAACGGATCTTCAAGTTCGTCCAGGCGTTCACCCGTTGCATCGTCGCGGCTATCAATGAGCCAGCGGTAAGCCTGTAGCAAGACCGCTGGGCCGAGATATTTATTATCGTTCCACCAATAACTTGGGCAAGACGTGGAGCAAGACGCACATAATATACATTCGTAAAGCCCGTCCAACTTGTCGCGGTCAGGCTCGCTTTGACGCCATTCTTTTTCCGGTGTCGGGGTGGAGGTTTGTAGCCAAGGCTCAATCGAAGCGTATTGGGCATAAAAATTGGACAAATCCGGCACCAAATCACGCACCACAGGCAAATGCGGTAAGGGCGCAATCGTGATGCTGCCGCCCTTAAACTCGTCAATACCTTTCGTGCAAGCCAAAGTGTTGCGCCCGCCAATATTCATGGCACAAGACCCGCACACACCCTCGCGGCATGAGCGGCGAAATGACAATGTCGGGTCGATTTCATTTTTGATCTTGATCAGCGCGTCCAGCACCATAGGCCCGGTCTCGTCCAGGTCGAGTGTGTAACTATCCCAGCTTGGGTTTTCCCCACCGTCCGGGCTATAGCGGTAAATTTTAAAGGTCATGGTGTTCCCGTTACCCACCGTAACAGAACTAGCCCCGGAACTAGTCCAAGCCTTACCCTTGCCGATCTTGGAATTTTTCGGCAGTGCCAGCTCAACCATAATACCCTCCAACTGATTTGCTAGTCGTTATACCCCCCTGTGCAAGATTTAAAAGAGCCAATTCGCTTTTTTGGGTGGCCACAACAGATATAAGAGGAACATATTGATAATGCGGAATTTTCTTTTCTCTGGGGAATTTGTGGTTATGGTTCGCTTGAACGAATCTCGCTTAAACGAAACATTGTGAAACCCGCTTATGTCCGATGCCAATATCAAACTCACCGCTTCAAATTTGGCTGCACTGTTGTGCGCCCGTGTCTGCCATGATTTGGTCGGGCCAGTCGGGGCGTTGGAAAACGGGCTGTATTTGCTGACCGATGAAGACAGTGCTGACATGCACGACGATGCTCTTGATTTGATCAAGATTGGAACGGAGCAAGCTTCAGCCAAATTGAAGTTTTTGCGCATAGCCTTTGGCGCAGGGGGGTCTGCCCCTGCCGTCATTGCCAGTGCAGAGCTGGAAAGCCTTAGCCGGGGCGTGTATCCTGACGGAAAAATCGTGCTGGATTGGCAAGTGGCGGTGGACGGTCTGGATAAACCAGCCGCCCGCACCGTGTTGAATTTAGTCATGTTGGCCGTCGCCACCATACCTATTGGCGGTACGGTTGTGGTAGAGGCTACGCAGACGTCTGAGGTGGCCAATATATCTCTTAAATGCACCGGCCCCAAAGCCCGCCTGGAGGATGTCGTCACCATAACACTGGCCGGGAAAGCACCTGAGGACGGGTTTGACGGTCGCAGCATACAGCCTTTTTACACAGGGCTGATCGTCCGCGAAACGGGCGGCAGTATCAAAGCCGAAATCAATGGGGAGACGGTAACGTTTTCAGCAACACTGCCCGTACAATAATTCGCGAGCCTATACCGCCCACCCAATCTGCGAAATTTATTGCGGGTGTGCACGGAGTAATGTGGGTAGTGGAGACATCCCTGTTTTCAGGCCCTAGGCTCATAAAATAGCTATTGTTTATACTGGCAACATGGTAACGCGCACCAAACATAAGCTATAAACTCTGCGAATAGAAATCCATGAACAACAAAACCACACGTGAAAAAAATACCCGCAACACGCCCCAGCACGGGGCACGCTATGTAGCGGCCCATGCGGTCAGGGATGTGTTGACCAATGGCACACCTCTGGATATGGCAATATCTACTCAGGCGCTCTTTGCCCAACTTGAGAGACGTGACAGGGCCTTTGCCCGCCTCATCACTGCTACCGTGTTTCGCAGAATGGGCCAAATCGACAAAATTCTGGCCCCTTTTCTCAAGAAAACGCCGCCCGATCTGGCTCTGGCTGTACTTCGCTGCGGGGCCGCGCAGATTTTGTTTTTACAGACCCCACCCTACGCCGCCGTAAACGGCAGTGTCGCACTTTTGCGCCGTTCCAAAAAAACTGCACACATGGCCGGCATGGCCAATGCGGTGTTGCGCCGGGTTGGGGAACAAGGGGCAGAATTGCTGGCTCAAACACAAACATTGGACAATATACCCGCCTGGCTGCGCACATCATGGCAAGATGCTTATGGAGACGCGGCCTTGCAAGCCATAGCAGATATGCTGGCCCAAGAGCCGCCCCTTGATTTAACCACCAAGCCCGGAATTACAGGGCCGGGCGGGGAAGTTTTGCCTGGCGAAAAAGTTTTGCCAGACGGAGAAATTCTTCCTGGCGGTACGGTGCGGTTGGACAAGGCCGGGAATATACAAGCTTTGCCGGGATATGAAGACGGAAATTGGTGGGTACAAGACATTTCCGCCGCCCTGCCCGTGCGCGTATTGATCGACCTGGTTGGCGACATCAAAGGCAAGCGGGTCTTGGATATGTGTGCAGCCCCTGGCGGCAAAACATTGCAATTAGCCGCAGCAGGCGCACACGTAACTGCCCTGGACAAAAACCCTGAGCGGCTGGAGCGGGTACGGGAGAATTTGAACCGCACTAGCCTAAGCGCCGAAATTGTCGTTGGTGATGCACTTAAGTGGCGCGAAGCGGACGATAAAAGTTTCGATTGCGTTGTGCTGGATGCACCCTGCACGGCAACAGGGACTTTCCGGCGCAGGCCAGATGTTTTGCACACAAAAACCCCGCAAAATGTCGAGAGCCTGGCCCGCTTACAAGAAAAAATGCTCACCGCCGCCGCCCGTCATGTGCGGCCAGGCGGCACGCTCATATACTGTACCTGCTCGCTACAACCCCAAGAAGGCGAAGATCAAATTGACAAGTTTCAACAAAAACGGACAGATTTTCGCCTTAATTCACTATTAGGCACAAATATACTTGGGGTGCCAGAAGCAGTAACCAAAACTGGTGCAATGCGGGTATTGCCACACTTTTTACGCGAAAAGGGTGGTATGGACGGTTTTTTTATCGCAGCATTCACGCGCCATTAAGCTAAGTTGGTCGATATTGGCTCAAATATGTACATGTTTAGACTAATTCTTAATAGTTTTGGCTTAGATATTGCATTCAACATTACATAAGTCGATGTGACTGTATTAAAACGGGAGTCTCTGATGAGCGGCAGAAATATTATTAAGTCCAGCATGATAGTTGGCGTAGGTGTGGTAGCGTTAACATTGGGTGCCTGTGCGTCCAGTGGATCGGCAGGAAGTCGCTACGGCAATGTTTATGATTATGAAAGCGGTGGCAACAGTTGCAGTGCCGGCGCATCCTGCGGTGCAGTGGTGGCACCTCCTGTCACACCCTATACAGGCGCCGTCATTGGCGGACAGGCCGTAAGCCCTGGTGTAATTTATACGGATTGCTCACGAGTAACCAATATAGGTTGCGGTACATCGGCACCAGTTTACACCCAGCCCGTTCAACCATATATACCACCAGCTCCGATACATGCCGGCCCTATTAACTGTCCAACTGGCACGACGTCGGCTGGTGATGGTACATGTATGATGACGGGTGGCGGTTCGACTTACACTGGTGTTACCCATTCAACGACGACAAGTAGTACGGTACATTGCCCAACGGGAACAACACGCGCTAATGACGGCACTTGCTTGATGACATCAACAACGCCAAGCGTGACCATCTATCCAACAACGCCGCACACTAATACTGGCTACCGACCAGTAGATCATCACCAGAAGCCTGTTTACAGACCAATCCGCAAATAGTCGCTCTGCTCTATTGATAAAACAAAACCCGTCCTACGCTGTGGGGCGGGTTTTGTGTATGAAACGTGCGGCCCTGCAACAAGGGAGCTTGCGCTCTATGGTTATGACGCTGCGCTCGGTGGTTATAACGCTTGCACTCTATCGTTATAACGCTTGCACTCTATCGTTATGGCGCTTGCGCGGGGGTTTAGGGGCTGATATGGACGGGCAACGAACCAAGAGGGAAACATGGCAAGGCGAATTGGAACAGGAGACATTGCCCTTGCAGGCCTGCTGAAATCCTGGCGGCGTCTTTCGGTTGACTTGGGCACACCGGCCCGCACCATAAGTTTAAATAGTGTCCAAACACCGAAATTTGCCTGTCTTCCTGAACCATTGAATTTGGGAGATGTTGACCAAGGCCTGCGGCTCCTTGATGGTCGTTTCGTCTTTGGGGCTCAAAGTCTCGACGTTGGCACCCAAGGCAACCCGTGGTCAATTCCTGCACCCTCACAAATTTATGCTGAAAGACTGCACGGTTTTAATTGGCTGGATGATTTGACGGCGGTCGCCCTTTCCAAAACTTTAGCAAGGAAAAACCCTAAGCTTTGTGTACGTGCAAGTGAGAAAGCCCGGCATTTGGTTGACCAATGGATTGCCACATACGGCAAATGGAACCCCTATGCTTGGCGAGACGATATTCTAACAGACCGTATTTTTGCCTGGCTAAACAATTGGCAGGCTCTGCTTGACGACAAGGATCCACATCTTACACTTAACAGACGTACATCTCTGGTTCGCCAACTCAAACGGTTGCGCAAAACCTATGGTCGCACCCCCGCAGGGTTAAGCCGCTTAAAAGCCGCCGCGTGTTTAGTTGTTGGCGGCGCTTGTCTTGATGGAAACCAGAAAGCTTTATTGGACCACGGGCTTGATGTGTTGGACGATGAAATTGAAAAGCAAATTCTAGCTGACGGGGGACATATTAGCCGGTCCCCGGAGCAAACACGCCGGGCGTTGAAAATATTGATCCGCACGGAATATGCGCTGGAAGCGCGAGGTGTTTCGGGATCAAAAGAAATTCGCAGAGCCATTGACCGTATAACACCTATGTTCACATTTTTCACAGCGCAGGACAGCAGAAGCTTTAGCTTTAACGGGGGCGGAACGGGTGACCACGGTAAAACCAAAACATTGTTAGGGTATGCTAATTTAGATGCCAAAATTTTTAAGTACGCACCCCATACCAAATTTCAACGGCTAGACCGCAACGGGACTATTGTCATGATTGACGTGGGGGATGCTCCCCCCAGGCCGTTTGATTTGGAGGCACATTTAGCACCACTAGCCTTTGAAATGTCTACTCCCGACGGCCCTATGATTGTTAACTGCGGCTGGAATGCAGATCAACCCCAGCATTGGCGACAATCCATGCGTTCCACTGCGGCCCATTCTACGTTGGTCTTGGACAACCATGATACAGGTAAACTCCTGCCCTCCGGGTTTAGAGCTAACCTGCTGGGTGCGGCAGTATTGCAAGATGCTAGCGGCGTGCATTGTACGCGCAATGAACAAGAAACCGGTACATGGCTGGAGGCCAGCCATAATGGGTATTTAAAATCTTATGGCTTGCGTCATTGCAGGCGGCTCTACATGGATTTAACGGGAACAGATATACGCGGGGAAGATCAATTATTTGTGCCCCTCGGCGGTGTACCGGTGCGGCGAGACCTGATACCATTTGCTCTGCGGTTTCATTTACATCCAAATGTAAAAGTGACATTGGCACAGAACGGGCACAGTGCATTGCTGATTTTGCCAGATTCTAAAGGCGGTAAAGGCGGTAATAGCTGGCGGTTTAGAGCCGATGGTGGGCCGCTTAAGTTGGAAAAATCAGTGTATCTGGCAAATGGAAACCGGCCACGCCCCACTGAGCAATTGGTGATTTACGGACAAGCTTATGGCGACAGCGACGGGCAAACCAAATCCAATAGAATACGCTGGACGCTTAAACGCATGGACAGTATTGTCGCTCCAAACAGGGCGAAACCATCATGAATAAGCGACCGCCGCCTTGGGCCACCAACACATTCGTGACAATATTCGATGCCCTGCTGGGCGCTGCCTGTATGTACGGGGTCATGCGCTTGCGTTTTTTGTATGATGGCAAACTGGCCCCGGAATACATAGACATCCGCACGACAATTGTTTTTGGCCTGTCTGTACTTACGGTTTGGACAGTTAGCCGGGCAAACCGGGCCGTCTGGCGGTTTATGTCTTTTGATGATGTGCGTACACTTATGCGCGGCGTCATCTGGGCCAGTGTCATTACACCGATGGTCTTGTTTTTATTCTTTGATCGCGCCGAGCATTTACCGCGCTCTGTCCCGTTTATTACCGCCGTGTTTTTCTTTTTCATGTTGGTTGCAATTCGCGCCCTGGTCATGTTTTACCATAATGGTGATATCAAAGCCCTGTTCCGACAAGGACAGCAAAACAACTCACCTGCTATTCTCATTGGGCGCTCCCGAACTTTGCACAATTATATGCGCGACGAAATTCAAAAGAGGCGAAAAAACCAGCACAACATTCGCGGTCTTATTGAAATAGAGGGTAGCCACAAAGGCCGCTCAATCAGAGGCATACCCGTCATTGGCAATCTATCCGATATTCCGGGCGTCGTCGCAAATATTGAGCGGTTACACGGCGCTAAGCCCGTTTTGATTTTAGTGGATAAACACACAGACCGTAAACGCGCAGCCAAACTCGTGAAGCTGGCATCCGCACTGGGTACCAGATTGGAGCGGTTGGGTGGTAGTCGGGAAGATGGTCTTAGCCCATTCGAGGCGGCAGACTTAATTGGCCGACAAGCCAAAACCCTTGATATGTTGCCAGTTGAGCGTTTGATAAAAAACAAATCCGTTCTCATCACAGGGGCGGGCGGCACTATTGGGTCGGAACTGGTGCGCCAAGTCGCAAGCCATAATCCAAAAAACCTGGTCTTGGTTGATGCATCTGAAATGAATTTATACCAAATTGACCACGTCCTCAAATTTTCCGGCGATGTGTCGTTTCGTACCTATTTGGGTGATGTGCGTGACCAAGCTCATATGGAAGAAATCTTTGCTGACGAAAAGCCTGATATTATTCTGCACGCCGCCGCCTTGAAACATGTCCCCTTGATGGAGGCCAATCCAATTGCGACCGTATTGACCAATGTGGGCGGCACCAAGGTGATCATTGATCTGGCCGTTAAGCACGGCGCCGAAAGTTTTACGCTTATCTCCACCGACAAGGCCGTTAACCCCAATAACATTATGGGGGCCAGCAAACGCATTGCCGAAATGATGGTTTTAGCCAGCACACTGAATGATGCAGACATATCTTCTTCGGCCGTTCGCTTTGGTAATGTGCTAGCTTCGAACGGCTCGGTCATACCCTTGTTTGAAAAGCAGATTGAAGAAGGCGGCCCTGTGACCGTGACCGATAAAAACGTCACTCGCTATTTCATGACCAAGGAAGAAGCCGCAGCTTTGGTATTACAAGCCGCCGCCCTGAACGGTGGACAACGCAAAGAGGTTTCGGCCATTTATGTTCTGGATATGGGCGAACCCGTCAACATCACCCATCTGGCCAAACAGCTCATACGTCTGCGCGGACTTGTGCCCGGTGAAGATATAGAAATTAAATATACAGGGCTACGCCCCGGAGAGAAGCTGGAAGAAATTTTAACCGGTGAAGACGAATTACTTGTCTCGACCTATGTCAAAGGCATTGACAGATTTGTTGACCAGATTGCAGATCCCAAAAAACTGGAGAAACAGGTTGAAGCCTTGCTTGCCAGCGCCCAAAAACGCGACCGGCGCGGCATCAAAAAAGCCTTGATGGCCTTAATACCTGAATTTGAACCTAACGGCGGGCTTTCTAAAGATTAGCAGATATGCTAGCCGGAGCTTTTCATACATATAGTGATTCCCAAAAAAGTATATCCCAGAAAAAGTTATAACCATGACAAGCCATCCAACCAAAATTCAAACCGCCCTAATATCCGTCTCTAACAAATCCCGCCTCATCGACCAAGCCAAAGCCCTCAGCAAATGGGGTGTGCGTCTCTTGTCAACGGGCGGTACATACAAGGCACTAAAAGACGCCGGGCTTGAAGTGACCGAAGTAGCCAGCATAACCGGTTTTCCCGAAATGATGGATGGGCGGGTCAAAACCCTGCACCCGAAAATCCATGGCGGGCTATTGGCCGACCGGGATATAGGCCATCATATGGCGTCACTGGACGAACATGATATCCCGAAAATTGATCTGCTGGTTGTCAATCTATATCCGTTTGAAGAAACCGTGGCCGCAGGCGCTGATTACGGCACATGCGTTGAAAATATCGACATTGGTGGCCCGGCTATGATCCGGGCGGCAGCAAAAAACCATAAGCATGTGGTGGTCTGTGTGGACGCAGACAGCGTTGATAAACTTCTGGGCGATATGGAACAACACGACGGCGCTACCTGCGCTAAGTTTCGAAAGAAACTGGCTGCCAAAGCTTACGGGCGTACCGCCCAATATGACGCGGCCATATCCAATTGGTTCGCCCAGACACTCGACATCAAGGCCCCGGACTATATAGCCCAAGGCGGCACGTTACGCCAAACCTTGCGCTACGGCGAAAACCCGCACCAGTCTGCAGCCTTTTACACATCGGGCAAAGCACGCCCCGGCGTGGCCAGCGCCAGACAACTTCAGGGCAAGGAGCTGTCCTACAACAATATCAACGACACCGACGCAGCCTTTGAACTGGTAGCGGAACTCGACCGGGACAGACCAGCCGTCGCCATTATCAAACACGCCAATCCGTGCGGGGTTGCACAAGCGGACACATTGGTGGGGGCCTACAAAGCCGCCCTCGCCTGCGACCCGGTCTCGGCCTTTGGCGGCATTGTTGCCATTAACGGCATGCTCGACGCCGACACGGCCCGCGCCATCACCAAAGTCTTTACCGAGGTGGTTATCTGTACGGATATGGATACGGAAGCCCTGAACATTTTAGGCGACAAGAAAAACATTCGCGTGCTGATCACGGGCGGCCTGCCCGACCCGCTGGAGCCAGGACAAAGCATGCGCAATGTCGCGGGCGGGCTGTTGCTCCAAGACCGCGACAATGGCCATGTGGCCGAGAGCGACCTCAAAATCGTCACCAAACGCCAACCAACCAAGCGCGAAATGTCCGATATGTTGTTCGCCTGGCGCGTGGCCAAACATGTAAAATCAAACGCCATTATCTATGTCAAAGACGGCGCGACGGCAGGCATTGGCGCCGGGCAAATGAGCCGCATTGATAGCGCCCGTACCGCGGCCCGCAAAGCGATCGATGCACAAAAATCCGCAGGTTGGGCCGAGCCGCGCACCAAAAACTGCGTCTGCGCTTCGGACGCATTCTTCCCCTTCGCAGACGGTCTTATGCACGCCGCCAAAGCTGGCGCAACAGCCGTAATCCAACCCGGTGGCTCAATCCGCGACAAAGACGTCATCAAAGCCGCCGACGAAGCGGGGCTAGCAATGATGTTTACCGGGATGCGGCACTTTAAGCATTAGGGGGTTACCCAAACCGCTCAACAACCAGCTCTAGTTCCGCCAGTTTATCGCGCTTTGCTATCCGCAGTTCATAGTCTTTTTGCAAGTTGAGCCAGAACCCGGCACTCATATTGAAAAACAGGCCGAAGCGAAGTGCCATGTCGGCCGTGATGGCGCGTTTGCCGTCGATGATTTTTTTGATAGCGGCTCTGTCCACACCAATGGCACAGGCGAAGCTTCCGGGTTTGACACCCAAATCATCAAGAAAATCCTCTTTCAGCATAATGCCGGGATGTTCGATTTCAATCTTCATACCAGACACTTATCAAACTATATGCGTCACATCAAGAAATTGGTGTCCGGTATGCAAATCACTAAGTTGCATAGTAAACTGGGAAACCATACCTCTCCTTCCTCCGTTCTTCACGGGGGAAGTGGGCGCCTCTTGGCGCTCGATGGGGGTGCGCACTCTTGTGCGCTATTGAACATTCGTAAATATCATACCATCGTTGAGACGCAAGAGCGTCTGCCCCCATCGCCTACGCAAGAGCTCCGGCACTTCCCCCATGAAAAATAGGGGAAGGAGAGTGCGAGCGAATGCAACAAAATCCCATTGACACCCAAAAACCATAGCCCTATAAGCCGCGCAATCCTACGCGCAACTTAATTTGCGCTCTGCCTTATGCGATCCCGTTTAAACGGATGATATGAGCAGGGTCCTCCGGTCGACATTATATGTTCACCGGGGATATTTGTGCATGGGACACTGAATAATTGAGACGAAGTAGTTTATGTTTGAAGCATTAAGCGACCGCCTTGGCGGCGTATTTGATACACTGACCGGACGCGGCGCCCTTAGCGACAAGGACGTCAGCACCGCTATGCGCGAAATTCGCATAGCGCTACTTGAGGCCGATGTGGCCCTACCGGTGGTCAAGGATTTCATTGCCAGCATCAAAGACGAAGCGGTCGGCGAAAAAGTTATCCGCTCGGTCAAGCCCGGTGAGCAAATCATCAAAATCGTCCACGACGGGCTTGTAGAAATGCTCGGCGGCAAGACGGTAGAAGGTGAAGAGCCGCCCGCCTCGTCGCATCTGAATTTAAGCGTCCGCCCACCCGCCTTTATCCTGATGGCGGGTCTGCAAGGCTCTGGTAAAACCACCACGTCTGGCAAGCTCGGACTTTTCCTGCGCACCAAAGCCAAGAAGAAAATCTTGCTGGCATCCCTCGACACCCGCCGCCCTGCGGCTATGGAGCAACTCGGTATATTGGCTGAACAAGCCGGCGTTGGTTTCTTGCCAATCGTCAAGGGCGAGAACGTCATTCAGATCACCAAACGATCTATGAAAGAAGGCAAGCTCGGCGGTTATGATGTGGTGTTTTTGGACACGGCGGGCCGCACCACCCTCGACGACGAGTTGATGGACGAGGTGGCAGCGGTGGCCAAATTGGCCAACCCCGTTGAAACCCTCCTGATTGCAGATGCGTTGACCGGGCAAGACGCAGTAGAAACCGCCAAACGCTTCCATGACCGCCTGCCCCTGACCGGATTGATTTTAACCCGCATTGACGGCGATGGTCGCGGCGGCGCAGCTTTGTCCATGCGAGCCGTTACTGGTCTGCCGATTAAATTTCTGGGTACAGGCGAGAAGCTTGACGGGTTGGAAATATTTGACGCAGAGCGCATTGCCGGGCGAATTTTGGGCAAGGGCGATATTGTCTCTTTGGTGGAAAAAGCCGCCGAAGTTATCGACGAAAAAGAAGCCGCTAAACTTCAGAAGAAAATGGAGAAGGGCACGTTCGATCTGGACGACCTGGCCAAACAGCTTGGACAGATTAGCAAAATGGGCGGCATGGGCGGCTTGATGAAATTGATGCCGGGCATGGGTAAAATGCGCAAGGCCATGGACCAGATGGGCGGAGCCGAGAACAAGATTATGGCCCGCCAGCAAGCGATTATTTTCTCCATGACGCCTTGGGAACGCACCCATCCAAAGCTTATCAAAGCCTCGCGCAAGAAACGTATCGCGGCAGGTGCGGGCATGCAGGTGGCAGATGTCAACAAGCTCCTGAAAATGCACCGCCAAATGGCCGACATGATGAAGAAAATGGGCAAAGGCGGTATGCGCAATATGATGGGGAATATGGGTGGCGGTATGCCAGGTATGGGCGGTGGCCCAGGAGGTATGCCCGATATGGACCCAAAAATGCTCGAAGATATGCAAAAGAAAATGGGCGGCGATGGTATGTCTAAAGGATTACCCGGACTTGGCGGTAAAGGATTGCCTGGTCTTGGTGGAGGTGGTTTGCCCGGCCTGGGCGGCTCCAAAAAGAAATAACTAAAAGAAATGATTTTGATTTAACTTAACAAAGGAAACCTAACCATGGCACTTAAAATCAGACTAGCCCGTCACGGGTCAAAAAAACGACCTTACTATCGTATCGTAATCGCGGACGCCCGCGCTCCACGTGATGGCCGCTATATCGAACGCATTGGCTCCTACAATCCATTGCTGGCAAAAACCGACGAAAACCGGGTCATCGTTGACGCCGATAAAGTCAAAGAATGGCTGACCAAAGGCGCACGTCCAACCGAGCGCGTTGCCCGCTTTTTAGGCGCAGCTGGTTTGTGGGAATGGAAGCACGGCAACAACCCGATTAAAGGCAAGCCCGGCGCCAAAGCTCTGGAGCTTATCGAAGCCCGCAAAGGCAAAGAAGAAGCCCGCGCCGCCGCTGAAATAGAAGCCAAAGAAGCCGCAAAAGAAGCTGCCGCCGCTGCCAAAGTCGCCGCAGCCGAAGCTCTTGAAGCTGAAAAAACTGCTGCTGCCGAAGCGAAAGAAGCTGCCCAGGAAGCTACCAAGGAAGCTACCAAGGAAGAAGCTAAGGAGGCTCCTGCTGAAGAGGCCCCTGCCGCTGACAGCAAGGAAGAAAAGCCTGAAGACAAATCTGAAGACAAATCTGAAGACAAGCTCGGCGCTTTATAAGCCGGGTAAAGTTTATGTTTATAAAACGGGCAGGTTTTCCTGCCCGTTTTTGTTTGTATTATCGCGTCGTATATTTAGGCGGGATTACCTTACACCCACTCATACCCAGCTACGACTGGGTATCCAGCGAATAAAGAGCGAGCGACCATCGGGAATGTCTCTTGTGAAGGCTCGCACATTATCATTTGAACTGGATTCCTACTTCCCCGGCCTACGCCGGGGTGAGCGGAGACGGGAATGAGCGGTATGGAGTGAGGTAAAGTGATCTCACTTAAATGCACAATGCTCTATTGTTCAAAATCTCGTGGGTACAACACATCAACCAATTGCCAACTTTCGCTCTCCAGCCAGTCGGCATTTGCATCCGTGCGTTTAAAAATAGCGCAAGCCCCTGTGGGCATACGCCTGGACATTCCCGAAAAATGGAACAGTAAATCTTCCCAACCCGGATTATGGCCCATCAATAATAATGTGCCAGACGCAGGTTCGCCTTGTTCGCCGCACACATATAAAATCTGGTTTGCCGATGCATGGTAAAATCCGTTTTTCCAGATGGGGGTGATATCCATGTCAGGAAACGCGTGGGCGACGGTTTCGCGAGTGCGCTCACTGTCTGACGACCAAATATGGTCAGGGACGAGTTTGCGGGCCTGCAATACGGAGCCAATTGCACGGGCGGCCTTGCGCCCACGCTTGTTGAGCGGCCTTTGGTGGTCGGTCAACCCTTCATGGTTCCAGGAAGATTTTGCGTGCCGCATCAAGATTAAATGTTCAAGTGCCATACAGGTATGGTACAAGATACAAGACTAGGGTAAAAGACTAAAATTATGAATTTAAAGTCCAACCCCAATATCGTCAAGCACGCACGACAATTCTCAGAGTAGAGTTGCGCGAAACACTGCCCACATAAGAAATAACTTTTGGATGACAAAGATTGGATAAACGGACACAAATGGTTGAAAGCCGCGTGTCAGTGCTACATATTCGGGAATAACGGCTAGGGCCTACAGACATTGGAGAACAGCTAGACATGGACATTACCGTCACAGCAGATGGACAAGTGATCAGAGATGGTCACAGCATTGGTAAGCTTGACGGCCTGGTATTTACGCTTGCGTCAACCACCGACGGGCCTGAAACCGAAGCCGCCTCCTCACCAGATTTTTCTCCGACCCTTTCCCAAGATACGCAAAAAGCCCTGGCACCAGAAATAGACCGCCGCTTGACCCAAATGACCGGATCTGGCCAAGGGGCCATTAGCCTGTCAGACCACGGCGAAATTTTGTGGGCAGGCAAGCCCGTCGGCAAATTGATGGCAGGGGACAATTTATTAAAGCCCAAAGTGGAGTTGATCGGCGGCGAGCTTGGTCATGAGGTATTGCGCAGCGCTGCCCTTGGTCGTTTGGCAGATTTTATCCGCCTTGAAATTGACCAAAAGCTGGCATGTCTGTTCGCTTTGCGAGATTTTGCCGAAAGCCCGACATCCTTTAAAGACGCACGCGCACTGGCCCATATGCTCTATGAAAACAACGGGCATCTGGACCAACGAAAACATCATAAGCTGATTAAAAAAACCAGTTCCCAAGCCCGTGGTTATATTCGTAATCTTGGCGGTATTTCCGGGTATAATTATACGTATATGCAAGATTTGATGAAACCTGCGCCGGCACGGCTCCTCAGTATTTTGTTTGCCTTTGCCTGGGATAAAGACGGCGGCGGTAAAGGCACTCCGTTTTTCCCGCCCAACGGCATGGCTTCCCTGCCAGCCCTGCCGAATTTTTCAGAGCCCGCGCTGAATATGGCTGGCTATACCCGCAGAGGCCCGCGCTTTATCCGGTTTGATATTTTAAACAGGGTCACCGACATCATCTTTAAGGCCGCAAAAGACCGAAACGATGATGGGCGTTTTTTAATCAAGAAACAAATGATCTCCTTGATGGGGTGTGGTGTTGAAGATTTTGAGGCCTTTCTCCTTAAAATGGGTTACACCAAAGTCACCCAGAAATTCACCCCCGAAGAAGAAAAAGCCCACCAGACATATGTCCAGGCCTATTTTGAACGCCAGGCTCTCATACGAGCAGCAAGGGAAAGGGGCGAAAATATAGCCAATTCAACGCCGCCGGTCATTGAAAAACCTACCGGGCATGTTACCGAAAAGGGCCATCCCGATTATGTCCCGAAACGTCAGCGGCAACGCAAAATATTGCTTGAAGACCACATAGCCACACCGCAAGCTGATGAAGATGGCAAACCAATATTTGAGACCCATTTAACCTTGTGGAAAAAAAAGGTGGGGAAAAAGAAGAAGAAACCTTCCCGTTACAGACCGTCCCACAACATAGAGAATGCCGACGGCTCTAAAACTGATAATGCGGCCAGACCGGGAAGGGACGCCGGAGAGAAAGAAGCCATATTCAAACCGACACCGCGCACACGCCGGGACATGTCCGGCTATGCTGATTTTGCCGCAACCACCAAATCAACGGCTAACCCCAACAAAGCCAAAGTCAGGCGCCGGCCTGGCAAGCAAAAGGCACCGATACAAACAAGCTGGGCGCCGCCCAAGAAAAAGGGCGCCAAAGACAGTGCGCCCGCGTCCCCGTTCGAAGCCCTTGCAGCGTTGAAGTTTTCAAGTGAAGAGAAACCAAAGCCCAAAAACAAGTCCAAAGATGAAGCCGACAAGCCTTGAGCGGAGACGGCATCAGACTGGATGTGTGGCTATACCGTGCCCGGTTTTTTAAAACCCGTAGCCTGTCAGCAAAACACATTTCGAAAGGCCGGATACGGATCGAACGAAATGGCCAAATATTCAGGGTGAAAAAACCCCATACCGCAACCTATGTAGGTGACTTATTAACCCTCACCACCTCAGATAAAATTGTACAGATCGAAATATTATCCCTGGGCGAAATACGAGGCCCGGCAAAACAGGCCCGCACACTCTACAATGAATGCCTTCTCGACATGGACACATTTAGCAGATTCGGTGGTTGACAAAAACAATCACCCGCGCCAAGTGAGAACTGAAGTATTAAGCAGTCAATAGAGACTGCACCTAAAGGCTGGCAATGACATATGTTGTAAAAGACGAATGCATAAAATGCAAATATATGGACTGCGTAGAGGTTTGCCCGGTCGATTGTTTTTACGAGGGTGCCAATATGTTGGTCATCCACCCGGACGAATGTATTGACTGCGGAGTTTGCGAGCCGGAATGCCCCATAGACGCCATTGTGCCTGATACCGAAGATGACAAAGACGGCAAATGGCTCGAGATAAATACCAAATATGCCGAAATATGGCCCAATATCACCATTATGGGCGAGCCACCAAAAGACGCAGAAGAATTTGAAGAAGAAACCGGGAAATTTGAAAAATATTTCGATCCCGCCCCAGGCAAAGGCGACCCGTAAGGCAGGTTTTGAATGGTTGTGGTATATTCTGCATTTTTGTTGAAAATAATCAATCCACAGGCTAGTTTTTGGGCAAATTTTGTGTTATACTCTTAAAAAGATACGGCGCGGGTTACCAATAGCTCGCGTTTTTTGTGTAATAAGGAATATCCATTTATGGCTACGAAGAAAAAATCGGTTGCTGCTAAAAAAGCGGCACCCAAAAAAGTCAAACTTGAGTTCAAAGCAGGTGATTTTATCGTCTATCCAGCCCACGGTATGGGCCAGGTTGTTGCAATCAAAACCGAAACCGTTGCCGATTTCGAAATAGAAGTTTATGTGGTTTTGTTTGAGCAAGACAAGATGACCTTGCGCGTGCCTACGGTAAAGGCCAAAAGCTCCAACATGCGCGGTCTGGCAAATGACATGGTGCTCAAAGACGCTTTTACGACCCTAAAGGGCCGCCCCCGCGTCAAACGAACAATGTGGAGCCGCCGCGCCCAGGAATATGAGGGCAAGATTAACTCTGGTGATCTCTTGCTTCTCACCGAAGTGGTGCGGGATTTATACCGTACGGACGAACAGCCGGAACAATCCTATTCCGAGCGCCAACTTTATGAGCGGGCCATAGACCGCATGGTGCGCGAGGTTGCGGAGATTATGCAAATGGAACGTGGTGCCACTATGGATCATATTCTCGAAACACTGTCTGCAGCTCGCGCTAAAGCAGCCGCCAAGGCGGCCGCAAAATTTGCCGCAGAAAACCCTGAACTAGCAGCGGAAGCAGAGGAAGAAGACGGTGGAACGGACGGCAAGACTAGCGCTTAGGCAGTTTGATCAACACCGCCCTTGCCGTGTCAAAGAACGCTTTGATGTTTACATTTTTCGTCTCGGTGGCGTTCATATAACCACGGATACGAAAACCTTCGTGTTGTGTAGCTTGGCATGACCGGACGCCAAAGCCCCTATCCACTTTATCATAAATATTTGCAACCAAAACCAACAAACAAAAAAGGCCGGGGAAACCCGGCCTTTTTCTTATTTCGCAATATAAATTTTCGAATTTAATAATCGATTTGTAATTCCAGACCAACAACCCGGCCTTTGGCCAATGTTGCAAATGTACCCCCGAGAGGGATGGGGCCCAATAAGGGTGGCAATGGAGAGATCCCACCGTGCTGGACATTGTTGGTTAGATTTTTACCGTAAAGAGACAAACGCGTCCGGCCATCATTCATGGCCAGGGTCAGGCCTGCATCTACCCGGTCACCGGCATTGAAAATACCCCGGTTACTATCCGTAAAAGCAGATTCAGCGCGATGAGAATAATTGGCCCGTGCCGTCAGCATACCAAAATCGCCTAAATCATGATCATAAATAAACCCGATATTCGCAGTAACAGGCGCTAGCCTTGGGATATCCAAAGCCAAATCAACATCATCTACAATCCCGTCCCCGGAAATATCAAACAAGAGTGTCCGATAATCTCCATCCTGGAGGCCGAGCGATGCATCGATTAAAAAACTGTCACTAACGATCAATTGGCCTTCAATTTCCAGACCCAATATCTCGGCGTCTCCGGTATTGCGAATGATCTGCACTACACCAGCAGTAGCATCTGGCAAATTGATTTCGCGCTGCAAATCCTGAACGAGGGTTCTGTAAACGGCTGCATTTAGCCGCGCCAAACCGGGCCAATCTTTCTTCAGACCAACTTCGATCGTGTCCACTTGTTCATCGCGAAATGGTCCTGGACTTCCGGCTGGTGACGTGTTGCGGAAATTAAACCCGCCAGCTCTGAAAGCCCGTTTCCAGTTCGCATAAACCTGTACATCTTCATTGGCGGCATATTGAACGCCAAGTGTTGGTGACCAGTTTGAAGATACGAAATTGCCATCATCTTGCGGGCCGGGGAAATCCGGGGTACAGGTGCCGCCGATTACACTACATGGAGCGTTAACGTTGCGAAATAGCGATGTGATCAATGCATCCTTAGTTTCGTCAGTATAGCGAACGCCTGCTGTCAATGTAAGCTGGTCGTTTACGTTGAAATCAATATTGGCAAAGACACCAAATGTTTCGTGATCTTGTTCACCGCCACCACTTTGGGTTAAGGCTGGCGCGCCTGTCGGCGTTAACAAACCAAGAAGGTTGCGAGTTTCATCATATCCTAGGTTTTGCTTAAAATAGAACAAGCCCGTTGTCAGATCGACCCGGTCAAATGTGCCCGCATAACGTAGCTCATTTGAAATTTGGTCCTGGTCCGTCGCGAATGTGGCGTTGAATATAGAAAGGGGGGTCGAATCGATATCGCTAAGGCCGTCTTGGTTAAATTGCCGCCAGGCGAGAATATTGGTGATGGTACCGTCGCCAAAGGCCACATCAAAATTGGCCTCGAGATTTGCACTATACCATTCCGCATCCGTAAATCCGGGCTCGTCAATAGAAACATCGAAACTATTGCGGTCAAAATTGACAACTTGGCCATCAACACCAAATCCGTTGGTGTGGGACTGGCCCACGGGTCCGTCACCACCCGACTGGCCATATTCAAATTTGGCTATAAATTGGCTGTTTGGTGTCGGTTCAAACTTAAATGATGGGCGAACGATAAATGTGTCCGCCTTACCAATATTAGAGCCGTCAAACCCGTTTTCGAACCAACCCTCATCGTTATTGTAATACACCGCCAATTTACCAGCAAGTTTGTCTTCTATGATCGGCCCGGTTACAGAGCCCATAGCATAATAATTTGCGCCTGTACCGCGCAGGCCGGACTCGACCGCAAATTTGGCTTTTACGCCAAAATCAAAGCTTGGATCAGCCGTATTGATCAAAACCGCACCGCCCGTGACGTTTTTCCCGAACAAAACCCCTTGTGGGCCGCGCAAAACCTCAATGGATTCGAGGTCAAATGTATCAAATATGACACCGCCATTAATACCCAAATACATTCCGTCGACAAATACGCCGACGGCTGGATCGATAGAAGGAATGGACGAGTTTACACCCAAGCCACGAATGGAAAAATTGGCCGTGCCCCGGGCTGTGCCGATATCATCAAGCGCCACATTTGGTATTTTAAAGCTAAGCCCAGAAATGTCGCGTATTTGCAAAGCATTAAGCTGGTCAGCGCCGTAAGCCACCATGGCAATGGGCACGTCCTGCACATTTTCCCCGCCGGCCTTTTTGGTCGCGGTAACGATGATCTCGTCAGTAATGGTACTAATTGAGCTTTGCGCAAAGGCAGTGCTTGTGGTGCCCATGAGCAGGGCTGCAAGCAATGTGCCTGTTGTTGTTCGTGTATTTATCATAAGGATGTCCCCTGTAACTTTATCGCCCCTTTGGCGATGTGTGGTTATCGGGATTTCTATCAAAATTTCTCCATAAAACAAGCACATACGCAACTTTTTCGCCGTTTTGCTTTCGTGTGTGACAATATTGAACCAGTCATAGAGAGTTGAACCAGTCATAGAGACTGTTTTGGGGAAACTATTTCGGGGAAACTGTTTCGTAGTTTCCAGCTTTGTTGTCTTTCACAAACAACTTGGCCCTATGCAAATTTACTCATATGCGCGACTGTCGATGCCTGCTACACTGAAACAATAAAATTGATGCTAGGGGAAAACTAATGTCCGCAACCAAACTTGATGGCCAATTTGATTACGTCATTATTGGCGGTGGTTCGGCCGGATGTACATTGGCCGGGCGGTTGAGCGAAGACCCGGACGCAAGCGTCTGCCTGTTGGAAGCCGGGCCAAAAGATGATCATTTTACCATAAATGTACCCGCCGGAGCCGCCGCAATCATGCCCAAGCCCGGCAAGTTTAACTGGGGGTTTGAAACCATTGCCCAAAAAGGTTTAAACGGGCGCAAGGGTTATCAGCCGCGCGGCAAAACCCTGGGCGGGTCTTCGTCGATCAATGCCATGATTTATATTCGCGGTCACAAAAGCGATTATGACAATTGGGTGAAAATGGGCGCAAAAGGCTGGAGTTGGAAAGATGTACTCCCCTATTTCAAAAAATCGGAAAACCGCGAGGCGGGCGGCAACGCGCTACGTGGTAAGGACGGCCCGCTCAATGTCGCCAAATTGCGTTCACCAAACCCGACCGCCGAGTATTATCTGGACGCTTGCGCCGAACTACAGCTCCCCAAAACCGATGATTTTAACGGCGGAAAATTTGAAGGCACGGGCCGGTATGAGGTCACACAAAAAGACGGTCAGCGTTTCAGCGCCGCCAAAGCTTACCTCACCCCCAACCTTGAGCGTCCTAACCTAACGGTCATTACGGAGGCAACCACCACCAAGATCAATATCAAAGACGGGTGCGCTACGGGCGTGGAGTGCCAAATCGGCGGCGACCTTCAAACCATCACCGCCAACAAAGAAGTGCTGGTGTGCGGCGGTGCCTTTGCTTCGCCCCAAATTTTGCTCTTGTCAGGTATTGGCGACAAGGACGAGTTGCGCGAACTTGGTATCGACACCGTACATCACCTGCCAGGTGTCGGCAAAAACCTGCACGACCATATTGATTATATTATCTCATATAAATCCCCAAACACCGACACACTTGGTTATTCTGCTGTCGGGGTTTTCAAAGCCGTTAAGGCTATATTTGAATACCGCAAACACAAAACCGGGATATTCACCTCCAATTTCGCCGAGGTCGGGGGATTTTACAAATCCAGCCCCAATGTCAAAGTGCCGGATTTACAAACCCATTTTGTCGTTGGCATTGTTGATGACCATGCCCGTAAATCCCATTGGGGCCACGGCTATTCCTGTCATGTTTGTGTGCTGCGGCCCAAATCCAGAGGCACTGTCAAATTGGCCAGTAGTGACCCGTTCGCCGCTCCGCTCATTGACCCAGCTTTTCTTGAAAACGACGAGGATATGGAGGTCTTGCTAAAAGGCGTCAAACAAATCGACCAGATATTAAAGTCCCCGGCCTTTGACCCCGTGCGCGGCAAGCGCTTGTATTCCGCCGACAATATGTCCGACGATGACTGGCGCGAGGAAATCCGCACCCGCGCCGATACGGTCTATCATCCGGTCGGCACTTGCAAGATGGGTACGGACAAAATGGCCGTAGTAGACCCGGAACTCAAAGTGCGCGGGCTTAAACATTTACGGGTCATAGACGCATCCGTCATGCCGCAAGTCATTTCCGGCAACACCAACGCCCCCACCATAATGATCGCGGAAAAAGCGGCGGATATGATCAAGGCGGATGCTTAAAGCATTTCGCATTTAGGGTCTTCATTCACTCGCCGTCCAAATACGTCCTGTTGATTAGTGAGGGATATAGATGTCTTCACCGTCACAGCATGCTCCGTGTGATTGCACGTGGTGTGACTTGGGAACACCACAAGCCAATCACCTGTCCTTCGGCTCATAATCCTCAAATACTACCTAAAAACTCTTCAAATTTCATTGGATAAAGGCACCGTGTCTATTAGAGTTAGTTTATGGCAAGAAAATTCACAATTATGGCAGTCCAGAACGATGAACTTGGTACTTTGCGCTCGCTTGCTGAAGATACATTTATCGACACTTTTGCTGAGGCTAACTCACCTGAAAACATTGCTGCCTATACATCAAAAACATTTTCTTTGGAGCAAGTTTCAAATGAGTTTCATCTACGAGATTCACATTTTTTCTTTGCCCGTTTGGACGGCGAAATTGCGGGTTATTTGAAACTTAACACAAGATTGGCTCAAACAGAGCAAGGGCTAGAAAATGCAATGGAGGTAGAGCGTATATACGCCAAGCGTGCTTTTCAAGGCAAGGGGATTGGAAAAGCTCTGATGCAAAAATCTATAAAAGTAGCCAATAACAAGAATGTAGATTGGTTATGGCTTGGTGTTTGGGAGAAGAATACACGCGCTATCGAATTTTACCAAAGGCAAGGGTTCCAAATATTTGGGCAACATGGTTTTTTTATGGGCAATGAATTACAGCATGATATTTTGATGAAACTTACAATAAAAAACAACAGTACAAAACACTAACTCCCCCTCCTGCCCCCAACCCAGCCAAAAACAACACATATGATTAAACACGAAAACGGCTCACGCCTATCTTGGGAGCCATTTTCGTTCCCGCACCCTGCTTCGCCTCTTGATGTTTCCTGGTCGTCGCTTGCAGGGTTTGCGTTGTCCTTCTTTGTTTGGGGCCAGCGTCCGGATAATTGGGGTCACCCTCTCCCCATTAAACGCAAGGATGTTATCAAACCTCTATTTGGTACCAAACAGCTTATCGCCCGCATCGCCTAGGCCCGGAATGATATAGCCGTTTTCATTGAGATGGTCGTCAACTGCCGTCACATAAATATCTACGTCTGGATGTTTTTCCTGTACGGCTTTGATGCCCTCGGGTGCGGCCACCAGGAACAGACCTCTGATACTGGTACAGCCCGCCTGCTTGAGCAAATCCACAGTGGCTATAAATGTGCCGCCCGTGGCCAACATGGGGTCAACGATAAGCGCCGTGCGCTCCGCAATCTTTGGGGCCAGCTTGGCGTAGTACTCCACCGGCATTAAAGTTTCTTCGTCGCGGTAAAACCCGACGACGCTAATCCTCGCGCCGGGCAACAGCTTAATCACCCCGTCCATCATCCCAAGCCCGGCCCGCAAAATGGGAACCAGCGTAATTTTTTTGCCGGCAATTTGTTGCACCTGGGTGTCGCCGCTCCATGTGGTGATGGTGCGCGGCTCCAAAGCGAAATCACTGGTCGCCTCATAGGTCAAGAGCATGGAGATTTCACTGGCCAATTCCC
Organism: Robiginitomaculum sp.; assembly: GCA_016765135.1. Classification (GTDB taxonomy): domain Bacteria; phylum Pseudomonadota; class Alphaproteobacteria; order Caulobacterales; family Maricaulaceae; genus Robiginitomaculum_A. The sequence goes on from JAESQN010000045.1 coordinate 42,337, forward strand.
GGAAATCCTTGGTGGAAATATCATCGGCCCTGAGTAGCCCGAGTTTGTGTTGGATAAGCGGATGTTTGGCAATGTGAAGCATGGCGGTGTCCTTTGTGATATTTAAGTACGGTAGCACGTAATAGCTAATTTACAAAACCAGTATCAATTCAAACACCCTCTTTCTGATCGTCACCAATATAACATCAATCAAATACCAAAAACGCCTATGGGCCGAAAAAGGAGCGCTTATTCGCGGCAATATGGATAAGCATTAGGGCGTAGCAACAGGCGCAGGGCAACTAATGCCGGAGCCGCCTATATTGCAATAGCCGGACGGGTTTTTGGCTAGATATTGTTGGTGGTAATCTTCGGCTGGATAATAGTCCGGAGCCGGGCCAATCTCTGTGGTCAGCGGGTTTTTGCCGCTGGCCGCATAGGCCGAGTCGTAGCGCCGCTTGGCGTCTAATGCCTGCGTGTTTTGCGCATCATTATAGGTGAAAATTACGCTGCGATATTGTGTGCCTACGTCGCCGCCCTGGCGATTGCCCTGGGTCGGGTCATGGTTTTCAAAGAAAATTTTCAGTAGCTCCGTGTAGGGAATGACATCTGGCGAAAACACAATATGCACCAGTTCCGCATGACCTGTAGCGCCAGTACAAACTTGCTCATAGCTTGGGTTTTTACCTGTACCATCACCGTAACCAACAGAGGTCACATACACCCCGCCCGTCTGCCAAAACAAACGCTCCGCACCCCAAAAACAGCCCATACCAAACAAAGCCTGTTCAAGACCGGACGGGTAGTCCGTGTACATATTGCGGCCATTTATGTGGTGTAAGCTTTGCATATCAATCTCGTATAAAGCTATTTAGAGCTTCGGTCAAACGTTTGGCCACAACCAAAGCTTTGGCCTCAGTATCGATCAAGTCCTGACGGACTTCCAAGGTGGTATGGCGTAGCCCACGGGCAATCACATGGCGGTCCATAGTGTAATTTAGCTCTAGCGCAGAATAGGGCTGGTTTAGCTCAACTTTGTAGGGGTGGACTTGTTCAATGGCCGCTTTGATGCGCTCGGCCTTATCCGGGTCGGCTTTCCATAAAAGCCCGATATCCAAGTCACGTTTCTGGCCGCTAGCCATTTCAGGCGTAAAGCTGTGAATGGAAATAATCAACGGATCAACGTGCCGACTTTGGGCCGCGTCAAGTGCGTCTTCAAGTGCTTGATGGTAAGGCCCATAGAGATGCTCAATGCGGGTTTTTATGTCCGCATCGCTTAGATTTTGATTGCCAGGAATGGGGGTGTTATCACTTATAAGCGGGATGCTGCCCGCTTGACCGACAGCACGGTTGGGATCGATCAAGAGCCGCGAAAACCCGGCCAACAAACCTGCCGCGCCAAAGGTTTTGCAAAACAGTCTGGTCAACGTCTCCGCGCCAATGTCCCAGGCAATATGTCGGGATAAATCCGCGTCCGACAGCCCCAGATTGTTGTAAACCGCCGGGATATGATTGGTGGCATGGTCACAAAATACAAATACCCCAGAACAAGATCCAGAACGGTATTTGGCTGGCAGAGTTATGAAGGGGGCATCATTGAACATAAGCGAGACTTTTATGGCGGAATGTGGTGCGGGTAAACCCCTAATCCTCTCTAATTCTTGCTAATCAAGGCCCATGACAGTTTCTTCAACTAGGTGATCAACAACCGTTTTAAGCGCGGCTTGCTTTTCCGCGCCGCACGCCATTTCGCGCTCATAAATTTCGACCTGGCGACATGCACTTGACCCACGCTCAACAATAGTACGGGCATGGAGAAGTTCGCGCTCGCAGCCCAGCGCCTGCGCATGTTGCAACAAAAATCCGATCAACTCCTCAAGCAATTCCCGGTAAGCAATACACTTGCCCTTGCCAAAATCGATCAAAGAACCCGTCACGCCAAACCGCTGGGCCAGCCATCTGTTCTCGGCAATCAGCAGCGCCGGATAGGTGCGCCATTTTATATTGCGCTGTTTGAGATGAATAAACATGCGGGTCAGGCATTGATATATGGCGACAATGGCCAGGGTGTCTTCAAGCCGGGTACACATGTCCGACACCCTGGTCTCCAGGGTCGGAAAGCGCACGCTTGGCCTGATATCCCACCAGATTTTACTGGCGTCCTCAATAACCCCGGCCCCGCTCAGCATGCCCACTAGTTTTTCGTATTCCTCTATGGAACCCATAGCTTCGGGGATGCCCGTGCGCGGCATGCCGTCAAACACGGACAGGCGATAAGATTTCATGCCCATAATATCCCCTTCCCAAAACGGCGACGAGGTGGACAGCGCCAGCATATGGGGTAAAAAATACCGCATCTGGTTCATGACATCGATGCGCATGGACGGATCCAAAATGCCCACATGCACATGGGTGCCGCAAATCAGCATCCGGCGAATGGCCCCTTGCAAGTCTTCGTTCATTTTGGAATAGCGCTCGCCTTTAGTTGGTTTTTGCGCCCGCCAGGTCGTAAACGGATGGGTCGAGGCCGCCATCAGGCGCAAATCATGGTCAATAGCAATTCTTGCCAACGTCGAGCGCATATGGGTCAAATGTTCACGGGCTTCGGAGACATTATTGCACACCGGAGTGGCGATTTCGATCTGACACCGCAGAAATTCCGGGGTCACACAATCCCCAAGCGCTTTCTTGCAAGCCGGGAAAAACGCATCTGGCGGGTCGGCCGCAGCATCGCCCGTCTCGGCGTCAACCACCAAATATTCCTCTTCAACCCCCAATGTCAGCACATCATCAACCATAAAATCCCCCTTTTCACCCATTTATAGCAGATTTTACCAGTTTGTAAAATAGCGGGGTTTTCTAAGGTTTTGGCTTGAGCCTTGGACAAAAAGCAGATATGTCACGGCGTCATTATATGGCATGGTGAGGTGGCCGAGTGGTTTAAGGCGCACGCTTGGAAAGCGTGTGTGCGTTAATAGCGTACCGAGGGTTCGAATCCCTTCCTCACCTCCACTCTTTTATTAAACACAAATTCCGTGAAACGCGTACTTACGTGCTTGGCTTGACTAGGTTTCGCTGATCAATGCCAGTTTTTCTTGGCGGCTTAGCGCCTTTATCTGCATTTCCCGCTTTGTTGCTGCACTACGGTCTGGCGAGGTTTCTTGGTAAACCAAATCAAACGGCCCCCGGTTTTTGGTGTATTTTGCGCCCTTGCCGGTTTCGTGCTTTGCAATACGCTGTGCCAAATCATTGGTGATGCCCGTATATAAACTGCCGTCGCCACAACGCAGGATATAGACACACCATTCGTTGTTATTCATCTGGTAAATGCTTTAAAAAATAGGCGATTTGATTTTCGCCCATGACTTTGCGGATGTCCGGCTCGCTCATACCTTGGCGCAGCAGAGCATCCGTTATGGCGACCAGTTCAGATGTATCTAGCCGGGTTGTGACTGCGCCGTCAAAATCCGAACCCAGAGCAATGGCACCCACGCCAAATTTTTCCGCACCGTAGATCAACATTTTGGCAATGCCGTCCGGTGTGGTATCGCACACGGCCATTTCCCAATACCCAATGCCGATCAAGCCGCCGCGATCCGCTATTTTTTGCATCAACCCATCAGGGATATTACGCTTGTTGTTTTCGCACAGGCTCAAAATACCGGTGTGGGAAACCACCATAGGGGCATCCGTAAGCGCCAGCACATCTTCGACCACTTGTAGCGAAGAATGGGCCACATCGATCATCATGTCTTTCTCAACAATTCTTTTGACCACTTCTCGACCGAACGGCGTCAGCCCACCTTTCTCGACCCCGTGCAGGGAGCCGCCCAATTTGTTGTCAAAAAAGTGCTGCAAACCGATCATGCGAAACCCGGCGTCATAAAGACGATCAAGGTTCTCAATCTTGCCCTCAAGCGGGTGTGCGCCTTCGGTGGCCAGCACGCCAACAATGATATCGCGGTTTATAGTTCGGAGTTTAAGAGCATTGCGTAAATCGGTTTTGGTGCGAGCGATGACAAAATCACCGTTGGCCTGTGCCTGCGCCTTATGCAGGCGCTCGGCTTGGTACATCGCCCGCTCATAGATCGAGTTCCATGTACGCGGCGGCCAGGCCTGGGCCAAGCTCAGCAAAACCATCCGGTCTTTTTCCATTGTATTGGCGGCGGTATTCATACCGCCAGGTACAAATGTCACCGTGCTAAACACCTGCAAGGCGACGCTGCCTTGGCGAAAACGCGGAAAGTCGGTCTGCCCCCTTCTGTGACGTTTTACGGGATTGCGTCTCCATAATAATGTGTCCGCATGTAGATCAGCCACGCGCATGTCGGCATGTAAGGTCTTGGCCCTTTCGGACACTGCATAAGGCTCATGGGGTTCGACGAAATTTACTTTGCGGTCAACACTGGCGGGCAGGATAATGAAAAAATACAATCCACCAACCACCAGCGCCAGACCCAATAAACGCAACGCCCATTTTCCGAATTTCTTCATGCCCGTTCCTTTTCATAATTTATAGGCTTAAAATTCGTCCACAACAATCTATAATATTTCCTATGGTTTGACTTGCCAGCTCGCGCTCTAATTCCTAAACTTGCTCAAATTTAATTCCCTACTTCTGGAGAGAAAAATGATCACTGATGAACAACGCGCCGACAGCATGGGCGAAGCCACCCGCGAAAAGCTGAAACAATATATTGCCCGCATCGAAAGGCTGGAAGCCGAAAAAACCGAACTTGTGGCGGATATTCGCGAGGTTTACGCCGAATCCAAGACCTTTGGGTTTGATACGAAAATCCTGCGTAAAACCATCGCGCTCAGAAAAATTGAAGCCCATGAGCGGGCCGAGCAAGACGCGCTTTTGGAGCTTTATATGGACGCAATAGAAGGTTGATAGGCGGATCGTTTGGACGAAGAAGAAAAAGCTAAAATAAAAGCCAGGAAGGCGCGCATTCGCAAAGCCCGCACGGCCCAGCGCAAGCTGAAAAAAGCCCGCGCCGATCTGGAAGCCCTGGGCGAAATAACCGATTGGGAAGACGAATTTATCGCCTCGGTTGATGAACGTCTCGACAAATACGGCTCAGCTTTTGCTGACCCGACCAAGGGCGGTTTCGGCGAAGCCCTGTCCAGCCGCCAAAAACAAGTCCTGGCTCAAATGCGCCGCAAGATAAAAGACAAAGGAAAACAAGCTCCCCATCACGGTTCACGGGAAGACCCCGCAAAACCAAAATGGCGCTCAAGCTTCAAACCAAAATCAGGCTTCAAACCAAATGTTCGTCATATTGAAGACGAGATATTCGAGGACGCAGACACCCCACCACCTAAAAGCAAACCCCGCCTAAGAATAATCGACGGTGGTAAAAAATAACGCTTTACTCCCCGCCTTTATAAACAACCCCGTTTTTCATGACGAAATCTACGTCGTATAATTCTTCGATATTGTTTAGTGGGTTACCGTCAACGGCTATAATATCTGCAAACTTTCCAGCCTCCAGCGTACCGACCTTATCGCCCATTTCCAGATGCTTGGCAGCGATGACTGTCGCCGATTTTATCGCTGCCATTTCGCTCATACCTGCTTCGACCATATAGCCAAATTCGCGGGCATTTTTGCCGTGCTTCGAGACACCCGTGTCCGTGCCAAAAGCTATAGTTACACCGTTTTTATGAGCAAGTCTCAGCATGTCTTTCATTTGCGGGCCGACCTCTAAGGCTTTGGCTTTGGAGGCGGGCGGCAACCAATTTGTGTTCTTGGCCCAATCAACCACGGTCATGCCAGCCAAAACCGTCGGCACCAAAACCGCATCATGTTTCTTGAATAATCTGGTGGTTTCAGCATCCAGATATGTGCCGTGTTCAATAGATTTTACCCCGTTCTTGAGGGCACTATCTATGCCGGTTTTGCCGTGGGCGTGGGCGGTAACTTTGCGGCCCATTTTAGCGGCGGTTTCGGTGATGGCTTTAAGCTCGTCATTGAAAAATTGCTGTTCCGTGCCCGCTGCCGTGTTGGACAATACCCCGCCCGTAGCGGTGATTTTGACCACATCTGCCCCCATTTTTATGACGGCGCGGGTTGCCCGGCGACAATCAGCCGGCCCGTCGCAGATACTGGGGCGGTGGAAAGCATTCAGAACATTTTGCCGATAGCCGTGCATATCGCCGTGACCACCCGTTGGCGATATAGACGGGCCGGATGCACGGATGCGCGGCCCGACCACTTTGCCTGCATTGATCGCATCGCGCAGAGCGAAGATTTCCACTGGCCCGCCCACATCTTGCACGGATGTAAACCCGGCCATCAGGGTTTTGCGGCCATTAACCAATGCGTCATAGGCGATATCGCCAGAACGCTTGGTCACTACGTCAAGGCGGATATTGGGATTATACTCCATGCGCAAATGCACATGGCTGTCAATAAGGCCAGGCAAGACGAAGCTGTCCGATAGATCAATAATTTGCGCACCTTTTTCAAGCTGATAACCCGCCACGATTTTATCAATTTTATTGCCGGTAATATAAATGCTTTGTTGGCTCAATGCTGGCTTGCCAGGAACGGCCAAGACATGGCCCGCATGAATTATGGTCGGTACTTTTGCTCCACCGTCTTGCCCATATGCAGATGCACTATAGGCCAGTGCCATTCCCCCAAGAAAAAATGATTTAAGTTTTGTCATGTCAGTCCCTTTATTGTTTTTGGTTACTATTGTTATTGTTCAAAGCTTGCTTGGCAATGTCCCTCCGGACAAAGCCGCCGGGCCAAATTATTGCATCGTCTATGGCAGTATAGGCGCGGGCTACGGCTTGCTCAATAGTTTTCCCGCTTGCGGTAATGTTCAAAACCCGCCCCCCTGCGGATTTGAGCAGGCCATCATCCCCGCGTACCGTTCCGGCATGAAATACTTTCACCCCGTCCATTAGGTTAGCCGCATCAACACCCTTAATGGTTTCGCCTTTATTATAAGGCCCCGGATAACCTTGGGCAGCCATGACCACATTGACCACACTGTCTTTGTGCCACTGAACCGTTTTCGCATCAACCAACCTACCTTTGGCGGCCAAAACCATCAACTCCAGTAAATCCGTTTTCATACGGCGCATGAGCACTTGGCATTCCGGGTCGCCAAAACGGACATTGTATTCAATCAGCTTTGGCCCTTCTGCCGTCATCATCAAGCCTGCGAACAGCACGCCAACAAACGGGTTGTCCTCTGCCGCCATGCCGCGCACTGTCGGTATCAAGATTTCGTCCATGATGCGGGCGGTGTCCGTAAATCCCGGCCCTTCAAATCCTGGTACTGGGGAATAAGCCCCCATGCCCCCGGTATTGGGGCCTTTATCGCCGTCGTAAGCCCGTTTATGATCCTGCGCCTCGCACAAAGGCAAAACCATCTTGCCGTCCGCCAGCGCAAAAAACGAAATCTCATGCCCGCGCATAAATTCCTCGATCACAACGCAAGCCCCCGCCTCCCCAAATTTACCAGAGAAAAACTCGGCCAATTCCGCTTCGGCTTCAGCTTTGGTCTCGGCAATCACCACGCCTTTACCTGCGGCCAAACCGTCGGCCTTGATCACATAGGGTGCCGACATTTCGCCGAGATAAGCTTTGGCATCATCCAGGTCAGTGAATACATCATATTTCGCCGTCGGGATGTTGTGGCGGGTACAAAAATCCTTGGTAAATGCCTTGGAGCTTTCCAGCATGGCGGCCTGTTCCGTGGGGCCAAATACGGCTACACCTTTTTTGGCAAGCTCGTCTACCAGTCCCTGCGCCAACGGCACTTCGGGGCCAACCACGACAAAATTAACCGCCTCGCTCAGGGCAAAATCTACCAGACCAACAATATCATCCGCCGCAATATTCACACAATCAGCGATTTCGCAAATCCCGGCATTACCCGGCGCACAGATCAATTGTTCGCACAACGGGCTTTGGCTTAGTTTCCAGGCCAGCGCATGTTCACGGCCACCACTACCAATAAGAAGAATTTTCACAGGATGATTCCATTATAAGATTTTGACACTTATGGCCCAATAGCCCACAAGAGTAAACATGAACAACGACTCTAAAAGCCCTGCATCTAACGCCCATGAATATTCCGTCTCCGAGCTGGCGTTTTCGCTCAAGCGCACGGTCGAGGATACCTTTGGCCGCGTGCGGGTGCGCGGCGAACTTGGCCGGGTGGTGATCGCCAAGTCCGGGCATATGTATGTGGACATCAAAGACGACAAGGCGGTGATTGCATCTATCATGTGGAAAGGCTCTGTGTCGCGGCTACCCGTGCGCCCCGAAGAAGGCATGGAAGTGGTGGTCGAGGGCAAGCTGACCACTTATCCGGGCCGCTCCCAATATCAGTTGGTCATAGACAAGCTGGAGCCTGCCGGGGTCGGTGCACTCATGGCGCTGTTGGAAAAACGCAAGAAAATGCTGGCGGCGGAAGGTTTGTTTTCGGACGAACACAAACAAGAACTCCCCTACCTACCGCAAACTATCGGGGTCATCACCTCCCCCACCGGAGCCGTTATCCGCGATATCTTGCACCGTGTCGAAGACCGCTTCCCCGTGCGGGTTCTGGTCTGGCCAGTATTGGTGCAAGGCGACAAGGCAGCGGCGCAAATCTCCGGGGCCATTACCGGGTTTAACAATTATAACGAGACGGACAGCCTGCCGCGCCCGGACATTATCATTGTCGCAAGGGGCGGTGGTTCCATCGAAGACTTATGGTGCTTTAACGAGGAAAATGTTGTCCGCGCCGCCTTTGCCTCCGAGATACCAATCATTTCGGCGGTCGGGCACGAAACTGACTGGACTTTGATCGATTATGTAGCCGACCACCGCGCCCCAACCCCCACGGCCGCAGCGGAAATCGCAGTACCAGTTCGCGCCGAGCTGATGGATACGGTGGAGGATTTTGGCTTGCGGCTCAAACGCGGGCTGGCCCGCAATGTTGAGCGCAAAAAACTGGGCTTCGCGGCGGCAAAACTGCCCAGGCTGGACGCCGTATTGGCCGCGCCGCGTCAACGCTTTGATCTGGTGGTTGGGCGGCTATTACCGTCTTTGGACATTGGTCGGAAAGCCCATGCCAGTAATTTACGGGCGGTTGCAGCAAGATTGCGGCCTGATGCGCTCACACGCGACATCACCCGAAAATCGGAGGTTTTGAATAATCTCTCCCGCGAGGTGTTTTTGTCTATGGGGCGAAGCTTGCAACAATCCCGTGACCGCCTGGATGGGGCCGGGAAATTGCTGAACGCTTATTCCTATCAAGGCGTGCTTGAGCGTGGTTATGCGCTGGTCACGGATGCAGACGGAAAAGTTATCCGCAAAGGCAAGCCGCTAAAACCCGGGCAAAGTGTCGGCCTGACATTCACAGACGGTAAACGCGCCGCTGTGATAGACGGTAAACCAAAACGCCACACAAAAAAACCTGCGCAAAAACCCAAAAATATACAGGGTGACCTCTTTTGATTTCCCGTAAACTGGTATAGAAAGCCCCCATGTTAAATTTTACCAACCCAAACCGCGAAGCCAAACTCAGCTACGGCTCGGCGGATTACCTTATCCTGGAATCCGGAAGCTATGTGCTGTGCGCCGTAACCGCCAAGCGTATCCCGCTGGAAGAATTGAAATACTGGAACGATGATTTGCAAGAAGCCTATGTGGACGCCGAAGCAAGTTTGAAACGCAGGCTGGAGTCGCGGTCTTGAGTACGGAATTGGTCAGGCATACCGTTCCCTCCCCCGCTCATACCTGCGTATGCAGGTATCCATATCTGCGCTATCAGGACAAAACGCAAAGCCCGGCGATAGACCCCTGTATGCACAGGGGTGAGCGGGCGGTGGAGATAAGTGAAGGTGGGGGCATAAGATGGTTGTTAGGTGCGCTATTTGTAGTATTATTGGCTGCCTGCGGACAGGTTGAAAGTAAAGCAACACCGCCCGCTCCAGATGAACCAGATACATCTATTTTCTGCAAAGGCGTGTTTGCGCAAGGCGGATTAGTGTTGTGTCAAACTGATCCGGGAGCAGTTGTTGAAGTTATTCGCTTTAACAAAAGTAAAAAACGACAATCCTTAAAGATCAATGCAGATGATAACGGTGAAATTTTAATTGGGTTTGATAGGGACGATAAAGATGTTTTCCTGTCTGCTGTTAATCCCAAAAACCCGGTAGAAGTGACTGCATTTCACCCAATGCTGTTGAAACCCCGCGAATACACTATCTCCCGAATTGACGGTCTGCCGCCTTCGCAGGTTTCTACCTTTAGTGATGAGCAAGTGGCGCATATTCGCGCATCATCGAAACGCAAGAAAAAAGGCTTCTCCTCGCGCCAGCAGACCTTGTGGTTCAAGGATGGGTTTACGTATCCACTTAAAGATTTCATCAAAACTTCGCCGTTTGGGGCGCAGCGTATCCTTAACGGCGAGGCTAAGAAGCCCCATTACGGGGTTGATATTGCCGCCCCGGCAGGCACGCCGATTTACGCGCCCGCTGACGGGGTAGTATCTCTTGCCGATGACGATCTTTATTTTGAAGGACAGATGGTTCTGATTGACCACGGACAAGGACTGATTTCCATGTATCTGCATATGAGCGATATTGATGTGAAGCCGGGCCAAGAGGTCAAGCGCGGCCAGCAGATCGGCGCGGTTGGCTCGACCGGAAGATCGACCGGGCCGCACTTGTGTTGGCGCTTAAAGTGGCGTAACCGCAATCTCGACCCTGAACTGCTAACGGAATGGCCAAATGATTAAAGACGCAAAAGACTGCCAGAGCATGAGCGAAGTCCGCGCTGGCGTGGACGCCATTGACCGCGAGCTTGTCGCCCTGATCGTACGTCGCCAAGCCTATATGGAAGCGGCAGCACGCATAAAAACCGACCGGGCCGCCGTCTATGATGCCGTGCGTATCGAAGACGTGGTGAGCAAGGTCAAAGCCGAAGCACACAAGCAAGGCCTAAGCATAGACATAGCCGAACCCGTCTGGCGCGAAATGATCAAAAGGTCGATTGCCTATGAGTTTGAAGAATGGGACAGGCTACGGAACAGACAGGCTGGATAGTCCTGTAGGGTGGATTAGCGTTCTTACGCGTAATCCACCTTTTGTGTACGCCGCAAGGTGGATTACGCGTAAGAACGCTAATCCACCCTACAAAATTCCCTATTTATCATCAATTATCGGTGCATTCGTCTGGCCGTACCAATTGACATTTCTTGTTAAATACATGGTGGCCGCTATCGCCAGGAAGCTGGCCAGGGCGCCGACCATCAGGGCGAAATCCTGCATACGCATCAAGACATATAATAATCCGTATGTGGCCACAAATACCGCGCCGGCCTTGAGGCGGTAGTCTTTGCCAAACACCACCCCCGCATAAAAACTGGTCAACATAACCGTCGCCCCGGCGGCTATAAGAAACGCAAAACTAAAGCCTATCTGTTCGGCAAAGGCCAATAGAAGTAGATAAAACACACATTGGGCCAAGCCGATCAGCACATATTGGGCCGCATGGACTTTGACACCGACCAAGGTCTCAAACAAAAAATAGGCCAAAAACACCATGCCGATAAACAAGACCGAATATTTAAGTGAGCGGTTGACGTTCTGATACGGGTTAACCGGATTGACCAGTTTTACGCTCATGGCTTTTTGTGACAATTGCCCCAAATTCAAATCGCGAGCATCACCGTGGGCCGCCATGCCTCTGGCCAGAAAAGGCACCGACCAGGACGCGGAAAACCCGTCCGCGCTGATGGTGCGCTCATGGGGCGGATAGCGCCCTATAAATCCCGGATGCGGCCAGTCGGCCGAAATATTAGCTTTTGTGGTTTGGGCGAACGGTGATATGGACACTTGCTGGGAGCCGCTAATGGTCAGGCTGGCCGACACATCAAGCTGGGCGTTTTCGCCTAGTAAATCCCCAATTCGGACGTCCATAAACTGCAAATTTACATATTCCCTATAACCTTTGAACGAGCTTAGGGATACGGTTTCGGCTTCAAGGCTAGCGGCGCGTATGGCTGCCAAAGACCCGCTCTGACCGGGGCCAAATTTACGTTTTGTCCCGTCTGGCAAAACCAGATACACATCATCGCGCAGCCCGCGTACATCGCTCAGGCCTATGCTGATTTTGGCTTCATCCCAAAAAAACACCCGCCTGCCCGATTGTATGTCCGTACGCTCGGGTAATTTAAACGCGGCGGAGAAGTTTACACCTGCCTGATAGGTCGGGACTTTAAACAAAGAACGCTTGCGTATGGTGGTTTGCAAGTCGCTGACACTGGCCGTGCCGTCTTCCGCAAAGATTACATATTCACTGTAAGACGTTATTTCACCCGCATGGTTTTTAGTGCCGTAAGGCAAGCTCAAAACCGGGCCGAGTAATGTCTGGGGGCCGCCGTAACGCTCGCTCACCTCGCGGGTGACATCGTCTGCCCTTCCGGCCCGCTCGAAACTGATAGCGGCAATAAACAAAGCCGGAATAGCCATGAGCAATACCAGCCCGCAGACCAGTAACAGTTTTAGTCCGACAGAATGGCCCATAGCTTTCCCCAATATTTGATTTTGCCCAATTTGATTTTTTAAAGACATAATAAACCCTCTCATAAACTATATTTGTGCGAGGGGTAAATTTAAAATCAGGCGGCATTAGGACACAAGCATGGCGAACCAAAGGTTGTTTTGGGGCAGGTTTGGAGGTGACAGCCTCTCCTTCCTCCATTTTTTATGGGGTTTGAGCTAAAGCGGGGCAAATGCCCCGTGACGCAAATGGTGGGCGCCTCTTGGCGCTCGGTGGGGGCGTCGCTCTTGCGACCTTGCGAAGTAAAGTGGACACCGGTAGATTGTAGCGCACAAGAGGTGCGTCCCCCATCCCCCTTTTCCGCTCATCCCCGCGAAGGCGGGGGCGGGGTACTTCCCCCGTAAACGGAGGAAGGAAAAAGCTATCAATAAACCCGCTTGGCCGGTTTGATATAGTCTATATCATCCGTCAGTGTGTAGGTGTGGACGGGGCGGTCGCCTAGTTTTACCTTGCCGTTATTTACCCATGCCAGGGTGTGCTTCATCCACACCTTGTCGTCCCTGTCCGGGTGGTCTTCGGAGGCGTGAGCGCCCCGGCTTTCCTTGCGGTTGGCGGCGGCGGCCATAGTGGCCAAAGCATTGCCCATGAGATTGTCCAGCTCTAGCGTCTCGACCAGATCGGTGTTCCAGACCATTGAGCGGTCAGACACGCCTATGTCTTTCATGGACGCGTAGACATCCCCCATTTTGCTGACACCTTCGGCCAGGCTCTCGTCTGTCCTAAATACGGCACAATGTACCTGCATGGTTTTTTGCATCTCCAGGCGAATGTCTGCTGTGCTGGACTTGCCGCTTGCATTACGGAAATGCTCCAACCTGGCGAAACTTTCAGCCCCTGCGTCTACGGCCAGTTCCGGCTGGCTGTCGCTGGCGTTGAGAAGTTCGCCGCACCGTAGCCCGGCGGCACGGCCAAAAACGACCAGATCAATCAAGGAGTTGGAACCCAGACGATTACCGCCGTGAACGGAGACACAGGCCGCCTCACCCACCGCCATCAGGCCGGAGACAACCGCGTCCGGGTTTTTGCCCTTTTTAGTGACGACTTCGCCGTGGAAATTGGTCGGGATACCGCCCATATTATAGTGACAGGTTGGCAGGACGGGGATCGGCTCTTTGGTCACATCGACGCCGGAGAAAATTTTGGCGCTTTCGGAAATACCCGGCAAACGATCAGCCAAAATATCCGGGTCAAGATGATCCAGATGCAAATGGATATGGTCTTTGTCGGGGCCAACGCCGCGTCCCTCGCGGATTTCAATGGTCATGGCCCGGCTGACCACATCACGGGACGCCAAATCTTTGGCGGACGGGGCGTAGCGCTCCATAAAGCGCTCGCCTTCGGAATTGGTCAGATACCCGCCCTCGCCGCGTGCGCCCTCGGTGATCAAACAGCCCGCGCCGTAAATCCCGGTGGGATGGAACTGGACAAATTCAGGGTCTTGTAAGGGTAGTCCGGCCCGCAGCACCATGCCGTTACCATCGCCAGTACAAGTGTGGGCGGACGTACAAGAGAAATAGGTGCGGCCATAACCGCCCGTGGCCAAAATCACCGTTTTGGCCCGAAAACGGTGCAGAGTACCGTCGTCAAGTTTCCAGGCTGTAATGCCCCGGCACACCCCGTCTTCCATAATCAAATCAAGGGCGAAATACTCCAAAAAGAACTCAGCCGAGCGGCGCAAGGACTGACCGTAAAGTGTGTGCAACATAGCGTGGCCAGTGCGGTCAGCCGCCGCGCAGGTGCGCTGGGCTGGCGGGCCTTTGCCCATGTTTTGCATCATACCGCCAAAGGGGCGCTGGTAAATCTTGCCGTCCTCAGTGCGCGAAAACGGCATACCCCAATGCTCCAGCTCGTACACGGCCTTGGGGGCTTCGCGGACAAGGTATTCGATACTGTCTTGATCCCCGAGCCAGTCGGAACCCTTGACCGTGTCGTACATATGCCAGCGCCAATTGTCCTCGCCCATATTGCCGAGGGATGCGGCAATGCCGCCTTGAGCCGCAACCGTATGGGAACGGGTCGGAAAAACTTTGGTGACGCAAGCGGTTTTCAAGCCCTCTTGGGCCGCACCCAAAGTGGCCCGCAAACCGGCACCGCCAGCTCCAACCACCACCACATCATAGGTGTGGTCAATCCAGTTTGGTTCATTATTCTTGTCGGACATTCTAGGCTCCCTTTATGTTCCAAGCCAGATTTTAAGAATTGCCAACACACCGATCAGCCAAAATACAAATGAGGCCAGAGTGTTGAGCAGCATAAACAAGCTACGCATACCATCGCCCGCAACATAGTCGGAAATCACCTCGTTAATACCGAGCCGCCCGTGATAAATACCCGCAGTGATAAATCCGAGCAGTACAAATGCGCCAAACGGAGACGAGGCCCAAGCAATGAGGCCGTCATATCCGCCGTGCAGAGCCTTGATCAATCCGTACAAGAAAAACGGTAAAAGTAGCGCTAGCACAATTGCACTAACCCGGTGGGCGATAAACTCGTGGACGCCGCCTTTTGCTGCACCACTGCCGCGTACCTTGCCCAGATCGGTTCTAAAATCGCTCACGTGTCTGCCCCTAAAACCGCTCCAGAAATTACGTCTGGCATGTCACCAACCATATACCAGGTCACAGCAATTGCAGCGAGGGCGGATATAATGATAATCACTACGGACATAGTATTCGCAAATTTCGCATCAAAGCCCGCGCCTATGTCCCACACCAAATGCCGGATACCGTTGAGGAAATGGTAGATTAAAATCCCGGCCATAGCGAAAAATACAAAAGCACCAAACGGCGAATAAACCAGTGGTTCAACTTTGCCAAACCATTCGGGGCCAGCAGCTAAAAAGGCCAGAACCAATGCCAATTTGAGCAAGCCAAAATACAGCACAACACCCGTAGCCCGGTGCAATATGGACGACAACATAGTCGGGTGCCATTTCCAAACGCTGATATGTGGCGACATGGGTCGCTTGTCCGTCCAGCCTTTTGCCAATTTACCCTCCATAGTAATCTGGGCGCAAACCTAAAGCCGTGAATGTTCGAGTCAACGGATAATCCGTAAAATCCATCTCACTTATGCGTTTTTGGCTTGGAAAATTGTCACAGTTCGGCCTATGACGTAAACATGAAATATTTAGCACCTATTACCGCCCTTTGCCTCCCAATTTTATTGGTTGGCACCTCCGCATATTCCCAAACACTTGGCCCAACGACCTTCCCTCCTGATACACCTACGGAACAAGTCCGCAAACAATGCTCGAATATGACCATTACTCATGTGGACAATCAGATTGTCTGCGTACCCAAACCCGACAGCCTCGAAAACATTATTGCGGATATGCAAAAATTTGATTTACTGTCTGACCCGCTCCAGGCAGGCAATGAAGGCAATCGTGACGCTTTGCGCCGCCTGCCTGATGTCAGCAAAATCACCAAAGAAAAAGCCACTGCAAGGACACGCGGGCTCCTTAACCGTTATCTCAGTTTTGAAACTCAAGACCTGAGCGAAGAGCAGGTGTTAAACTATAAACTGCTTGGGTTTGTCCTTCGCCAAAAACTATTGCTCACGGATTATGATACGGCGCGCTTGCCATTTACCAATGACAGCGGTTTTTTCAATATGATGAGCTATGTGTCGCGGCAAACAAAATTTAAAACCATAGACGATTACGAAGCCTATGCGGCGCGTCTTTCCGAATTACCAAGGTATTTCGAACAGCATATGACTAATTTACGGCGCGGCATTGCGACAAATTATACGGCGTCTGAACAAATTATGCCCGGTATCATTAACGTGGTTAAGGGGCTATCGAACGGAGATGCCGAGGCGCATTCTTTCTACGCACCGTTCACCAAGTTTCCTAACAGTATATCTCTTGCTGAACAAGAACGGTTGAAATCCCTGGGTCTTGAAACCATGAACGGGCGGGTATATCCCGCTTATAAAGAACTGCTGGTATTTTTGGAAACTGAATACGCGCCTAAGGCCCGAAAAACCGTCGGTATCGGCACAAACGGGGCCGGGCGAAATTATTATAAAGCTTTGGTCAAATATTTCACCACACTTGATATGACGCCAGACGAAGTCCACGCGCTTGGCCTGTCGGAGGTGAAACGTATTCGCGCCGAGATGGACGAGGTTATCGAACAGACAGAGTTTGAGGGCACGTTCAAAGAATTCCTTACCTTCCTGCGCACTGACGAACAATTTTACGCAAAAACTGCTGAAGGTTTACTCAAAGAAGCCGCGTGGATCGCCAAACGGGTTGATGGGCAAATGCCGAAATATTTTGGTAAACTAGCGCGGCTTTCTTACGGCGTTATGGCAGTGCCGGACGAGATTGCCCCCAATTATACCACCGGGCGTTATTGGGGCGGCAATCCGGAACAAGGATTGGCGGGAAATTACGTGGTCAACACTTATGACCTCTCCCAGCGACCATTGTATAATTTACCCGCCTTGACCCTGCACGAAGGGGTGCCTGGCCATCATCACCAAATATCCCTGGCCCAGGAAATGCAAAATGTACCCGAATTTCGGCGTAACCTGTACCCTGGTGCATTTGGGGAAGGATGGGGGCTTTATTCAGAGAAGCTCGGTGTCGAAATGGGCATTTACCGCACGCCCTATGAAAATTTTGGCCGCCTGACCTATGAGATGTGGAGGGCTTGTCGTCTGGTTGTCGATACGGGTATGCACTGGAAGGGCTGGAGCCGAGAACAAGCGGAGGCGTGTTTCTTGGAAAACTCGGCCCTGTCACCCCATAATATCCGTACCGAAGTTGAGCGTTATATTTCCTGGCCCGGACAAGCGCTGTCCTATAAAATTGGCGAGCTGAAAATTTTAGAACTACGGGGTCGGGCCGAGGAACGTTTGGGCGCAAATTTTGATATACGCGAATTCCACGATGAGGTGCTGGCTACAGGCGGGATTCCGCTTAATATATTGCAAGAACGGATCAATGCGTGGATAAATAACGAGGCCCCGGACATAAAAAAACCCGGGGCTGAATAAATCAATTCCCCGGGCTTTACCCCACCCCATCTCTTATGACAAAGGTCTAAAAGCGGTAACGCCCGCGAATTGTCAAGGGCACGCTCCACCGGTCACCGCCATTATTCGCGCCATTATAACGAGAGCTAAATGCCCCTGGAACGCCTGTATCTGTCCTGTCTGTTTTTTGTACGCCTGAATAGCGGATACCTGTTTCTATGCCCATGGTGAAGCGGTTGAAGACAGGTGTCTCCACACCGATAAGCCCAGCGGCAGTTGGCACCCAACCGGCTTCATAAAAAGCCAGACTTGTTGGTGTTCCTGGATTGGCCGGGCCACCAACTTCATTGATGCCTTCAAGCCTGATAGCATCAACATAAGCTACGCCCGCTTTACCTTCTATATAAGGCCGTACGGATTTCAATATTGGGAAACGCTTAGGCAAGACATATTGGCGGATACCCGCTTCAATGCCGTAGCTTTTAAAATCGGACAGTGTGCCTCTAAGTGTCGCGGCATCTTGTGTGCCCCAAGTCACTTCATTGCCGTCAAATTGCGAATACACCCCTTGCAAGGTCAATTTTCTATTTGGATTCAACGCATAAGACCCGCCGAGTTCAGCCCTGTAACCCACCGCATAAGCGTCCGACAGTTTAACGTCTTGTAAAGTTGTTGTTGGGTTTATAAATCCTGGAGCGGCCTTGCTGCCTGAAATAGCATTGCCACCGACAAAAGTTTCCGCGCCAATACCGGATTCGATGTTCCAGCGGCTCAAGGTTTTACCGCCTACACAACACTCATCATTACTCGTGTTTTGAGAGTATGTATTGCCAGCATTGTAGCTCTGACCTGAACCCAAGCCCATCCATGAACATCCTGAAAGAGCAACCGCTGCGGCTCCACATAATAAATAACGCATAATCCTAATCCCTTTAAAACTTAGGCTTTGTAACAATACGGCACACCGTCCCGCATCAATTCAGCACTTTCAATTGGGTTGCAATATAAGGGCCAGATGTATCAATCCGGTCAAAGAACATGGTTACCAAGTGGTTAATTAGCCAGATTATCAGCCCTTAAACGCAAAAAACCCGGCCAATAGCCGAGTTTTTAAATCATTATTAAGATTTGGACGTGCCGTAATTCCTAAAACGAGACGCGGCCACGTAATCGCAATGGTACCGACCAGCGGTCTTGCTTAGTGTCAATCGAATTTAGATCATCGCGCCAACGGATACCGGCCTCAACTCCGATAGCTGTGCGCGGGCCAACTTGCATTTCAGCACCAATAACGCCCGAAGCCGTTGGTGTCCAACCGCTATCAATGAACGGAATTGCCGGATCTGCAGGGTTTATGATTGTGGCCGAATCTTGTACTACGCTGACAGAGCCATTGTGCGTAAAGCCTGCCGTAGCACCTACATATGGACGTATGCCGCTCAAACCATTATTCCAGCCGCCCATATATTTACGCATACCGCCTTCAAGCGTTACTTGTTCCAAATCACTCCACGTCGCATAATATGGTTCGTCTACACCGGGAAATGTTATATCGGTTACAGTGCCTATCTGGACGCGCTGCCCTTCGGCTTTTGCATACCCAATCCGTCCGATCAGTGTTGTGCTGGGGTTAATATCATATGTTGCGGCTAGATCATAGCTTATGGCGTTCTTATAGGCATCGCCGTAACTAATTGATGGCGACTGGCCTAAATTGCGCGTTAAACTACCATCCGCAAGTCCGCTCGGTTTAGCGCTAAAAATCTCACCACCGAGAGCTAATTCCGTGCCAATTCCGGCCTCAATACCAAAGGGAAGGGCGGCAGAGCCACCGCGAAGACCACCAGCCACACAACAGCCCGCACCTGCAACACCAACGCCGTAATACGCGGGATAAGGTTGAGGCACATATATAGGGGCACCTTGAATTGTCGTTACGCCGCCGGATACACCATGCCCACCAGCAACCCATTGTCCGTTGACAAATTGACCGCCTGACACAACACCGCCGCTAATTGCTGCGCCGCCGACTGCCGCACCATAAGGAGCCGTACCGCCCAGAACTGTTCCTGTAGTATGTGTATTTGCTGCCCATTGGCCGTTGATAAATTGTCCCCCAGCCCCTGCTCCATAGCCAGCTGCACCGCCAGCACCGTAAGCGCCGGCGCCTTGAACTCCACGAAGTCCAAGAGCGCCTGTGCCCACACCGTATCCATTAGCGCCTTGCGCACTCATACCATAAGCACCTTGGCCATAAGCACCTTGACCATATCCATTTCCGGCCATGCCATAACCTCCACCGCCAGCACATCCGCCAGCCCCGTATGCATAACCGTTTTGCGTGGCGCAACCATAGCCGGCACCGCTGAAACCAGAGTTTCCACTTCCCATGCCGAGCCAGGAACACCCGGACAATAAAACCGCAGATAATGTACAAACTATAAGACGCATAACCGTCTCCCTCTAAAAGTTGCGTTGTTGCAACCAATTAACCTCAATATGCTTAACAAAACCTTTTGCAAACATTGGTTTTTCGAATTTTTCTCCAGTAAAGCTGGGTTTTTCATTAAAAATTGTAGCTGCCGCGAATGGTTAAGGGGATAGAAATATTGTCATCCCCCTGTGTGCCATCGGAGAAATCTCGAGCCGTTTCATATTTGATACCCGCCTCAAAGGCCAAAGCCGTTTTTGCGGTCACTTGCCACTCCAAACCAGCTTTTACTGCACCATAAGGCACCCATTGTGCATCATATATTGAGACGGGTGCAGTTGTACCAATATTTTCAAAGTCACCATCAGGGTGCGTCAAACGTACCAGCGCATAATCCAAGCGTCGTTGCTGGAGAAGTTGTCTTTGCGTGGTTTCCTTGTAATAGGACGCCCCGCCTGACGCGCTTATAAATGGCGTGATTGGTCGTTGGAAGGTATTTGGTAAAATCGGGTTGAAATAATGGCGGGCACCAAGTTCTAAATCATACCGTTCCAATTCATTAAACTCATAAACTACACTTGCTACAGTTATATTACGTTCTTGAAAAGGTACCGGCGGATCCGCAGGGTTAACTGGGTCAAGTTGGTTATCATAAAACAATATATCTACATCCGCAGATATAGTTTCGATCATTTCCGCGCCCCCTCCCCTTTTTCCTTCCGCTCTCGTAAAACCCGCATTTGCAAAAATTGTGTTATGGTCATTGATAATATACTCCAGCCCGCCGCTGATTTGTAACGGGGCAGTGTACACATCTCCAAAACTTATATCCGGTGCGATGATTTCGTCGGGTGTCGAAGAAAAATTTGTAATTGTGTATGTAACTCCATCCCTGGGCGTGCCACGAACTGTGCCGTCGTCCGGAAAAAAGTCAGCACTTGAGTAACCATTAAAACCAGCTGCGCTTGGGCTAAAGAGGGTCCCGCCAAGGCTCGGGTCAAGCCCCAAAGACAATTGCCCGCGCAGTTTCGGACGCTTCAATTTTTGAACAGGGGTATGATTTACCCGAGCGTTTTGCGTTGCACCAACATGAGATCCGTAACCACCACTGGTATATTGTCCTTGCCGGTTATACCCACCCGTTTGACCACCCAAAGCCAAAGTAACTTGTTCTGGCTGGCATCCAGGCGGAATAGCTTGGGTTGGTGATGTGATCTGGCAACGCCCCAGGGTTCTTTGTCCAACTAGGGTTTTTTGTCCAACTAAGGATCTTTGTCCAATTCCCGGATTGTATTGTTGAGAGCTGTTTTTGTACCCAACACTGTTATTGGCTTGGTAGTGTTGTCCACCACCGCCGCCAATGCCAAGCCAGGAACAGCCCGACAACAAAATGGCCGAACAAGTGCCAACAATCATGCGTGTCGTCATAGTCATAGTCAATCTCGTCATCAACGCTTAAGTGCAAAATCGCACTATAGTTAATGACTTGATGCCTGCTTATACTTAACAACTCGTTTATCGCGACGGGTTTTTGGGAGTTTTTCCTGAGCTAAAAAGATTTAAAATAATGCCAAAACACTTTCAGGCGGGCGCCCGATCGCTGCTTTGTCGTCTTTGACTACAATCGGGCGTTCCAATAATTTGGGTTTTTGGGCGACGGCTTTAATAAGCTTATCCTCATCCTCGACGGATTTCAGGTTCAACTCTTTATATATAGCCTCACCCGTGCGCATAATGTCGCGGACAGACTTAACACCCAACAGTGTAACCAGTTCGCGGATTTCCACCTCCGTTGGCGGCACTTTCAAATACTCAATAATATCAGGGTTCTCCCCGCGCTCTTGCAACAATGCCAGTGTCTGGCGGGATTTGGAACAGCGCGGGTTGTGGTATATTTTCAGGCTCATGACAGTTTCTCTTTTTGGGCATTGATTTGGCGTTCGTTATAAGCGAATTAGCTAGAATGAAAACTGAAATAAACGACTTTCCTGTTTCGGGGCATGTGGCAGACGGCTTTGAGCCTGTTCGGAGTGCCTTTGTTGCTAATTTTGCAGACGGGTTTGAGGCTGGAGCCGGGTTTTGTGTCTATAAAGACGGCGAATGCCTTGTCGATTTAATCGGCGGGACACGGGACAGGCGCGGTGAACTAGCTTGGCAATCCGACACATTGGTGCCAGTGTTTTCCACCACCAAAGCCGTCGCCGCTCTTGTTATAGCCTGGCTGGTTGAGCAAGGTCGCCTGGATTACGGCCAAACCGTCGCCAGCTTGTGGTCTGCATTTACGGCCCACGGCAAAGGCAAATTAACAGTGGCGCAAGTTATGTCCCACCAAGCGGGATTGTCCGGTATTACCGACCCTATGAAGCCTGAAGATTGGTTCGACTGGGACGGTATGTGCGCCAGGCTGGCGGCACAAGCCCCCATCTGGCCACCCGGTACACGCAGTGGGTATCACCCGTTGACATTCGGGTTTTTGGCTGGAGAGATCGCCAGGCTGGCTGACAAACAAGGCCGCACATTGGGTACAATTTTGCGCGAGGAATTTTGCCAGCCGCACGATATAGATTTTTTTATTGGCACACCTGGGAGCGAACACGAACGCTGCGCCGATTTATATAAACCCCGCGCCATGTCAGACTTGGGCGAAATCAACGCCGCCACCCGCGCCGCTTTCTTGCAACCCTGGTCATCACCGGGTGGGCGCGGCACCGCCGCATGGCGAAGCGCAGAATTTGCTGCTGCTAATGGTCACGGGACGGCCAAATCCGTCGCAAAGTTGATGCAATTGGCACTGGACGGGCATATCGGTGAGAAAAAATATCTATCAAAAGCAACACTGACAAGCCTATCACAAGACCGCATTTCAGGCCCGGACCTGGTCTTGCCATTTGATCTGACATTTGCTGCCGGACTGATGCTCAATCGATCCAATCAATTTTACGGCCCAAATGAAACCACGCTCGGTCATTCAGGCTGGGGCGGTTCGTGCGCATTCGCAGACCAAGACGCAGGTATCACCTGCGCCTATGTCATGAACAAACAAAGTAATGTTTTGATAGGCGATGAACGCCCTGTGCGGCTTATTGAGGCGCTTTACGGTTGTTTTTAACTATTGGGGGCAGATGGCTTAAACAGACTTTCCAGAGTGTGCTGGGTTTTCGGCTTATCCGCTACAGGGTTCGGCACGGCATCTACAGTTGGCTTTAAGGCTTCACCTTCGTCGGTAACAACCGTGTTTTTGGCGTCCA
This sequence comes from Robiginitomaculum sp., assembly GCA_016765135.1. Taxonomy (GTDB): domain Bacteria; phylum Pseudomonadota; class Alphaproteobacteria; order Caulobacterales; family Maricaulaceae; genus Robiginitomaculum_A. Next base: position 65,561 of record JAESQN010000045.1, read on the forward strand.
GCTTGGCTTTTTTCTCGGCGGCTATTCTGACCACATCATCCAGATCCATTTGGGAGCACAATCCGAGAGACACAGGGTCGGTCGGGTTTATCGTGTTGGTTTTCCAATGGGTACGGTCGCGGATAGATTTAATGGTCGGTTTGGTGGTGCCGATCAGTTTCGAAATTTGTGGGTCGGATACTTCCGGGTGATTGCGGACAAGCCAGGCAATGGCGTCTGGCCTGTCTTGACGCCGCGACAAAGGCGTATAACGCGGCCCCCGGCGTTTTTTAGCTTTGGAGGTTGGAATAGGCGCATGGTCAAAACTGACGGCGACCATTTGGTAAGATGCATCTTTCTCGGCTTTTTCAATTTCGTCGCGGGTAACCTGCCCATTGGAAATAGGGTCTGCGCCGCGTATGCCCGCCGCTACATCACCGTCTGCAATACCCTTGACCTCTAATATATGCAGGCCGCAAAACTCGGAAACCTGTTCAAATGTCATTACCGTATTGTCAATCAGCCAAACTGCTGTGGCTTTCGGCATTAAAATTTTGCTCATAATTCTCTCCTGCATTCTTTCTTGCCCAGATTTGGTAAATTCATTTTGATTTGCAAAACCCTGCCCATCAACTAATAAAAACTCAACCAATAAAAAACCCCGCTCAGCGGGGTCGTAGCCAATGGCCATGAAGCCTTAGCTTCGAATTAACCCTCATCTACGCCTTTGTGTTCGTTTTGGCAAGAGGTATACAGTATTTATTGTGCTGTGTATTTTATAGCCTATAAAGAGAAAAACAGGGTTTTGGATATGGACGAAGCAGATTTAAAACGAGCCGGACAGGCTTTCAGAGTTGGCGAGGATTTATATGGTATATCTGTCGCGCAATTGACGGAAAGGCTGGAGGTATTGTCTGCCGAACAAATCCGCATCAAGCACGCTATTACGCAAAAAAACGCGGAATTAACCACGGCAGAAACTTTTTTCCGCAAAAGTTGAAAATGGCGCGAGGTTTGCACAGAGGTTTGTATGTGAGGACAAACAGACTAATATGAAACACTACCTGGTTAAACGATATTTAGAACAGGTGGCCGCAAATTTGCGAAATGGAGTGAATGATGAACGATACGACAGGGCGCATAAATGTGAAAGCGGATGAGGACAATAGGGTGATAGATACATTGGGGCCACAGGCAGAAGCACGGCTAAAAGAATTTACCGGATCGGAGTTGTTCGCGAAGACATTTCGCGAGGGCATGGATTTGGTGGAAGAAACCGCCGCCTATCTTGACGGGCCAGGTCGCCATGACAGCAAAAAACTTGGTCGTAATGACGCCCTGATTTATGCATCCCAAAGCATGCGCCTGACCACACGTCTGATGCAAGTCGCATCGTGGCTATTGGTACAACGCGCCCTCAAAGAGGGCGAAATGAGCGGGGCAGAAGCCCGGGCCGAGAAATACAGACTTGTACCCGAAACGGGGGAAAGCGCAGAACATACCAAGCCGTTACGACAATATGCTGCCAGCCTTCCGTCTTTATTATTGGATTTATTGGCCCGTTCAGAAAAGCTATATGAAAGAATTGTCCGCCTTGACCGTTCTCTTTACGGCTCTATCAATGCCCAGCACGGCAATACGGTCGCCGATCAGATCAGCCGACTAGAAGCCGCGTTTTCCAAATTTCCTGTTTAGAGCCTGTGCACATTTAGCTTACAACCAATCAAGTTTGCTAGTGTGTCAAAATGGGTTTGGCCACGTTCGATCAAAAATACGTCTGCACCCTCCTCAACACATAAACTTAAAACACCTGGCTCTACCCCCAATGAGAAGTTTTTTAATACGGCCGAGCTACGCCCGCTAAGCACGACGGCGGCGCGCAAGGCTTCTCCGTAAATTTTTGCGCTCATTTGTTCTTCGTCGCTCAATAGATATTGGATCGCCGCGTTGTTCGGGGGTTTTTTACGGCTCCGAAACGAACGGAACAACATCAAAGCCAAATAAGCCCGTTCTTTATGGGTTAGGCCCGGCAACGGGCCGTAGAGCGCTATTTCATAAACAATTTGGGCGCGGTGATCAGGATGCAGGCCTGCACCCGTACCAATAAGCAGGCTGGCGGCTTTGCGAATGCGGTTCTCATTATCCAGATTGAATGCACGGGGTAGACCTGCATGAACGCCCGAAAGAAATGCGAACAAAGCCCTGCCCATTTTGCCTTGCTCCCCGTCGCGCCTGGATAAGTTGCTACAAGCGTCAAACAAGGCATTGCGCTTTTTAGTCTCCGCACTCAATGACGTGTACACCAATCCATCGCGCAAGCCGCCCGGGGCAATGACCACGTGTTTGATCGGCAGTTTTTCCAATAACACGCTTAATATCAAGCCGCCATAAGGCAGGGTATCGGCGCGTCTTTGGGAAATATTGGGCCAATTTAACAAGGCCTGTGTACCTTGCGGTGAACAGGCCCAATTTGCCAATTGCCTGGCCACTTGGACATCAAGCCGGTAATTATGGGCCATACGCAAGGGATAATCATTACGTTTTTGGTGGATGATCGCGAGATTGCGCCACGCGCCACCGATCAAATATAGAGTGTCCAAATGGGAGAAGTTTTGACTTAGGGTATCGGCGAATTTGCTTTCAATAAGCGGACGCAAAGTGAGCGGATCAAACCGGCCATCATACATGGCAAATGGCCCAAGTTGGTACGACATACTGTCCAATGCCTGCTCATCTGAAATTTTGACCAATTCCAAACTGGCACCACCCAGATCTGCCGCCAACCCCTTGGCACGCGCTTCGCCTGTGATAACCCCATATGCCGACATGGACGCTTCTGCTACACCACTGAGCGGCGCAATATCCAACCCGGTTTGCGTTTTAACCAGTGCAATAAATTCGGGCGCGTCACTTGCGTCGCGCAGGGCAGCTGTTGCGGCAACAAGCACATCATCCAAATTTTGTGCTCTCGCAAGCGCCGTAAATCTTTTCAGGGCCGCCAACGCCTGCACACAACCCTGGGGGCTTAATTTACCAGTTCGGCGTAAATCCCGGCCCAGGCCAGCCAATACTTTTTCATCGTAAACAGAAGCAAATGCGGCCCCGTGTATAGCATAGACAACAAAACGGACGGAGTTGGAACCAATATCAATCACCCCCACCCGCCTTTTGAAAGCTTTGTCAATGGCAGGTTCGGAGATCATCCGCATCGCCGCTTATTACGCCGCACTTTACGCTGCATTGGCTTTACGGTCTTCGGTGAGCAATACATGCAAGGCTTCTATATTGGGCGCAGTGCGTAATTTATCACGTATGTCTTCACGGCGCAAAAGTCGGGAAACTTGCGCCAAGGCTTTCAAATGATCACCGCTGGCATTGGCCGGAGCCAAGAGCAAGACAACGAGATCCACTGGCCGCTCGTCAATAGATTCGTAATCCAAAGGCGTCTCGAGCCTCGCAAATATAGCCCGTACCTTACTTAACCCCTCAAGCCTGGCGTGGGGAATGGCGACACCATAGCCGACACCAGTGCTACCAAGCCGTTCGCGTTCTGATACGGCGCTTACAATATCCCGGCTTTTGATGGTATCAGCACCAATAGCACCGCATTGGATCGCAAGCTCAGCCATTTCTTGAAACAATTGTTTTTTACTGACCGCATGGAGGTCTGAGGTCACACAGCCCATTGCAAATAAATCTTCGGTATTCATTTTCACTCACAGTTTTGGCCCGGTATTCCGGCACATTATTATTATCCCAGATTATTGTTTCTGGCACTGAATGTCTGTCTCAGCGTTTCAAATTCAGGGGGCTATTAGCCTAACTGTCTTTGCGGGTCAATCCACCCTACATTGCCGTCCGCACGTTTGAACACAACATTAAGACCACCGTGAGCCGCATTGTTAAACACCACGGCCCCGGAATCAGTTAACCCCAACTCTAGCGAGGCCATGCTAACTGTCATGGTGCGGATTTCTGTTTTTTGTTCAGCTATGACCAATGGCTCGGCAGGTGGCCCATTGTCTTCCTCCTCGTCATCATCATCAATCCCAACCGGGTTTTGCAAAACATATAAAGCCAAAGCTTCGGCTTTTTGCTCGGCCTGATGATCGGTCAAACGCCGTTTATAGCGCCGCAAGCGTTTCTCCAAATGCTCCAATGCTTCATCCGCAGCTCCGTAAGCATCTTGGGCGCCCCCCTTGGCTGCCATTGTAGCGCCGGACGGTAAATGCACTGAAATAACTGCGTTAAATCCCGAACCTTCTTTAGATACCGAGGCATGGGCCTCGCCAGAGCGGTGGATATATTTATCCATCATACCTTCAAGACGTCCGTTGATTCGCTCTGACAGAGCAGTGGAAACATCAATACCTTTAGATACAATATGAATTTGCATGGGAAATTTCTCCTGTTTGAGTGTAACTCACCCTAGCATTTATAATTGCCAAGGTCAGGTGAAATATTAGTATTATTGTTTATTTTTCAATATGCGCCGTCGCTGCACCGAAGAAGGAATGTTCAAACTCTCGCGGTACTTCGCCACGGTGCGGCGCGCAATGTCTATGCCCTGGTTTTGTAAAAGACCTACGAGTTTATCATCTGACAGCACGTTTTTGGGTTCGCGCTCTTCTTCAATAAGGATTTTTATTCTATGGCGCACCGCTTCTGCAGAATAGGCCTCGCCTCCGTCCGTAGCGGCAATAGCGGCGGTGAAAAAATATTTAAGCTCAAAAGTACCGCGTGTGGTTGCCACATATTTGTTGGAAGTGACGCGGCTGACCGTGCTTTCATGCATTTCAATGGCGTCGGCGACAGTTTTCAAATTCAGCGGGCGGAGATGATCAACCCCGTAAGCAAAAAACCCGTCTTGTAGTTTGACGATCTCGCTGGCAACTTTCAAAATTGTACGGGCGCGTTGGTCAAGGCTTTTGACCAACCAGGACGCGTTTTGCGCACATTCTGACATATAGGATTTAACTTTTTCGTCTTTGGTACCGCCTACAACTTCCGTGTAATAACGCGAATTGACCAACACACGCGGCAGGGTTTCAGAATTAAGCTCAACCGTCCAACCGCCGTCAGGGCGTTCATGAATAAACACATCCGGTTCAACCACACCCGACGTATCAGTGCCAAATGCCAGTCCGGGTTTGGGGGCCAAGGCCCGCAAGCGGGACGTATATGTCCCTAAATCATCAAGGCTCAACCCGCAAACTTTGGCTAGGCCGGACAAATCATGTTTGGCCAGCATATCCAGATTATCCAGCAAAAATTGCATGTGCATATCAAGTTCGCCGCGCTCGCGCAGTTGCAAAGCCAGGCATTCACTTAAATCACGGGCCATAACACCCGTGGGTTCAAAGGTTTGCAATACGGTTAACACAGCCCCTATGCGGTTTGGCCCCACGCCAAGGCGGTCAGCCAAGTCCGCTAAATCGGCGCGCAGATAGCCGTTTTCATCGACCTGGTCGATCAAGTAAGAACCAATCATACGGTCACGCTCATCGTGTATGGCCATTGCCAATTGCGCCGTAAGATGCTCTCTTAGGCTGATTTCCTGGGCCGTGTTGGCGGCTGGATCATAATCCGAGCTTGCAGAAAACGAACCGCCGGAACCAGCTTTGCTCCAGTCAATATCCCCACCTACCGAAGCAGCCCCCGGAGCTATATCGGCTACGGTAGCATCTGCGTTCAATTGTTGCTCTGACGCATCCATTGCGTCCGAAGCCGCCTGTGACGGTGCGTTTAAATCAAGCTCTTTCAACCCAGTCTCGGATTCCGTCGGCGCGGCAAATTCGTCCTCGGTGCGTCGGTTTTCGGTACCCGTACCGCGCTCTAATAGCGGATTGCTTTCCAACTGCTCTTCGACAAATATCGACAGTTCAATATTGGACAAGGTCAATAGCTTGATCGCCTGCTGCAATTGCGGCGTCATGGTCAAGCCTTGGGCCTGCTTTAGTTTTATTTGCGGCGATAGCGCCATCTTGCACCCATATTTAACCGGGAATTACCCCATAAAACACAGTACTTAACACACGTCCCTTAAAGAGAAGTTTCAATAAAGCAAATTATGACACTTAATGAAAAAATCTACAGCCTAGTTTTCACCATAAATGATTGGTTTTTTAGGGTCTTGTTGCTCCAGTGTGGACAGTGGAGCCGATGGAGCCGATGTTTCTTGTTGTGTTGCTTTTGGTTCTGGGCGCGGCAATGGATAACCCGGTATGGTCATATTTCGACCCTCAGGCGTCCATGCAGCCAACATGAACCCGGCAATGTAATTTGGCGGCAAGCTTAACTCTTCTTCACGGCCACCGCGAGGCCGGATCAGCAGGGTAATCCCGCTATATTTAGCCGCGTCCAAACGTTCACGTGGCACGAACACCCGTAAATTTTCTTGCCGTTCACAATAGCGCCGCACCACCGTATCTATATAGCCCGGATTGTAGAACGGGCCAGTAGGATAATAATTCAAATGGCGACCAGAACGGTGACGACCACTGGATTTATGCTTGATACTGGACTTATGCTTGATGCTTGTATTATGCCCGTTACGAGTGTTGTTTCCACTGTGTGATCTGTGTGCTCTGTTTGATCGGGGGCTTGTAGTATTGCGGCTAGGTTGACTGGTTCTGTGTTCTTGGGTGTGGGTGTGGGTGTGAACACGCCGGGCAGAGGGTGTATGCGCCGAGCTTGGTGCGGCGGTATGTGGTTGCACGACCCGGTGCGAGCGACCAGAATTAGAGCCAGAATATGGATGCCCGTCAGGGTTAAAATATGGGCTTATACCAGGCTCGGCGCGGGGGCCGTCCAGTTGCGGCGCAGAGTCGATACTGGTTGGACGCGTACGTCTTGGTGGTTTTGGTGGTCGCACAGGCCGAGTGACAGACGCACCAGTAGTGTTATTAGTGCCACCCGCATGATCGCGGTCTCTATCGTGGGTAGTATGGTCCGTATGATTATAATTATGGTCGGTGTGCTCATTCCTATCACGGTGGCCCACTTGACCATCATGATGGTCGCGGCGATTATGGTGGTCGCGGCGATTATGATGACGCCTACTATTATTGCCGTAACCGTACCCATATCCGTACCCAGCCCCATAACCAGCCCCGAAATATCCATTCCTGAATGGAAAACGACGGACATTGCGTATATCAGCGCGGCAATCCAGCACGGAGGCGCCAAAATCCGCCAATTGTGCGATTTCACCGTCGGGCCACTTGGCCTGACTGTATTGCCTGGTCTCCAGAGGGTTGGGAGTCGTGCTATTATAATTGATCAAAATATCCAAATAAGCACCGCCTTCATAGATAACACCTTCCGCACCCGTAAACGGCCCGGCAGTGCGTAACTGCGCCATGCCTTTCACTTTGGCCCGCAGCTTCGTAAATGTCTTTACGGGCGGGGCGAGAATTTCGCTGACACCAGTGTCGGGGTATTTTATCTGTACGGAGTTGGACGCAATATCAACTGGCGTACGGTGTTCTAAAGTCGTTGCGCACCCGCCGAGCGTGACAGCGGAGGCCAACAATATATACTTAAAGTTTTTTAATCCCATACACCACTTTAACACATACGCCCCTAAACGCAAAGCTGTGTTTACATATGCGTACATTACTTGTTGTTCATGATTAACAGGCGCCAAGTAACAAGGGCTTGCGAATATTGCTACTTTCCCATAAGTTTTTACCATGACCGAAATGACACAAAACCAAATCGACCAGGCTTTGCAGGCTGGTATTATTGATGCGGCCCAAGCTAAAGAGATGATGGCCAAAACCATGCGGGCAAAGCTAAACGACAAATCTTCTAACTCCTCCAACTCTGCTCCCGAAGCAGCTCTAATAGGGGACGAAGAAAACATGCGCTTTGTGCGTTCATTTTCAGATGTGTTTATCGCTACCGGTATCGGGCTTTTGTCCTTGGGTTTGTATGCTAGTATCGGTATATTTGGCGGCGGGGTTGGGTATCTGGTGGGCGCGGCATTGCTGTGGCTGATGTGTGAATATTTCGGCCGCAAGAAACGCGCCCATCTGCCCACTTTGTTTTTGGCTCTGGCCTATTTGATTTTCGTACACCGGGGCATGAGCAACCTTTTGGATTTAGGGGCTGCGCCCGGCATTTTGCCTGCTGTCATTACCATTCTGGCTATGCTCTTGTTTTACTGGCGCTTCAAATTGCCGTTTAGTGTGGCGCTGATCGCCCTGTCTTTGGTGATTTTAGTGTTTGCCTTATTAGGCGGCACTGTCCCCACGGGTATTTTGTTATTGCTCTCCGGCCTGGCACTATTCGCTACTGCTCTAAGTTATGACGCCCGCGACACGGGCCGGCTCACTCGATTTGCCGACAATGCGTTTTGGCTGCATTTCACTGCCGCCCCTTTAATCATTCACGGGTTTGCCGTTCAGGTACTTACGCCCGAAATCGTCAGAATTTGGGGCGTAATCCCCATGGTGCAATTGGGCAAGACCGATGCAACATTTATGCTGCTCACCATAGGCCTGCTGGCTTTGGTTGGCTTGGCTATTAACCGCCGGGCCTTGTTGGTCTCGTCCCTGGGTTATGCCGGATTTGCTATCGGATTTTTAATCAAGGATACGGGGCTGAACCTTGGCTCGGTTGTCGCACTGACTTTGCTCCTGCTTGGCGGCGGCATTGTGTTTTTGGGCGTTGGTTGGCACGGGGCGCGTAAAGCCTTGTTGAAAGTTTTGCCTACAACTGGCTTTATGGCAAAAATCTTCCCGCCTGTAGAGTAAAGCTTGATTTAATCAGTAAATTTCCTATCTCAGAGTAAACCATAAGGCCCAGAGTAAACCATAAGGAATGTCTATGTCTGAATTTTCTCCCCGCGAAATTGTCTCTGAACTGGACAAGCATATCGTGGCTCAATCGGATGCCAAGCGAGCTGTGGCCATTGCCCTGCGCTCGCGCTGGCGGCGTAAGCATGTAACCGGAAATCTGCGCGACGAAATCACACCCAAAAATATTTTGATGATCGGCCCGACCGGGGTCGGTAAAACCGAAATATCGCGCAGGCTCGCCAAGCTGGCCCATGCACCTTTTCTCAAGGTCGAAGCGACCAAATTTACCGAAGTTGGCTATGTGGGCCGAGACGTGGAGCAAATCATCCGCGACCTCGTAGAAATCGCCATCACTCAGACCCGCGAAAACCGCCGCAAAGATGTGAAAGCAGCGGCGGAAAAGGCGGCGGAAGACCGGATATTGGATGCACTGGTTGGGGAAAGCGCCGGCAAAGCGACTCGCGATAAATTTCGCCAAAAACTGATCAAGGGCGAGCTGGACGATACCGAGGTTGAACTTGATCTCACGGACAACGCCTCCCCGTTTCAAGGCTTTGATATTCCCGGCCAACCCGGCGCCAGCATGGGTATGATCGAACTTGGTTCAATCTTTGGCAAAGGCGGCGGCCGCACCAAAAAGATCAAGATGAAGGTCAAAAATGCCTACGCCCCTTTGCTGACCGAGGAAGCTGACAAAATGCTAGACGAGGAAACCCTGACCAAGACCGCAATCTCCCTAGTTGAAAATGACGGTATTGTGTTCCTCGACGAAATCGACAAAATCACCGTGCGCTCCGATGTACGCGGCGGCGGACAGGTGTCCCGGGAAGGTGTGCAGCGCGACCTATTGCCGTTGATCGAAGGCACCACCGTGACCACCAAGCACGGCCCGGTTAAAACCGACCATATCTTGTTTGTAGCATCCGGCGCATTTCATGTTGCCAAGCCGTCCGACATGTTGCCAGAATTACAAGGCCGCTTACCGATCCGTGTCGAACTTCGCGCCCTGACCCGCGAGGACTTCGAGCGGATTTTGACCGAGCCGGAAGCCTCCCTGATCAAGCAATATACCGCTCTTATGGCCACGGAAAATGTGACGCTTGAATTTACCAAAAACGGCATCAAAGAGATCGCCAAAATCTCCGCCGACGTGAATGCCAGCGTTGAAAATATTGGCGCACGCCGCCTGCATACGGTCATGGAGCGCCTGCTAGATGATATTAGCTTCACCGCATCTGACAGGGGCGGCGAAAGCATAAAAATTGACAAAGCCTATGTGGTCAAAAACGTCGGAGAACTGGCAGCAGACACGGATTTATCGAAATTTATTTTGTAGGTTATTTCTTTATAGGTCGCCCGTATAACTCCAGCCGGTGGTCTACCAGTTCATAGCCTAGCTTTTCTGCTATGCGTATTTGTAGCCGTTCGATCTCTTCATCGACAAACTCTATGACATCGCCCGTTGAAAGGTCGATTAAATGGTCGTGATGATCATTGTCTGCCACCTCGTAGCGGGCGCGGCCATCCCGGAAGTCATGGGCTTCGATAATCCCGGTCTCGTTGAATAGGCGCAGTGTGCGGTACACCGTTGCCAAGGATATTTTCTTGTCAATACGCGACACACGCCGGTACACGGATTCTGCGTCTGGATGGTCTTCAGCATCGGACATAACACGGGCGATAATGCGCCGCTGTTCAGTCATGCGCAGACCTTTTTCGATACAGAGTGTTTCTATAGGATTCATGATGTGCCATTTCTCATATTGGAATCACTCTAATTGGTAACGCCCGTAACATCAAGGTAAATGCTTGCGATATAAAATTGCGTCAACCCGGCCACCAATCCGGCGGTAATAACCGGGGCGAACGCCGCAGCGGTGGTAGCCCGCACTCTCATATAGTGCCGTCGCCACCGGATTATCCGCCGCCACATCCAGAAACAGTATATCCGCCCCGCGCTGGCACACGGCATATTCCGCTGCCTGCAACAAAACCCGCCCAAGGCCTGTACGTTTATGGGTCGGATCCACAAGCATGGTCAATATTTCGGCCTGATCGACACTGGTGCGGGTAATAACAAAGCCTTGTAATTCACCGCCGTTGACAATACCGACGACATCATCGGTCTGCGCCGATAAATGCTCGGCAAAATCTGACTGTGGCCATCCCGGCGTAAACGCCTGACCATGGAGTTTTTCCATTTGCCCTATATGCTCACCAGATAACATAATAGTTTTTATACCCGTTTTGACAAACCCAGACACACCCGCCAGCCCGGCCACCCCGCTCCCGAACAACCCGCTCGCGGTTTCCTCGTTGATACCGCCAAGAGCAATGATAGGGATTTCCGCCGCTTTTACCATTTCGGTTAACTTCGCCGTGCCAAGCGGTTGACCTGCGCTTGCACTGCTGCTGGCAAAGACGGGCGACACGATACTTGCGTCCAGCCCGACCGTAGCACATTTATGTACAGCGTCCAAATCATGGGCCGCGCCTGTGATGAGCCAGTCCGGGTGCTGGGCCCGTATATGTTTTCCATTTTCCAGTTCACGTTCGGGGATATGCACACCGTCCGCACCAACCGTTTTGGCTAAAGCCGCGTCCTGACCTATCAAAAACTGCAAACCGCGTTTTGTGGATAATGCGCGCAATTCTCTAGCTACTACCACCTTGTCATCTGCCCCGAAATGCCGATAAATCAGCGCCGCGCCTGTCGGCAAAATTTGTGCAACTGCCAAAACGTCCGGCGTTCTATCCGGGTCGCTCATAAACACCAAAGGTGAAATTCGGCACGGGCGTTTACGTTGCTCATAAAGTTGCGTCGCCGCCCTTGATAGCCCGTCTTTTCCAGTATATGTCCAGTCCATGACCATAGAAATTCCATCCTTGCGCACATCTATCCTAGAGCGAATTGCCGCGAGCGCCAAGCGTTCAGGTCGCCGCCCGGAAGATATTTGCCTGACCGCCGTATCCAAACAACAACCGGATGAGCAGGTCTCTGCCGTTTTGGCCGCCGGGCAAAACGTGTTCGGTGAAAACCGGGTACAGGAGGCTCAAACCAGATGGACTGAACAGTTTGCTGACGCCAGGCAACAAATTGAGCTGCGCCTTATCGGGCCTTTGCAAACCAACAAGGCCGTAAACGCCTGTGCATTGTTTGATGTGATCGAAACCCTGGACCGCGAAAAATTGGCCAAAGCCTTGGTCAAAGCCATAGATACAACCGGGTGCCAGCCGGAAATATTCGTGCAGGTGAACACGGGCGAAGAACCGCAAAAATCCGGGGTCATCCCCCGCGATCTGGACGCATTTATTAAAACTATGCGCCAAACCTACGACCTGCACCCCACGGGCCTGATGTGCATCCCGCCCGCAGGTACGTTGATCAGCGGTCAAGCCCCCGGCCCCCATTTTGCACTCTTAGCCAAACTGGCCAAACGCAACGGCATAAAAAACCTGAGCATGGGCATGAGCGGAGACTTTGAAACCGCCATCGAGTTCGGCGCAACCCATGTAAGGGTGGGCAGCGCTCTGTTTGGGGAGAGGGATTGAGTTACAAAAACATGGCGTGTTATTCAATAATGATAAAACTGTTGCGCGAAATTATTGTCAACAACTCCAGCATATCCGCCCGTGCAATCGCCACACATCCTTGGGTAGGGGCGTAGTTTTCTCTTGTCCCGTCATTTTCTCTTGTCCCCTCTTTTTTTCTGGCAATATGCAGGAAAATCGCACTGCCCAAGCCCGGCACTGGTGGGGCATCATTGTGACTAAGCACTATGATGATGTCATAAACCTGGCTTTCGCGCCATAATTTCTCGGCACTAGCGGGATAAGGAAATTGCACCAAGCGGTTATAAGCGGGATCGTCCGGGGCATCGCACCAGCCGTCATTGATGTGTATGGGCCAAAATTGTAGCTCGGTTTGTGGCCGTTCCGCTCTATCCTTGCGGTATAAACCATAGCGTGTTTTATAGGTGCCGAGCGGGGTTTTGCCGTCACCCTCACGGCCCAGCTCATAGGACACCACACCGTTTTTGCCAAGTGCGCACGGGTATTCCCGTCCCTCAACCCTCAATACTTTTGCCCCGGTATCGATAAATATTTTCATCTATCTTGCCCGTTATTCACACCTATCCCACGATTTTGTGATAGTATATACACTAAATGGCATTAGATTCGCTAAAAAAGCAAGTCTATATAGCTGACAACATAAAAAAGGCAGATGAAATGAGCGTTAAAAAAAGAATCCTGCTGGTCGATGATGATGATGATCTCAGAGTTGAACTGGTCGAGCAATTCGGGCTTTATGACGAATTTGATATTGATGATGTGGCCACGGCAACCGAGGCCATAGCGGCAGCCAAAGACAAAGATTTCGATTTGATCCTGCTTGATGTTGACCTGCCCGATATGCTCGGCACCGAAGCCTGCCAGCTTATGCGTAAGGCAGGCGTCGCCGCGCCAATTGTTATGCTCACCGGTAATGATGGTGATATGAACGAAATTTTGGGCCTGAACTCCGGGGCCAATGATTATGTCACCAAGCCGTTTCGCTTTGCCGTATTGCTAGCACGCCTGCGGGCTCATTTGCGTTCGTTCGAGCAAAGCGAAGACGCGGTGTTTCAAATCGGCCCTTATGCGTTCAAGCCTGCATTTAAGAAAATGGAACGTGAGGGCGAGCGGGAAATTCGCCTAACCGAGAAAGAAACCAATATCCTCAAATATCTATACAGGGCCGGCGGTAAGCCCGTGGCCCGCGAGGAACTCCTCCACGAAGTTTGGGGTTATAATTCTGGCGTCACCACCCACACCCTGGAAACTCACATCTACCGCCTACGCCAAAAAATAGAAATGGAAAAAGGTAAAGCGACATTGTTGATTACAGAACCAGGTGGCTATCGTTTGCATTTGGGGTAGAGTTTAGCTCTTATTTACCCGTCACAACCCGCGCCCGCGCCCGTGATAAAATGGCCGGGTCAACATTGTTTTCAAGGCGGGTTTTCAACTCATTACGGGATTGGTCATATTCGTTGATGCCGCTGGTGCCGCTTTCTTCGGCCCGCAACAGCCAGTAATAAGCGTCTTCAAAGCTTTGCGCGACGCCCTCGCCCTTGGCCAAAGTGAATGCGTATAGGAACCGCCCTTCAGGGTCGCCGTTCTCGGCTGCTTTTTTGAACCATTTTGCAGCTTCATCAATAGAGCGCTCGGTGCCGTTGCCTTGGTAAACAACTAGGCCGTAATCAGCTTGGGCGGCAGGCAGCCCGGCTTGAGCTGCTTGTTTGAGCAATTTTGCCGCCTTGTGGGCGTCCGGCTTGATGTTGTAATTTTCCGCATAGAGGATAGCCGCCCCATAGGCGCCTTGAGCTTCTCCTAACTCTGCCGATTTTTCGTACCAGTGCAGAGCCAGTTTAGGGTCTTTATCAAGATAGGTATTGCCCAGCTCATAGGCGGCAAAACTGTCGCCGTTATTGGTCGCTTTAACCAGCCATTGGCGGGCTTTTTTTACGTCCATATCCACACCCATTTCCGCGCCATGGCCGACCCGGTACATTTCGGCCAAAGCAATCATGGCGTCTGTGCGGTTTTCATCGGCGGCGCGGGTTAGCCAGTGCAAAGCGTCTGGTGCCGACAAACCGCCCTGCTCCGCAAGGGCCAATTCCCCAAGGGCCAGCATGGCATCCGTATTGCCGCTCTGGGCAGCTCTTTTGAACCAGCCTGCCGCATCTTTTTTATCAGTGAACCCCCCAAGGCCTTTCATCAAAATATGCCCGACCAACACTTGGGCTTCGGCATTACCGCCCGCTCCGGCCAATTTTCCATATACTAGCGCATTGGCATAATCGCCAGTTTCATAGGCCGCAAGCGCAGTGCCGTATTCCGGCGAATTTGTTTCGGATGCTAAAGCCCCTACACTGGAAGTGGTCGCGAATAACGCACACATAATTCCGATAATTGTTTTACGGCTTGCGCTGGCCCATCCGTGTAATCCCAGACGCCCGACGAGACCGCGATAAAATCCGCGCCCGCCGCAATCACTGCCTCGGCATTGTCCACCGTAATGCCGCCAATGGCTACACTGGGGATTTCCATTATGTCGTGCCACCATGTCAGAAGCTCCAAATCTGCCGGACGTGCATCCGGTTTTGTCTTACTTTCAAAAAATGATCCAAAGGCAACATAGTCCGCACCGCCTGAACCTGCCTTGAACGCCAAATCTTTCGAGTTATGACATGTGACGCCAATAATTGCATCCTTTTCAAGCATATCTTGCGCAGATTTAATATCTATAATATTGCGCAAGTCGGACTGCCCCAAATGCACACCGTCCGCGCCGGTCTCCAGAGCAATGTCCGGGTCATCATTGATAATAACGGCAGTGCCGTGAGCGTGGGCAATGGGCATCAAGGTTTTGGTGGTTTCAACGATCATATCTCGGGCAACGCTTTTAAGCCGGATTTGCAAACTGGCCACGGGGGCGGCTTTTAACACTTGCTCCAAAATTTGTGCAAACGCGCTCACATCATCAATATGAGGCGGTGTCAGGAGATATATTTGGCAGGGTAGATTTTCTTTCATGGGTGTCTTATAGAGCAAATATGAAAAACAAAACTACTATTTGGCATAAAGGTGGTTGTCATTGTGGTGCGGTGACATTTGAGGTGCGTGCGCCTGTTAATGCCATTCTCACTGCCTGCAATTGCTCCATATGTAATATGACCGGGTTTTTACATTTGATCGTTCCGGCTGAGGATTTCCGCTTGCTCACGGGCGCAGACAATATCACCACCTATACATTCAACACCCACGCCGCCAAGCACACATTTTGTCAAACCTGCGGCGTAAAGCCTTTCTACACACCCCGCTCCCACCCGGACGGGATCAGTGTGAATTTTCGGTGCGTTGAACAAAGTAGATTTGAGACGGTGACATCAGAGGATTTTGATGGCCGGAATTGGGAAGATAATATCGCGGAGCTTCGGAAAGAAGAATGACAATTATTAGTAAGAAACTTGCATCCTATCCGGAAACTTTGGCCGTGCGGTTGGGACAGGTTCGACAACTTATTCGAGGTATTGCCGCAAGCAACAAATCTATCGGCATGATTGAGGAAAGCCTGAAATGGGGCCAGATTAGCTTTGCTACACTACGCCCGAAATCCGGTACGCCTATGCGAATTGACGGTGATGTGGATGCGGGCACATACTCATTATTTGTCCCGTGTTCCACCAATTTGATAGAAGGTTTTCGCACCGTCCATCCGGATTTGTTTAATTATTACGGCAACCGCGAAATCCGCATGGATTTAAATGCGCCGCTACCCAAGGCAGAGCTGTCACTGTTCATCGCAGCCTCTTTGCGTTATAAATTGAAGTGAATTTCTTCCTCCGTTTACGGGGGAAGTACCCCGAAGGGGGGATGGGGGCCGACGCTCTTGCGTCGGTGCGGTGGTATAGTGTAAAACGCAAGCCCAGTTGCGCACAAGAGGTGCGCACCCCCATCGCCTCAACCCTCGTCGCGCATATGGATCACCGGGGCGAAGCCGCCGCCTCTGGTACGGAAATTTGTGGTTTGGCCTTGGTAGACCCGGGCCGCCATTGCAAAACTTTCGCCGGCATATGTATAGATACGCAGATCAAATTTCAGACGCACGGGGCCGTCTTTTAGAGACACCAAACGCACGGGCGGGGGCACAAATTCTTGCGCTACATGGGTACCCCCTGAAATTCGCGCCCAGACTTTTTTGGTTATTTTACTGCCCCGGTAAGCGGCCTTGGAACCGTAGCCATCTTTGGGCTTAAAGAAGTATTTCTTGCGTACCGCCCATAATTCGCCAGCATTTTTGGGGGTCAGATTTAGGGTTTTCGGTACGCCGTCCAAGGCGTGCCTGTGTCCGGGCGCAAGACCCCAATCCTCAAGCGTCTCCCCATCTCCAAACAAAATCAGATTGCGTTTATCGGCGTATAAAGCATGATGTACGGGTGCAGGTGACAACACAATATCTCCGGCTTCATAAGCTTTGCGTATAGATATGTTTCCGGTTTCGCTCAAACCGAAATCGGTCAAACGGTTATAGACAATGTCAATTTTTAGACCGCCCGCATACAAACCGCCGCGCTCATATGCAAGGTCAGACGGGTCTGCAATTATGGTTTTAATACCGTGACTTTCAAGCAATTCTTTGGCCATGAGCAGTTCGGGATAGAGATATTGCTCCGCCGGGTTTACGTCCACGATTGCAACCGTTTTTAATGGAGAAGTTCGGCCCGCCGCCGCCCATTCACGCTTAAACATATCCGCCATAAATTCGTCCATCCCGTCCGGGCTAACGACCGCATTATAAACCTCGCTGTTATAGCAACACGAAATATCCGGCCCAACGGCCCTGAGGAGATTGCTGACTAGAAACGCCCCGCCCGCATTGGTGTTGACCTCGATCAGTTTCGGCCCGTCTGGGGACAGGTGAAAATCATAACCCATGAACAGGCCTTGCGTTTTGTTCTGTGCGGCAGTTTTCGCGTCAATGCCAGCCCGGGCAAACACCTCGTCTCGGTACCCGTCCAGTTGTGTCAAAGCCTCAACAGCGGCAATGATCGCCAGCATGGCTTTGGCATCGTCGTTCGAAACAAACACCGGCGTTTTGGCAAATAAATGTTCCCGAGATTTCAAAAGCGCGAAGGCTTTTGCAGGAGCACCATCGTCCAGTTTGCGGTCAATAACATCCCGCGCCAAAGGTAAGCAATCGCAAGCAGAATTTATTTCAGCAATAGAATTCATGGATTGTCCTTATCGAAGCCTAACCAATATATAGGCCTAAATTTGCACCAATCAATACGGACGTTTCAGGTAAAGATACACACTAATACCGCTCGTTGCCGGGTCTGGCACTGCGGTGACGAGCTCCCAGCTTTCCATGCTAAGCCGGTTTAATTTTTCCTGGATGGTTGCGGTTCTGTCCTGTGCTTTTTTAAAATAGGATAGTTGAACATATTCAACTTTATGTCTCCATTTATTCATTTCTTTTGCCTTTCAGTTTGGGTAATTGTGGGAGGTTTTTCCTTGAGCCGCCCTGCCCTGCGCAATTGATCGCGCAGGACGAACTCTATTTGCCCGTTCAGGGAGCGCAGCTCGTCATCCGACCACCGCTTCATAGCGTCCAGAATGTCTGCGTGAATGCGCAGGGGATAAGCTTTTTTGGCTTTGCGGGCCATATATGCTCCTAGTAAATAGAACCGGTATTAACTACGGGCTGAGTGGCCCGGTCTGAACATAACACCACCAGCAGATTGCTGACCATAGCGGCGCGGCGTTCCTCGTCCAGATCGACAACACCCTTTTCTTTGAGGGCGTCCAGGGCCATTTCCACCATGCCGACCGCACCCTCAACGATACGTGTCCGCGCCGCGATAATTGCACCGGCCTGTTGGCGTTGCAACATGGCTTGGGCGATTTCCGGCGCGTATGCCAGATGGGAAATCCGGGCTTCGATGACATTGATCCCAGCTTCGGTCAGGCGTTCCTGTATTTCGGTTTTCATTTTTTCGGAAATCTCCGCAGGATGGCTACGCAGAGCCACTTCGTCGTCCGTGTGCGGGTCATAAGGATAAATCGAAGCCATGGAACGGATAGCGGCTTCGCTCTGGATTTGCACAAAGCTCTCATAATCATCCACATTAAATACGGCTTCGGCACTGTCCGCGACTTCCCAGACCACAATGGCGGCGATTTCGATGGGCGAGCCGCCCTGGTCATTGACCTTCATGCGTCCGCTTTCAAAATTGCGTACCCTAAGCGATATTTTTTTCTTGCTAAAAAACGGATTGTTCCAGCGCAAACCCTGGGTGCGAGTCGTACCGATATACTTGCCAAACAGGCTCAACACCGCCGACTGGTTTGGCTCGACCTTATATAAGCCAATGAGCAAAAACAAAAACGACAATATTGTTGTTATAACCAGTAAAACTGCCAATATTTTATGCCCGTTGACGCCTAAAAAAATGGCACCCGCCATCGCAACAAATGGCAAAGCTAACGCCACCAATAAAACAGGTATCCCCGCCGTAGATTTATAATCTGTCTCTTTCATACTCTCTCTCCAGTTAACAATTTAATTAGTGATATCATTTTGATATCACATTGTCAATATGGGAATGGAGATAGGTTAAATCAAGTAGACGGCTTAATAATCCCAACCTGCGTAATTTTTCGCCAGCCTGCGCATCAATGCTGGCCAGACGAGATTGTCGCCCATACCTGGCATGAAAGCACCGCCGCCCTGGGCGTGGACGCGGGCTGAAAGCTCGTCGTCGCATTCGTGCAAGTTTTTACTGCCTGTCGCTTGGGCCAGGATTTGGGTTTTGCAGGCTTGTTCAAGAAAATACATGCGCAGGAAAGCTAGGGCGCAATTAGCGCCAATAACCAAAGTACCGTGATTGCGCAGCATCAACAAATGTTTAGTGCCTATATCCGCGACAATACGTTCGCGCTCGTCCAGCTCCAGCGCAATGCCTTCATAATCATGATAGGCCAAGTCGTCATGAACGATCATGGAAAACTGGGTGTATTTGCGCAGACCTTTTTTCTGTACCGACACAGCAACCCCGTAGGGCGTATGCACATGCATGACACAGCCCGCATCGTCCCGCGCCGCATGGACGGCAGAGTGGATGGTAAAACCAGCCGGGTTGATGAAATAGGGACTGCCGCCAATAATATTACCCTCAAGGTCAATTTTCACCAAAGATGACGCTGTCATTTCATCGAAGAACACCCCGTAAGGATTGATCAAAAACCGCTCTTCCAGTTTGCCGTCTTTATTGGTTTCGTCCGGAAGCCGGGCTGAAATATGGGTAAACACCAAATCCGTCCACCCGTACAGAGCACACAAACGGTATAGCGCCGCCAGTTCAACTCGCAGCTTCCACTCAATATCCGAAACTTTACCCTCAAGCCGCTCAACCTTGGTCGGATCAGCAATATCAAACCCGGCGCTGACCCCCATCATTTCGTGCATTGTATCGGTCATATTTTCCTCCGTTTAAATTATCGGCGTTTCTTAAAATATAGTGGCATGAATACTGCGACGAACAAAGCAAAACCGGATATCCACGCAAGACCAGAAAGGTTGATCATAGTCTGCGCATCCCAAAAACTCGCAGCCAAACGCAAAAGCACTGCTACAATAATGAGCAAATATACCAGGCTCAAAGCCCACCCGGCACGCATAGGTAGGCCGGAATGGCCAAAGCTGGCCCGGCTCATCATGGCAGCAATCATAATGCCGACCGCACCAATGCCAAGCCCGTGCACGGCGTCCGCCGCCAACAGCCCGTCCCATAAAATTGACAGGCCAAGCAAGCCAAACCCAAATGCTAGCCAAGCATAGGCGATATGCAATACGACAATGATAGATTGGCCCGCAACCTGTAAACCTTGCCAGCGCGACAAACGAACCCCGTGACCCAACCCGGCCAACAGCAATAAAACTCCGGTGGCTGGATGTTCCGGCAAAAACACCCAGACTAATAATGCCAGAGCCGAGAACAGCATAACAATGTTGTCGATTTTGCCGCCCGGCTGGGCAGGCATTTTTGTAGCATTTTGCCGTGCCAATAAATTACGCGTAAAACTAGGCGTCACGCGACCACCAATCAAACCCAGCAAGCTCGACAATACCGCCAGACCGAAACGCCAGCCATAGCCGTCCTGAGCCACTATTTCCAGTCGCTCCAAATGCGTCCATAAATTGGCCAGCGCTATTAAAATTATCATCCCGACCACCACCAGATTACGCTTGTTACGCCCGCCAATAATTTCCCGGGCTACAACAGCCGCAAGCACAAATAAAAACAAAGTATCCACCAGCATCAAAACCGGATGCCCCGACAACATAGCAAACCGCCCGAGCAACCATAACAAAGCCAACCCACCCAGCGGCCAACCGCGCACAGGCAACCGCCCCGTCCAGTTAGGCACCGCCGTTAAGATAAACCCGCCGAGCGCGGCAGCCACAAAGCCGAATATCATTTCGTGGATATGCCAGTCGCGTCCGGTAAGGGCTTCGGGTACAGCCAGCCAACCATTATATTGCGCCAACCAATAAGCTATGGCGACCACAGCCCAAACACTGGCCCCCAAAAAGAAAGGCCGAAACGCCCCGCTAAGAAAGGCCGGGCCAGAGTATTCCCGCCGCGCCAGTATAGAAGCGGTGGGCGTAGGTTCGGATGATTTGTTTTGTGCCATACCTATCTATAATACGCCAGAAGGAAAAATAAAATGACCAATTGTCGCAGCTTGACTATTGGGCGAAAATTCCCATGTTTAGCCGAGAGGAGCAGTTCCAAGAGGCGCGGAACGAGCGTTAGCGAGAGACAGGGAGATATAATGAACCATGATTACGCAGATGCGAGCCAGTGGCGCGGCACGACTATTCTCACCGTTCGCAAGGGCGGTAAAGTTGTCGTTATTGGCGACGGACAGGTCAGTGCCGGCAATACGGTGATGAAATCCACGGCCCGCAAGGTCAGGCGGATTGTTGGCGGCAATGTTATTATTGGCTTTGCTGGCGCTACCGCCGATGCATTTGCATTGATGGAACGGCTCGAGGTCAAGCTCGAACAATACCCGACCCAGTTGGCCCGCGCTTGTGTCGAACTTGCCAAGGACTGGCGTACCGACAAGGTTCTGCGCCAGCTGCAAGCCATGATGATTGTTGCCGATAAGAAAGAAACTTTCGTGCTGACGGGCAACGGCGACGTGGTGGAGCCGGACGGAGGGATCACCGCCATTGGATCAGGCGGAAACTACGCCCTCGCCGCTGCCCTGGCACTCAATGATTACGAAAAAGACGCGGAAAAATTGGCCCGTAAAGCCATGAAAATAGCCGCAGACATTTGCGTTTTTACCAACGACAAATTTATCATTGAAACATTGGACGAAGAATAGGTTATACCCGCCAAATTGCCGCACTTGCACAAAATTTCATCACACCCATATATAGGCCAACAACTAATACCTTAATTGTGGAGATGAAATGAACATTGAAAATTATACCAACCGGGCCAAGGCGGTCGTGCAGGCGGCGCAAAACATGGCCCTTGAGCGGAGCCATCAGCAAATAGCCCAGGCTCATATTTTGTCGGCATTGCTTGGCGAAGATGCCCAAAACGGGAAAAGCTTAGTAGGCAATCTGGTGCGAACGTCCGGTGCAGATGTGAATAAATTAAAATCGGATGTGCGGGACTTACTCGGTAAAATTCCAGTGGTCGAAGGATCGGGCGTAGGTAATCTGACCTTGAGCCGTGAGGCTGGTAAAACATTTGCTTCCGCCGAAAGTGCGGCCAAAAAGGCTGGCAGTAAATATATTACTGTCGAGGGACTGTTTTTGGCTCTTATTATGAGTGCCGATAAAGATATGAAAGCCTTGTTGGAAAGTGCGGGTGTTGATATTTCGCGCATCGCTGAAGCTATAAAAAACCTGCGCGGTGACAACCCTGTGGACAGCGAAAGCGCCGAAGATGCCTATGAGGCTCTCTCCAAATACACCCGCGACCTAACTGCTGCCGCCCGTGACGGTAAAATGGATCCGGTCATTGGCCGCGACGAAGAAATCCGCCGCGTGGTGCAGGTTCTCTCGCGCCGCTCCAAAAACAATCCGCTTTTAATCGGCGAGGCCGGCGTTGGTAAGACCGCCATCGCCGAAGGTCTGGCCCTGCGTATCGTCAATGGTGATGTGCCCGAAAGCCTGAAAGACAAAGACCTGCTGTCTTTGGACTTGGGGGCTTTGATAGCCGGGGCTAAATACCGGGGCGAATTTGAGGAGCGGCTCAAGGCTGTTCTCAAAGAAATAGAAAATGCTGACGGTAAAATCGTGCTGTTCATTGACGAGATACATATGTTGGTTGGTGCGGGAAAAACCGATGGGGCTATGGACGCGGCTAACCTCCTAAAGCCCGCATTGGCGCGGGGCGAACTACACTGTATCGGCGCGACCACGCTCGACGAATACCGCAAGCATTTGGAAAAAGACGCGGCATTGGCCCGGCGTTTCCTGACCATTTTTATTGACGAGCCGAGCGTCGAAGACACGGTGTCGATCCTGCGCGGTATCAAGGATAAATACGAAATGCACCACGGTATCAGAATTTCCGACAGCGCCATTGTCGCCGCCGCTAATTTATCAAACCGTTATATCACCGACAGGTTTTTGCCCGACAAAGCCATTGACCTTATGGACGAAGCCGCGTCGAGGCTGCGTATGCAGGTAGACAGCAAGCCCGAAGAACTGGACGAAATTGACCGCAAATTGGTACGTGCCCGTATCGAGGCGGAAGCTCTCAAAGCGGAGAAAGACAAAGCTTCCAAAGAGCGGTTGAAAACACGCCTGGAAGAAATTACCGAGCTTGAAGATCAAAGCAAAGAACTTACGGCCCGCTGGCAAGCCGAAAAAGCCAAGCTGGCCGGGGCTACCGAACTTAAAGAAAAGCTGGATGTTGCAAGAAACCATCTGGCCGATGCGGTCAGGCGCGGCGATTACGAGACCGCCGGGCGTTTGCAACATGTGGAAATCCCCGATCTGGAAACCCGGCTGGAGCAAGCCGAACAGGCGGACGACGACGGGACATCCCTTGCGGCCGATGTGGTCAACGACGACATGATAGCCTCCGTGGTGTCGCGCTGGACGGGCATTCCGGTGGAGAAAATGCTGTCAGGCGAACGGGATAAATTACTGGCTATGGAAGATGTATTGGCCCAGCGCGTGGTCGGGCAGGCTCAGGCTGTGGCCGCAGTTTCGGACGCCGTACGCCGGGCGCGGGCGGGCCTGAAAGACCCGGCGCGGCCTATTGGATCGTTCATGTTTTTAGGGCCAACGGGTGTAGGCAAGACCGAGCTGACCAAGGCGCTGGCCGAGTTTATGTTCGACGACGACCAGGCCATCACCCGCATTGATATGTCTGAGTATATGGAGAAACATTCCGTGTCGCGCTTGATCGGCGCACCGCCCGGATATGTGGGTTATGACGAGGGCGGTATGTTGACCGAGTCTATACGGCGGCGTCCCTATCAGGTGGTGCTGTTCGACGAGATTGAAAAAGCCCACCCGGATGTGTTTAATGTGCTTTTGCAAGTGCTTGACGATGGCCGCCTGACGGACGGGCAAGGCCGCACGGTGGATTTCAAGAACTGCGTGATCATAATGACCAGCAATATCGGCGCGGAATACCTCGTGGCACTTGGTGACGACGAAAATGTCGAAGCCGCCCGTGGGCAGGTTATGGCTATGTTACAAGCTAAATTCAGACCGGAATTCCTGAACAGGCTCGACGAAATCCTGCTGTTCGAA
This sequence comes from Robiginitomaculum sp., assembly GCA_016765135.1. GTDB lineage: Bacteria > Pseudomonadota > Alphaproteobacteria > Caulobacterales > Maricaulaceae > Robiginitomaculum_A. Next base: position 89,687 of record JAESQN010000045.1, read on the forward strand.
CGCCTCAAGCCCGAGCATATGGGTGCCATTGTTGACATTCAAATCAAGCGCCTGATGGGCTGGCTCAAAGACCGCCAGATTACAATAGAACTAAAAACATCCGCCCGCACCTGGCTAGCCAAAAAAGGCTATGACCCGGCCTTCGGCGCCAGACCGCTAAAACGCGTCATCCAAAAATCCCTGCAAGACGAATTGGCGAGGCAGGTACTGGCAGGCAAAATAAACGACGGCGACCATGTGGTTGTCAGCGCAGACAAGGAGGGGTTGGTACTTAAAATCAAAACCTAAAAGGAGGTTATCATGATCAAGATCGAAAAATTTAAAGCTAAAAATATTATCCGGGTCTCTCCGCTCGGCAAATTTGAAAAATCTGATTTCAAGCGGCTAAACACGTGTATGGATGAGTATATCAACAGCCATGATCGCGTTCCGTCTGTAGTTATTCACGCAGAAAAATTTCCCAGGTGGAAGAAATTTAGTGCCTTTTTGGCTCACATAAAATTTGTCAAAAATGCGCAAAACTTTGTGCCTAAAGTTGCGATTGTCAGCGATAAAATATCGGTGAAAATCATTCCGGCACTCGTCCGTCATTTTATCAAAGCCAAAGTCCGCCTGTTTAGCGTTGCGGGTATGGAAGAGGCTATGGACTGGGCGGCGGCACCGGGCGACCATCCGGGACGTTTCCGCATTCTGGAGGGTTTTCCTAATGATGTTATTGCCGTAGAAGCCGAGGGCATCATCACCGCACAAGATTATGAAGACACGCTGCGCCCATTGGTGGAGGCCAAAAAAAAACGCCATGACCAACTGAAAATGTTGTTCGTGGCGGACGAGGGTTTCCAAAGCTATACTAGCGGCGCAATGTGGGAAGACACCAAATTTGGCCTGATGCATTTAAGCGATCTGAAAAAACTGGCATTGGTATCGGATTTAGGCTGGATGCGGACCGCTATCCGCCTGTTTGGCCCGCTAATGCCCGCAAAAGTCCGCGTCTTCCACACGCACGAATACGAAGACGCAGCAAAGTGGATCAAACGGTAAAACGCTATGGTCGAATTGAAACATCCAGTGATGTAATTTCAGTTGGCCAAAATGGTTGAACCACCATTTTATTGTGGAGGCCTTATAGGTGTGTTGGCATTACGCACTATTTTTATGTAAAATATGTTGGGGCTTATATACGAAACTAGACGAGGTTTCGGAAAGCGCACCGAGCGGGGTGCGGCATGATTAAGTTTTTTGTATTATCCGTCTGTTTTTTCTTCAACGCTTTGCAGTTCTGCACCATAACCAACCTCATCACAGAGATAGTGGAAAATGTACCGTCGCGTTCCATTACTAGTAAACATGTCTTGAAAAGTCACCGTGATATAAATGTCCATTTCTCTGATGCGCTTAAAGTTGTAAGCGCCACCATCAGGAAAATCGAAATCAAACCTAACACGGCAATTCCACGTATCCCCCGCGACCATGTCCCCTGTTTTGCGTGTGTCGATAAGCGCTTGTTCATCAAAGTGCCGTCTATCCTTATAAAACTTTCCCTGCGCGGAAACATTGATCGAGGAAGCTGGTGTTTTACCTACATTTTTGATTTCAATACTATCGCTGTAGGCAACAAGCGTATCACCATTGTCCCCTCTTTCTGGAGTTATCACATCAAAATCAATAGACTGGGGAACAGAAATATAAGGTTGAAACTCGGCTTTAGTGGCGTTGTGGGTGACTTCGAGAGATTTTCTAGCAGAAGACCACGAGAGACCTGCGAAAATTGCAGCAAAGACAGATATCAACAGAGCCCAATTGGTTTTTGTCGCGAGCTGTTTAACGCGCTCTACGAACGCAGGGCTTTGGCCTCCAGTAACAACATCATCTTTCATTTCGGTTTGTTTTTGATGTGTTTGTGGCTTTACGTTAGCGGCATCCTGCTTTTCAGCCATAAGAGCCGCCGTATTCGTTTCATCGCGGGGCTTAGTTTGTGTTTGGCCAGCGCTCACATTTTGGTACAACAATAACGCCACCAAAGTCAGTAAAAAGAATCGTTTCATGGTTCACCTTACCATATTTATCGCACATAACTAGACGAATTTACTTGCACTACCGATATACTTATGATACATAATTAGACAGGAAAGAGAGAGATTATGTATAAGCAAGAACATCAAGCCCCCGGACGCGCAGACCGTAAAGGATTAAGCGTTATTGAGTTGTTTCAGATGTTTCCCAACGACGCTTCGGCGCGGAAATGGCTTGAGGATTTACGTTGGGCAAATAACGAACGTCACTGCCCCGTGTGCGGGTCTTTGAAAACAAAGGCCGTTCCTAACGAAAAGCCTATGCCGTATCACTGTGGTGATTGTCGCAAGTATTTTAGCGTTAAAACTGGCACGGTTATGCAATCCAGTAAAATCGGCCTGCAAAAATGGGTTATCGCGATATACCTTATGTCCACAAGCCTCAAGGGCGTGTCCAGTATGAAGTTACACCGTGACCTTGGCGTCACACAAAAGACAGCTTGGTTTATGGCGCAGAAAATACGTCAGGGTTGGCTTGGTGGTCAAGACGAAAAGATGGACGGTATTGTTGAGGTCGATGAAACCTATATCGGCGGCAAGGCCAAGAACATGACCGCGAAAGAGCGCAAGGCTCGCAAACAGTATAGCAATAAGGAAACCGTGGTTGGTGTTTTAGAGCGTGATGGTGATGTTCGTGTTGCACATATCCCAAAGCATCACGCGCCCGCAATGGTTTATGAAAATGTTTGTCCCGATAATGCGGTTCTTATGACTGATGGTGCATTGGTTTATAAACACCTTGGCGAAGATTTTGAACATCATTCCGTTAATCACAGTGTTGGCGAGTATGTTCGCGGTCACGCCCATACGAATAGTATCGAAAGTTTTTGGGCAACTTTGAAGCGGGGTTATCAAGGTACATATCACAAAATGAGTGCCAAGCACCTATCGCGCTACATTACTGAATTTGCGGGTCGCCATAACGCCCGTGACTATGATACGATTGTTCAAATGGAAATGCTCGCCAAAGGCTTTACTGGCAAGCGGCTTCGTTACAAAGACCTTATTGCATAGGACACAGACATGGAAACCAGACCTGAAAAAGATAAACGCAAGCGCGGACGCCCCGTTAAGAATGAAATCGAACCAATACCTGATACGGCCAAGGATATAGCTAAGGCTATGTTCAAGGACGCAGATCGAAAGATAATGTTCAATAGAGAAAAATAACAGATAGCCCGCCTTGTGCGGGTTTTTCTTTATGGGCTTGTCTAGTTTCGTATATAATGTCCAACAAGTTAGACATTTAGACGGAGTGAAAAAATGACATTGGTGGAAAATATGAGTGAGCCGGAGCGGCGCAGTTGGGCTACATTGATTGTTGATGTGACGGTGTTTGTGGTTTTTTTGAAAAACATGTTGCGCAAGGGCGGCGTTGAAAATCTATCCCCAGGCGACATGATCGGGCTTTATATTTGGATAATTGTCGCGACCATTATTATGCATATTATTATTGCCGGGGTTTTTGCGTCGCGGGTGAAGTCTAGCGGTTATGAAAGTGATGAGCGGGATGTGGAGATTGAGCGCAAAGGGGCGCGCAACGGGTTTTGGGTGGTCGGCATTGCCATCAATATTATTATTTTCATGTTTTTGATGGAAAACGCATATCCCGCAGAATACGGGCCAATTCCCGGACTGTCGTTCTTAACCCCGAGCCATATGTTCTTTGCTTTAATGGGCACGATGTTTTTGGGCGATATTGTCTATCGGGCCACTATGGTGCTGGCCTATCGGCAAGACGCCCTATGAGACCCAAAGCAAAGCCCAACAAAGACAAAATCACCAACCAGATACGGCGCATTCGTTTGGCCCGCACCGAGCTTACCCAAGAAGAGCTTGGCAAACGGGTCGGGGCGACCCGCCAGACCATTATCGCCATCGAGGCCGGGAAATACGCCCCGTCCATGGAGCTTGCCTTTCGCATAGCCCGGGAGTTCGGCGTCCCGTTTGAAGATGTGTTCCAATTTGATCCGCTTGGATAGAACTTGGGTAGACTAGTGGGTAGTCTGGGCTTGAAAAAATAGCCCTAAAACACCCGGCTCTTTACCCCTCATTTACCTGCTCGCTTTACACTCCCTTAATACTTTTGCGGAGATGCATATGAACACGGCCAATCCCGGTTTCGACGAACCTGAATTTGACCCCCGAGCGATAGAACAAGGTATAACGCCAACGGGCGCATTACGCCGTGCCGTATGGGCCTGTGCCGTCGGGGGCGCTGGCTTAATATTACTGGTGAGCATCTACACATTTTCCGCTTTTGACAGAACACCCGATACGGCCGGGCTTTATGTAGAAATACTTGCTGGGCAAGCTGGACAGGCTGAACTTGCTGCGCAGGCTGGACAAAGTGCAGTTGAAACGGAGCTTTCCAACATTCTTGGTCGTCCAGGAGCCAGCTTGGCGAATTTTTTCTTACAGCTTTTAGGTTGGGCCGCGTTCCCTCTCGCTGTCTTGTTGATATTTGCGGCGGCGCGGGCCGTACTGAAACCGCGCCTTAACATTACCCGCCTGGACACGCTTAGACGCAGCTCTTTATTGGTCATGAGCATATTTTGCCTGACGGTATTTTTGGCCGCTTTTCCCATCCCGCAAAGTTGGCCTATGGGGACCGGGATCGGAGGCTGGGTTGGTGATGTGGTGTTTCTGGGCACTAAAAACCTGCTGGCATCAACAGGGTTATCAGCCAGTATAGCTGGCGGTATTGCGGTATTGTTGGCGTTTGGGGGACTAGGATATTGTTTCGGGCGTTTTCTCGGTATTGTCGGGCGTGATGTAGCCGAAGTGTTCGATGCCGCCGGGCTGCTGTGGGCCATATTCAGGGTGCGGCTGGATCAGTTTATCCGGTTTCTACGTAGGCGCTTCCAGAAGTCTTATATTGACCCTTTGGAAGTATCCGGGTTTGACGACAAAAAAGTGTGGGTAGAAACACCAGGTCAGGAGCATGTTGACAACCTGGCCCCCACACCGCAACAAGCACCAGACCAAGCACCGCAAGATTATGTCCCCCCCCAAAGCAAGCCTGCCCCCCGGGCCAACGCACCCAAATACAATTTTCCCAAGAACGGAAAATTCGTCCTGCCGCAAGTTGATTTGCTGAAAACCCCGCCGCCGCGTGTCGCCGTGGTCGATGCTGGAGCACTACAAAAATCCGCCGTGGAACTAGGCGAAGTGTTGACAGATTTCGGTGTTAAAGGCGAGATCGGGCGTGTGCGCCCCGGCCCCGTCGTCACACTGTATGAATTTGAGCCAGCACCGGGCGTCAAGTCGTCGCGGGTCATCAATCTGGCCGACGATATTGCCCGCTCAATGGCGGCCCGTTCGGCCCGTGTGGCCGTAGTGCGCGGGCGTAATGCTATCGGGATTGAACTGCCAAATAGGCGCCGCGAGACGGTGTTCCTGCGCGATATGTTGGCCAGCAGCGACTTTAAAAATTCCGATGCCAGCCTGCCCCTCGCACTCGGTGAGGACATTGGCGGCAAGCCGTATTTTGCCGACCTGGCCAAAATGCCGCATTTGCTGGTTGCTGGTACGACGGGTTCGGGTAAGTCGGTTGGTATCAATGCCATGATATTATCGCTGATGTATTCATTGTCGCCTGATCAATGCAAATTCATAATGATTGATCCGAAAATGCTGGAGTTGTCCATCTATGACGGCGCACCGCATTTGCTAACACCCGTAGTTACTGACCCTAAAAAGGCGGTCGTTGCCCTAAAATGGACAGTGCGCGAAATGGAAAACCGTTACCGTAATATGTCAAAGGTCGGGGTGCGCTCCATCGCCGGGTATAACGACAAAGTCCGCGAGGCCGAGAGAACCGGCGAAGCCACCACCCGCACGGTCATGACCGGGTTTGACAAACAAACCGGCGAAGCCATGTACGAAACCCAGACACTAGAACTGGAGTTTATGCCGTTCATTGTCGTGGTCATTGACGAAATGGCCGATCTGATGATGGTGGCGGGCAAGGATATTGAAGGCACGGTACAGCGCCTGGCCCAAATGGCTCGTGCCGCTGGTATCCACCTCATCATGGCAACCCAGCGCCCGTCCGTGGATGTGATCACCGGCACGATCAAAGCTAATTTCCCAACCCGGATTTCGTTCTCGGTCAGCTCCAAAATCGACAGCCGTACTATCCTCGGCGAGCAAGGCGCGGAGCAACTCCTGGGCATGGGCGACATGCTCTATATGGCATCAGGACGCAAACCCCGCCGCTTGCACGGGCCGTTTGTTAGTGACGACGAGGTCGAAAAAATCGCCAATTTTGTCAAAGCCCAAGGCGCACCAAGCTATCTGGAAGACATTACGGTCGACACTGAAGAAGAGACCGCTGCGGGCGGCCCGGTAGACGGTAATACAAACTCAGGCGATGAAACCTTTGACAAAGCCGTCGCCATAGTCGCCCACGACCGCAAATGCTCCACCAGCTATATCCAGCGCAGATTATCCATAGGATATAACCGCGCCGCCAACATCATAGAGCGCATGGAAGCAGAAGGCATGATCAGCGAAGCCGGCGCAGGCGGCAAGCGCGAAATACTCCTACCGGAGGAAGGGGAGTTTTAGGGTTTATACCACCCTCACCCCCGTTACCCCAGACCTCGCTGAACGCAGCCTGCCTCTTGTGCATACCTGTGCATACAGGTATCCATAACCGTACTTTGCAGTGTATCTCCGATAGCCCAATGATGGACCCCTGCATACGCAGGGGTGAGCGGGATGTAGGGATTGGTTCGAAAGTGAAACACCGAGTTTGTAACACTTACCCCTGTTTTTACGCATTGCGCCCACCTCTAAAACATTGAAATTATTGATAATTATACTTCCTCCCAAAAATACAATCCATGAACATCTGAATACACCTATATTGGTTTTGTTCTTCTGCTTGTTGGACGGGTTTGATATCGCTTACCTTGGCAGGGGACGGTGCCCAGGTGTTGGCAACGAGTGATAATCGTGTTGTCGGCCTGTCAGGCGCGAGCTGTTTAGCCCGACCATATGTGAGTATGGGCTGGGGACGGACCATTTTCGGTACCGCTCCGGTGACTGGCTAGCTCGGCCGCTTGAAAACCGCACCGCCGTGTGGCTTCGCCCTCACGAAACATTTTTGCGCTTTCCCCGGTTCTCCGGTGACGGCGAAACCACACGGGCTGTCCTTTCTGTCCATGCCCATAGCCATAACCCGGCCAAGCATTTTTGGGCGTGACGGCGCCCGGCTGGACAAAAACATAATTTACGGAGATATTATGCCACGTAAACAAAATCACAGTGCCGCAACACGACAACAACGCACACTGGATGCAATCAAGCTCAATAGTGAACGCATGAAGCTGGTGCGCAGCATCCATACCTCGTCGGGTAATCATGGCATCAGTACCGGGGCACTGCGTTTGATGAACGCCAGCTCCAGTCTTATGAACAAAGTTAGAAAAAACCTTCCCAAATTATGAAACACACCCCCATAAACCCGCACCCGTTAACCATTTGTTAGGCATAGATGTCCGATAGGTGGGGTGTTTATTATTTGTTAAGATTCTGGCCCAAAGTAAAAATCCAAGGTATTGATATGGCATCCGTGAAGTTGTTAGGGATTATGAGTGTCGGGACGGTATTGGCGGCTGTGTCCATTGTTGCTTTGGCCGGGCCAGCCTCCAAATCCCCCTTTGCCAATAAAAAGCCCAAAGCCTGGGAAACGCAGACACAAACGCCAGCACAAACACAGACTCGGGCACAGACTCGGGCACAAACACAAACGCGGGCACAGACGTCGCCGCAGATTAAATGGCAGCAGCCCACGACCAACACCTATCAAGCACCTCAATATCAGGCTCCCCCACATCAAGATCTAAAGCCCAGCCCTCAAACAGGCGGCGCATATTATCCCGGTAAAAAATCAACCTGGCAGGCACGAAGTGTACAAACCCCACGGATAAATACCCCTCAAGCAAACAACCCGTATATTCAACAGCCGCAAACCGCACCGGCAGTACAGGTACCAGCCTGGGCCAACAAAACTTATGAGCAGAAGCGCCAAGGCGGGCGGACACAGCAGCTTCAAAACCAGCAATATCAGGGGCAGCTTCCCGCTTGGACTAATAAAAATCAGCAAAGCCAAAACTATCAGAACCAGGCCTATCAAAACCAAAACTATCGAAATATGGCCCAGAACCAGACCCAACAACAAACCCCCGTGTTGCGTGGGGCATCCAATCCTTATGGCACCAAAAAACCCTCATGGATGCAACGTCTCGGGTTTGGCAATGTGCAAACCTCCGTAAATGGTCACATCAAAGCGGGTGTCGCCGCCGTGGACAGAAATGATGCGGGTGTGACGGCGGAAGTTGTCGTCGATTTCGATGTGCGCGGCGAGGTCAGTGCCATTACGGACGGCGGGCTAGAATACGGAGCCGGGCTACGCGTAAGAGCGCAACGGGACCGCTTCCGACGCGGTTTTGGCGGACGGGTCGGAGATTGTCCGCCCGGCATTGCCGATTGCACCAGCGTCTTGGTCGGTGCGGATACCCGCGCTGTCCGTGGTCATACCAGCCAATTTTACACCGCAGGGCCGGGGGACACTCGTGACACGGCTATTGGCCTAGAGGGCGCTTATCTGTTCTTGCGTTCGTCTTACGGGGATTTTGTTATCGGGCGCGACGATGGTTCGGCATTTTTGTTTTCGGGCGGCGCACCTACTTTGGTGGCCGTGAACGCGTCAAATTCTCCCGTGGATTACACCGGGCTCGATAGCGTCAAAACCTATAATGATGCTTCGGGCTTTGCGGAGAAAATCGCCTATACTAGTCCGCGCCTTCTAGGCGATTCTATAGGCTTTGGTGTTCAAGTCGGCCTGTCCTATGCGCCCAATGCGCGGGCGTGCGGAGTTGATTATTGTGTTCAACGCAATTCGGCAGATCCGCTGGCGCCCTTTGCACCCGAAATAGAAAACATATTCGAGCTAGGTGTCGCCCTTGACCGCAAATTTTCAAACGGATTATCGGCGGAGTTAACAGGCACATATGCACGCGGCAGTGAAGCCAGCGGCCTGGCCATATTCGACAGTCTGGAAAGCTACGGCATGGGGTTGGAGCTTAAATACGGGGATTTCGTGTTTGGTACATCCTATCTTAATTCCAATAATGGTTTTGCGCAACAAGGTGGTTATACGGCCTACGACGCAGGCCTAACTTGGAAACCATCCAAATGGGGTTTCACAGCATCCTACGGCTATGCAGATGATGATATCGCCAAGCTGACATCTAACCAAGGCGTATTGGCCGTCAGTTACGATTTGGGCAAAATACGGCTCGGAACCGGCGTGCAATATATAAGCCGCAATGTACCAACCATCACACCAGGTGGTCGCGCCAAACGTAAAGAAGATGCGGCCGCTTTGTTCATAGAAGCCGGGATGGATTTCTAGGGCCCGTTGACAATTAAGACAGGCCCTAAAATGTAAAGTTACATTTTGGACAGATCAAACCCGAACTCCGATACATCTCACTGCGTCGATCTTTGATGTCCGTGACGCTAAAGGGATGGGGGTGCGTGAACTTATCATGGGGTCGCGAATGTAAAAACCGCTCTTGGTTTCCTTGACCACCATAACCCAATGGGTCTTGCTGGACGGCAGATTAAATTTGACCAATGGATAATATCCAGCAGCCATGCACGCGCGCACCACGGCGTCATCCTTACGCTGGTAAAAATAAGTCTTGGCCTTGCCCGCCGTGGCTTTCTCCAGCCCGCGCCAAACCAGCCAGCCATTGCTGGTAAAACCTCCGTAAGCTTTGAGCCGATATGTCAAATCACCAGGGTCGGTTTTGAAACCAAGATTAACCAAAGCCATAGCCGCCGCCGTCACCAAGCACCCATCGCTCTTTAGGCTTTCATTGGAACCGCCAAGAGTTTCACTGGCCCAGCGCTTGTCGGTCTGTAAAAACTGAACCTTATCGGGCAGTTGCAGACGCGCAGTCTCGGCGGGTTTCTGAACACGTGTTGAGGATGTTGAACAGCCGGACACCAGTAAAGCCAAACCTGCGCCAATCCAAAATTTTACATTAAATTTCATACCCGCTAGCTAGCACAAAATAGCTAAGGAGGTATTTATGAACGCAAGCGTTTCTCGATAGCATCCCAAGATAGTGCCGCCGCATCGACGCCGCTAAAGCGTTTCAGCTCTTGTACACCGGTGGGTGAGGTCAGGTTGATTTCGGTCATCTTATCACCGATAACATCAATGCCGACCAGTATCTGGCCGCGCCTCTTCAGCATTGGCCCGATACGCGCACAAATCGCCAAATCCGTCTCACTCATTTCAATGGGTTCGGCCACACCGCCCACATGCATATTGGAGCGGGTTTCGCCTTTGAGCGGTACGCGGTTAATGGCCCCGACCGGCTCGCCGTCGATAATGATAATGCGCTTGTCGCCGTTCTTGACATCCTTGAGAAATGCCTGGGCGATAATCGGCTCACGGGAAGCGGCAAAAAACATTTCCAGCAAAGACGTGTAATTGCTATCGCCGTCTTTAATCAAAAACACCCCGGCCCCGCCATTGCCGTAGAGGGGCTTGAGGATAATGTCTTGATGTTTGGCCCGAAACGCATCTATGGCCAGCTTGTCGCGGGTTATCAGTGTAGCGGGAATAATATCAGGAAACTCCAGCGGCACGATTTTCTCCGGGCAAGAGCGCACCCACTGGGGGTCATTGCACACCAGAGTATCCCCCGCCAGCATCTCAAGAATATGCGCCGCCGTAATATAGCCCATATCAAAAGGCGGGTCTTGGCGCATCCAAACCACATCAATATCTTTGGCCAGATCAAGTACGACCTCATCGCCAAAACTGACATGATTTGCATGTTCGCGCCGCACCGTCATGGGCCGGGCGCGGGCTTCGACCTTGCCGGCATTATAGCTCAATTGGCCCGGCCTATAAGAAAACAAAGAATACCCACGCGCCTGGGCCGTCTCGGCCAAAGCGAATGTGGTGTCGGCGTCAATATCAACACCCTCCATAGGGTCCATCTGAAATGCTATGCGGTAAGTCATGGCCCCTATGTGGAGCAGTACGGCAATAATTTCAATGGGCAATCGTTCACAAATTTTTGACAATATGCGACAATTCACCACCGTTCCATTCGGATTTATCCCGTTAGGTTCAAACCATGTTCGTATGACATGGGAATGATAGATATGTATTTTGATATATTGGTGATCGGGGCTGGCCCTGCCGGGTTGGCGTTTAGCGCAATGACGGCGGATATGGGGCTTAAAGTCGGCCTGTTTGACCGCCAGAGTAAAGACGGTTTAGCCAAACCAAAAAATGATGGCCGCGACATTGCCGTATCCGAACGGTCTCGCAAAATCATGTACGGGCTTGGGGCCTGGCAGAAAATTGACCCGACCCAAATCTCCCCGATCCGCGCCGCCAAAGTCATGGACGGTGATGCGCCCTTTGCCCTGCACTTTAATCCCGAGAGCGCAGGCGCGGACAAATTGGGCAATATTGTCTCCAATCATTTGATCCGCCGCGCCCTTTATAATGTGGCGGCAAGCAAACCTAACATAACCTTGTTCACGGACGCGCAGGTCACCGCACTGACCAGAACCGCAAGCACGGCCACGGTGCGTCTAGAGGACGGCTCAACATTTACAGGTCAACTGGCCATTGCCGCCGACACACGGTTTTCACAAATCCGCCGGGACGCAGGCATCAAGGCCAATATGCACGATTTTGGCCAAACCATGATTGTTGGCCGCATGGCCCACGAAAAACCCCATAACCATACTGCCTATGAGTTTTTTCGCTATGACGGCGGCATGGCGGTCTTGCCCTTGAATGGAAACACGTCTTCTATTGTCCAGACATTTTGCGCCGAAGATGCGGCCCGGTTTATGGCTATGAACAACGCAGATTACGCCCGCGCCACAGAGCCGCGCCTGAAAGGTTTGCTCGGGGAATTGGAGTGTACGGGCAAGCGGGTCGCGTATCCATTGGTCGGCGTCTATGCGCGAGAGTTTTACGCCGAGCGTCTGGCCCTTGTCGGTGATGCGGCGGTTGGTATGCATCCGGTAACGGCGCACGGATTTAATTTTGGTATTCAAGGTGTGGATAGCTTGGTCAAACATTTATACCGGGCCCATAAAGCCGGGCTGGATTTAGGGAATATGAAAGCTCTGCAGGCTTATAGCCACGACCACCGCCGCCTAACCTGGCCGCTTTACCAGATGACCGAAAAAATGATGGGCCTATACACCACCAACACATTCCCGGCCCGCATCGCTCGCAAAGCCGCCTTGCACGGTGCCAATATAATGGTGCCAGTCAAAGACGCGCTAATGGCAAGACTGGCTGATATACCAGTTGGGAAATTACTGGCTAAAAAATTACCGCCACCTCCAAGATTGCCGAGGTTTTAAATTTTAAGCGTTGATGTTTTTGAGAATTTCCAAGGCCGCCTTACGCGGGTTATCCGCCTGAGTTATTGGCCGCCCCACCACGATATGACTTGCTCCATTGGCAAGCGCATCCCTCGGACTTGCTATGCGTTTTTGGTCGCCTTTATCGCCGCCTTTCATGCGCACGCCCGGCGTGACGATCAGAAAATCTTTCGGGACAATTGCGCGAATTTTAGCGGCTTCCAGTGGCGATGAAATCACACCATTAACACCCGCCGCGACCCCTTGACGAACCCGGTGCATGACCAGTTCTTCGACGCTCATGAAATATCCCATATCGTGCAGAGCCCCATCATCCAGTGACGTCAGAACCGTCACCGCCATGATTTTTAGCGCACTATCGCCGCGTCCGCGTACCGCCGCCGCCATAACATCCGGTGTGGCATGGACGGTGAGCAACTCCGCACCCACCGCACGAATAGAGCGGATCGCTTTTTCCACGGTCGCGCCGATATCGTGTAATTTGTAATCCAGAAACACATTTTTGCCAGCCCTAACAAGCTCGCGGGCAAATTCCGTACCGCCCACGGGCAGGAGTTGAAGCCCGATTTTATAGGAAACCACCGCATCCCCGAGCGCCTCGACCATAGCCTGAGCGCTTTCAATATTCGGCACATCCAGTGCTACATAAAGACGCGGGTCGGCCAAAATGGGGTCGGCTGTCATTTTTTGACCTTGCGAAATTTGCTGGAATTACGGTTCATCAGCGCCAGCGCCCATGTCTCGGGCATGAGTTTGGCAAAGGCGGCGATGAGCTTGTTGGCGCGGCCCGGAATATAAACGGCTTTGTTGCGCTTTAAGGCCATAAACCCGCTTTCGGCTACTTCCTCGGCGCTCATCCACATCCAATCGGGAAGTTTGTTCATAGCGTCGCGTGTCTTGTTGACATCATGAAATTCACTATAAGTAAAGCCAGGGCATAGGGCAGAAACTTTGATATTACTGCCGCTCATTTCCAAGTTTAGCGATTGCGAAAACTTGATCAAAAAGCTCTTGGTCGCGCCGTAAAGCGTATGCCCACGCGAGCCAGGAATATGCCCGGCCAGGCTAGACACATTGATAATACGGCCAAAACCGCGCTGTTTCATGCCTGCTAAAACATGATGGGTCATCTCGACCGGAGCTTCCAACATGACGGTGAGAAAATCCTTGTGGGCAGGCCACTCGTTTTTGATAAACTTTCCCGTCAAACCGTAACCTGCATTATTGACAAGACCGTCAATATGGCTGGTTTTCTTGGCAAGCCTGTCCAATATATCCTTACAGGCTCCGGGCTTGGCCAAATCTGCCACAATGATGTGGGAGGTAGCGCCGTAGTTTTCTTTCAGTTCTTTGGCCAGAGCCACCATAGGTTCTTTGCGCCGCGCCGTGAGGGCCAAATCCCATCCAGCCTTGGCAAATTCCCGTGCCAAAGCCGCCCCAATCCCCGCAGATGCCCCGGTAATTAAACAGACCGGGCGCTGTTTTTGTTTTTTTGTCATGGGGACTTGCTACATTCTTGTAATAATATGGGCAAGAGAAAACTAACTTCTATAATCGGCGTTGATGTCAATATAGCCGTGGGTGAGATCACAGCTCCAGACGGTAAACGCTCCCGTACTGACGCCGACATCAACACTAATTTCAAGTTCACTATTTCGCATATAGGTGCTGAGTATGTCTTCATCATAACCCGGCGCACGAAACCCGTTGCTAGCAACCAGATGCGGGCCAAAGCTTATGGTGAGTTTATCGCGCACGGCCTTTTCGCCCGATTTACCTACCGCCATGACGATGCGGCCCCAATTGGCGTCTTCACCTGCAATGGCGGTTTTTACCAAAGGCGAATTGGCGATACTCATGGCAATGGTTTTGGCGGCTTTATCATTTTCCGCGCCCGTAACATGAACGGCGAAAAACTTGCTGGCCCCCTCCCCGTCCCTGACCACCTGATGGGCCAAGTCCAGCATCAGCACCCGCAAAGCCGATTTGAAGGGCGCCAATTTTGGATCATTCAGTTCAGTGATTTGCTTGTGCGCCGCGCCGCCCGTAGCCACCAACAATACCGTATCACTGGTCGAAGTGTCGCTATCGACGGTAATGGCGTTAAAACTGGTTTCGCATATGTCCGTGAGTAAAGCTTGCAAAATGTCTTGCGATATATTGGCGTCCGTGAATATGAACGACAGCATGGTGGCCATATCTGGCGCAATCATGCCCGAGCCTTTGGCAATACCGCAAATGGTAACGTTTGTGCCGTCAATTTCGCAGATTTGTAGCGCACCCTTGGTATAGGTGTCAGTGGTGGTAATGGCCTGGGCGGCCTGCTCCCAGCTTGTTTGAGAGCGCATAAACGAATTGCGGACAAACAGTTTTTCAAACGGGCCTAAATCCAGTGGCTCACCAATAACACCCGTGGAACAAATATAGACATCTTCGGGCGAGCAGTCCAATGCCCCGGCAGCAAAACCCGCCATTTTCACTACGTCTTCCGCGCCCCGGCGCCCGGTAAATACATTGGCATTGCCCGCCGAGACCAACAGCCCGCTATTGGCACCGCGCTTGAGACAATCTCGTGACCACTCCACGGGCGCACCGGGCGTGCTGGATTTAGTGAATACGCCTGCAACATTTGCAGGTTTGGCGAATTTTACCAACAGAACGTCAGGACGGTTTTTATACTTGGCTCCGGTTTCCGCACTCCACATTTCTATACCCGCAAGAGCAGGTATAGAGGGGAATTGTGCAGGGGCCAGCGGTGAGCGTTTAAGGTACATCGGATTTGTCTTCTTCGGGTTCTGGTGCGCTGGTCTGCCTTAATTTAAGCTCTATAGCGCTGGTACTACGCAGAGATTTCAACAATTTTTGTATCTCCTCATAGGTCATATAGCTGACGATTTCTGATCTTATGGTCTTTAGCGCCGGGCGCGGCATGGGGCGTCGGTCAGTGGTCGTCAAGATATGCCAGCCAGATTTGGTTTCAAACGGTTCAGAAACAGTCCCGGTTTCAAGCGCAAATGCCTGCGCGGCAATAACGTCCTCCATGGCGTTCTTGGAAAAATACCCCAAATCACCGCTCAAGTCCTGGGTGGATGGATCAATGGTAAATTCCTTAGCCAAAGCCGCAAAATTGCCGCCCTGTTCCACCAAATCTTTCAATTCCTTGGCTTGCTCCTCACTTCCCACGACAATATGCCGCGCCCGCACTTGTTCGGATTTGCTTTGCAGCGCGCTTTGTTCCGCATACATACGCTTGATGCTGTCTTCTGTGACTTTTTCCGCCAACAGGGTCTCTACCACCACATTTGCCAAAATACGCTCGCGGGCCACGGCCAGACGGCGCCTGGTTTCGTCGTTTTGGTCCAAAGAACGGCGCAAAGCTTCCAAAGCCAGCAGGCGTTGGTCAATCAGCTCGTCCAAAATGGTCTGAAATACCGGACTTTTGGGCGTTAGGGACTGTCCAGACGACAACACCCCTTTCGCCAGCGCCGTATGTTCAATATCGGACAAATATATGGAGGTCCCGTCAACCTCAGCAACCACAGTATCGCCAAGACGAACGATTTGGGTGTTAAGGGGTGATTTTTCTTCCATAGAACCACCACTTTGGCAGGCCCCCAAGGCCAACCCAGCCAACATCATAATTTTTAATGTTATTTTTGTCACATCTTTACCTTATTATAAGCACCGTTTATTGACTTACACCCAAGTCGTCATTAAGTCACCATCAAGCTATATTTACATATATAGTCAAGTTAAGCACGCTTAGAGTTTAAGGATCACCATGTTAGGTATCGCGAAAAAAATGTTTGGCACGGAAAATGACCGTAAGCTCAAAAAAATGCAGCCAACGGTCGAGAAAATCAATGCCGTAGAGCCACAGTTCGAAGCCCTGAGCGACGAACAGCTCAAAGCCAAAACCCTGGAGTTTCGTCAGCGGTTTAAGGACGGCGAGAGCCTTGATGATCTGTTGGTGGAAAGCTTTGCCACAGTACGCGAAGCCGCCAAACGCACATTGGGCCAGCGCCATTATGATGTGCAGCTTATCGGCGGCATGTCCCTGCACCGGGGCGAAATCGCCGAAATGCGCACGGGTGAAGGTAAAACCCTGGTGGCAACCTTGGCGGTGTATCTCAACTCTATACCCGAGCGCGGCGTACATGTGGTCACGGTCAATGATTATTTGGCGACACGGGACGCCGAGTGGATGGGCGAGATTTACGCATTTCTCGGCCTGACCACCGGATGTGTGGTGCACGGGTTGGACGATAACCAGCGCAAAGATGCTTATAATTGCGATGTCACCTACGGTACCAATAACGAATTTGGCTTTGATTATCTGCGTGATAATATGAAATACTCGATCGAAACCATGGCCCAGCGCGGCCATCATTTCGCGATTATCGACGAGATCGATTCTATCCTCATCGACGAAGCCCGTACGCCCCTGATTATTTCCGGGCCAACGGATGACCGTTCCGATTTTTATATGCGCATCGACACCTTTATTCCGCTGATCGACGAGGGCGGCTATGAAGTTGACGAAAAGGCGCGCACCGCCGTGTTTAATGAAGAGGGCACGGAGCAGATCGAGGGACTTCTACGCGAACATGGCCTTTTGGAAGGCGAGAGCCTGTATGATGTGGAAAATGTCACCATAGTCCACCATATTAACCAGGCATTACGTGCTCATAAGCTCTATGTGCGCGACAAGGACTATATCGTCAAGGATCACCAGGTCATGCTGATCGACGAATTTACCGGGCGTATGATGGAAGGCCGGCGCTTGTCAGAAGGCTTGCATCAGGCCATTGAAGCCAAAGAAAAAGTTGAAATCCAGCCTGAAAACATCACGCTGGCATCCGTCACTTTCCAAAACTATTTTAGATTATTCGAAAAACTGTCCGGCATGACCGGGACGGCCGTCACCGAGGCATCGGAGTTTTTTGATATTTATAAATTGAACGTGCTGGAAATCCCGACCAACCGCCCCATTACCCGTATTGACGACGAGGATGTGATTTACCGTACCGAACGCGAAAAGTTTGATGCTATTATCGAGGAAGTTCGCGAATGCCAGGCCAAGGGTCAACCTATGTTGGTCGGTACTGTGTCCATCGAGAAATCAGAACTTTTATCAAAATACCTGACCGACAGAGACGTACGGCACCAGGTCCTGAACGCCCGTTATCACGAGCAAGAGGCTACGATCATCGCCCAAGCTGGCGTACCTGGCACCATCACTATCGCCACCAATATGGCCGGGCGCGGTACGGATATTCAACTCGGCGGCAATCTGGATATGCGCATTGAACAAGAAGCGGTTGAAGGCGAAAGCGAAAAGGCACGGGCCGCACGAATTGAAAAATTGACCAAGGAAGTTGCGCTACTTAAACAACAAACGCTGGACGCGGGCGGGCTTTATGTATTGGGCACGGAGCGCCATGAAAGCCGCCGTATTGATAACCAACTTAGAGGCCGAACCGGTCGCCAAGGTGATCCGGGACGCTCTAAATTTTATATCTCGACCGAAGATGACCTTATGCGGATTTTTGGCGGCGACCGTCTTAAAAACATGATGGGTAAAATGGGTTGGGAAGAAGGCGAGAGCCTGACCAACCGCTTTATGTCCAAAGCCGTGGAACGGGCCCAGGTTCGGGTCGAGGCGCGCAATTTCGACATTCGTAAAAACTTGCTGAAATATGACGATGTGCAAAACGACCAGCGCAAAACCATATTCGAACAACGTCTTGAGTTTATGACCGATGATGATGTGTCTGACGTGGTTGAGGATATGCGCCACCAGATTTGCGAAGATATTATTGATGTCCACGTCCCTAAAAAAGCCTATGCAGAGCAGTGGGATATTGAGGGTTTGACCAGTGAGACTGAACGCCTGTTAAACTTGCAACTACCATTTGCTGAATGGGCGGCGGAAGAAGGCATTGCGGACGAGGAAATGCTGGAACGGTTGATGACCGCTTCCGATGATCGTTTTAAAGAACGCACTGAAAAAATTGACCGCCCAACCATGCAGGCGGTGGAAAAACAGATACTCCTACAAGTGATTGACGAAAATTGGCGCGAACATTTGCAACAGCTTGATCACCTTAAATCCGTAGTTGGTTGGCGTTCTTACGGCCAACGCGATCCGCTGAACGAATATAAATCCGAAGCTTTCACCCTGTTTGACCAACTTTTAACCGACTTGCGTGAGGGTGTAACCCGCATGTTGATGAATTTACAGTTCCAGGCACGCGCCCCCGAACCTGCTCAGGCTGATGTGTTTAACGCGGACGATTACGCCGACTTTGATCCCGGCGCATTCACCGGGCAACCAGAACGCGGATCAGAAAACCGTCCACCACCCGGCTCACCTATAATGGCCCGCTCACCCCAAGACATGCTGGCGCAGTCTGCTTCTGGGGCCGCACCAAATGCTACGTCTAGTTTCGACATAGACGCCTATGTAGCTCAAAACGGTCGCATTCCCCGCAACGCAGCCTGCCCCTGTACTTCAGGCAAAAAATTCAAACACTGTCACGGCAAGCTTTAAGGGCGAGCTGCCGCCACAAACTCACGGATATGCTCCGGCATGTCGGTGTTCCATAATTGGTGCCCACCGCCTTTAATCAGGACGAATGTCTTATCACCATGATGTAAGTCGAACAGGGCTTTGCCTTGAGTATAGGGGATGAGAGTGTCTGCATCTCCGTGCAGCATCAGCAGAGGTTCATCCACGAACGGTATTCTTAAATCCGAACGGTATTTGTCCTTCAAGAGCAAGGATGTGGGAAACCACGGCATTTGTTTGCGGGCCATTGCCTGCATGGATAGAAATGGGGCTGATAATATCAGTCCAGCCGCCTGACGCTCACTGGCCACATGCACCGCACTGGCCGCGCCCAGGCTGTCGCCGTGTAGAATGATGCGCTCGGGGTTGATGCCTTTCTCTAAAAGCGCATCATAATTGGCCAGTGACGTGCGTAAAATATCCCGTTCATTGGGCTTGCCGGGATTGCCTGCATAGCCTGGATATTCCACGGCAAGATAACCAATGCCCCACTGTCTGAACGCTTCGAGATGTACGGTGTGTTCATAGGCGGTACTGCCATTGCCGTGCATAAACATGACCACGGGCGCACTATCGTCTGGTGGTGGCATGTATATGGATTTAAGCGTACCAACCCCTTGCACCTCAATGGGCAAAACCTGCTCACTATGTTCGGATAAAAACCAGTCCGGAATCCCGCCTTTTGGCGGGAAATACATAAAACTGCGCTGGGCCAGGTACACAAACAAAAGCGCGACCAGATATAATCCTGCCGCGCCTATAATTATCCATAAAAGGAACTTCATTAAAGCGCCTTGATGATGTCCTCGACCATTTTCTTAGCGTCGGCGAGCAGCATCATGGTGCCGTCGGCGTAGAACAGATCATTATCTATGCCCGCATAACCTGCGGACAATGAGCGTTTGACGAACAACACGGTTGTAGCCTTATCCACATCCAAGATGGGCATGCCGTATATGGGGCTTTCCGGGTCGGTCTTAGCGGCCGGGTTGGTGACGTCATTGGCCCCGATAACAAAGGCAACGTCGGCATTGGCAAATTCCGAATTGATATCTTCAAGCTCGAACACCTCATCATACGGCACATTGGCTTCAGCCAACAATACATTCATATGGCCCGGCATACGGCCCGCCACCGGGTGAATGGCATAGACCACATCAACGCCTTCTTCTTTAAGCTTGTCGGCCATTTCGCGGGTGGCATGTTGGGCCTGGGCGACGGCGAGACCATATCCCGGCACGATGATAACCTTGCTTGCGTTCTTCATAATAAAGGCCGCATCATCCGCCGAGCCGCGCTTGACCGGACGCTGTTCTTTATCGCCGCTATTGCCGCCAGAGCTTTCCGCACCAAACCCGCCGAGGATAACGCTAAAGAAACTCCGGTTCATGGCTTTGCACATGATATACGATAGAATGGCACCACTTGAGCCGACCAAAGCACCGGTCACGATCAACGCCATATTGCCGATCGTAAAGCCGAGCGCCGCCGCAGCCCAACCCGAATATGAATTGAGCATGGAGATTACCACAGGCATGTCGGCGCCACCAATGGGGATAATCAACAAAAAACCGAGCACCAAAGTAATGCCGATAATCGCCCAAAATACGCCCGGCAGTGTGCCGCCAGATTTCATCAACATGCCAATCAGTACGGCCACTGAGAGACCCAGTAACAGGTTAACCAAATGCTGGCCTTTAAATGTAATAGGCGCGCCGGACATATTGCCGTTTAATTTGGCAAAGGCGATGACCGAGCCGCTGAATGTGATGGCACCAATGGCTGCACCCAAAGATAGCTCCAACAGACTAATAGCTTTGATCTGGCCAAACTCACCGATGCCGAAACTTGCGGGCGCGAAAAACGCCGCTACGGCCACAAAAACGGCCGCTAAACCCACCAAAGAATGAAAGCCGGCAATCAATTGCGGCATGTCGGTCATGGGGATTTTCTTGGCGATAAGCGCCCCGATAGAGCCGCCGATCACCAGCGCCACAAGCACCAAGCCCAGCGCAAACCCGGTCACACCAGCAAATAGCAACGTCGTGACAATAGCAATGGCAATACCGACCATGCCAAACACATTCCCGCGTCTGGACGTTGCCGGAGACGAAAGCCCGCGCAAAGCCATAATGAAAAGAACGCCGGAAATGACGTAGAGAATAGCGGCGAGATTAGGTGTCATGGTCATGTTCGTTTTCCAGTACTTTATTAAGTTGGCTTATTAATTCAGGCAGCTCATTTTTTACAATTTGATAAATTACATCTAAATCAACACGCATATAGGCATGGGCCAAAATAATACGTGATCCAATAATTTTCTTCCACGGGATGGTCTTTGTAGCCTCTCTAAATTCCGGTTTGATATGTGTAGCGGCTTCGCCAACGATTTCAACCAAACGCGAAATAGCAAGATTAGCTAACTCATTCTCAACAAACTCCTCAACCGTTTGTGTTCCCAAAAAATCGACTGCTTTTTGAGAATAAACACGCATGTCCTGTAAGCGGTATTTAAGCAGTTTATCCATAGAACTCTATCAAATCTTTTTCCATAAGTTCTTTGTGATGGGGTTTCAGGCAACGCCAATCAATCAAGTCAATATGGCAACCAAACTCCTCGTTTAACTCACTCCAAACACCACCCAGATCAAATAGAGAAACATTTCTTGATTTATCCAGTCGGTAGACTATGTCGATATCACTATCAGGCCGTGCATCCCCTCTGGCCCACGATCCGACAAGCCCGAACAATTCAATACCATACTCTCTGTCAATATCCGCTTGAACAGATTTAAGTTTGTCTATGATAATTTCGCGTGTGCGTTCCACGGCCCTCACCCTTTCTTTTTATACATAGCCAACATACGCTGGGTGACGAGGAAGCCGCCGAAAATGTTTACGGCGCATAGGAGCGTAGCCACGAAGCCAAAACCACTGGATAGGTTTATACCTCCTGCTGCCCCCTTTAATGATGCAGACGAAACCGCCACCAGTGCGCCGACGATAATCACGCTGGATATTGCATTGGTCACAGCCATAAGCGGGGTGTGCAAGGCTGGCGTTACCGACCAGACCACATAGTAACCGACAAATATTGCCAGCACAAAAACTGTCAACTGAAACACAACGGGCGAGACACCCACACCGCCAGCCATAATGATCATTTCCATATTTGCATCCTGTTTTGTCTCAAAATAAATTTACAAACTTCTCCTTCCTCCGTTTTTCACGGGGGAAGTGCCGCAGCTCTTGCGTAGGCGATGGGGGCGCCGCTTTTGCACCAAGATGGTACTCCCAAGAGGTCGCGGCCTTGCAAAGCAAAGTGTGGCGATAGCTTAAAAGCGCGCAAGAGCACGCGCCCCCATCCCCCCTGCGGGGTACTTCCCCCACAAGAGGTAGGGGAAGAAAAAATGTGTGAATTCATCGCCATCCTATTTCAAGCGCTCGTGAACAACCGCGCCGTCTTTGGTCAGGGCACAACCTTGGATGATTTCGTCGTCCCAGTCTGGTGCGTATGCGCCGTCTTCCGCGGTTACCAACGGCAGAAAATTGCGAATATTTCTGGCAAATAATGCCGAGCTATCCGCCGCCATACGTGATGGCCAGTTTAGCAATCCGACGATTTTAACGCCGCCCGCAGTTTCAACAATTTCGCCCGGCTTGACGCCCGCAACATTACCGCCGCGTTCAACCGCCAAATCGATCAGAACCGAGCCCGGCTTCATAGATTTTATCATGGCCTTGGTGATCAGTTTAGGAGCCGGACGTCCGGGTATCAGTGCCGTGGTGATAACAATATCTTGTTTGGCGATATGCTTGGCGGTGAGTTCGGCTTGTAGTTTTTGGTATTCCGGTGACATTTGCTTGGCGTAACCAGCCGCCGTTTCGGCCTCTTTAAATTCTTCGTTCTCCACCGCGATAAACTTCGCGCCGAGTGAGGCTACTTGTTCCTTGGCTGCCGGGCGAACATCTGTGGCCGTAGTGACGGCACCGAGACGTCTGGCCGTAGCAATGGCCTGTAAACCCGCAACCCCCGCCCCCATGATAAAGGCTTTGGCGGGCGCGATTGTACCAGCCGCCGTCATCATCATCGGAAATGCGCGGCCATAAATCGCCGCCGCTTCGACCATGCTGCGGTAGCCCGCAAGATTGGATTGTGACGATAATATATCCATGCTCTGGGCCCGGGATATGCGCGGAATGTATTCAGCCGCATAAGCCGTTATTCCGGCTTTGGCGCAGGCTTTGGCATAATCAGGCTGGTCGGTCGGATTGAGCAGGCCGAAAATGCCGGCACCCTTTTTCATCTTGGCAATGAGTGCCCTGGAACCGCCATTGATCGACATGACAAAATCTGCCGCTTTAACACATGCATCATTGGTCGCGCTGATGCTTGCACCTGCGCTCTTATAATCCGCATCGCTGAAATGAGCTTTTTTGCCAGAGCCTTTGGTGACGTTGACGGAATGCCCACCTGCCACATAAAATTTCACCGCATCAGGCGTGGCCGCTACACGAGCTTCATCTGCTCCAGTTTCTTTTATGACTGCAATTTTCAAGAGATTACCCTTAGTTAAGAACGGAAACTAATATACCGATAAGCCCTGTCAGAAATGCCAGGCCGATCAGAGTGGCAATCCAGCCCCCACCAAGCTTAAATACAGGCGTAAGAATGACGCCAACAATAAAAGTAGCAATCAATGCCGGAAACCAAGCTATATTAGCGCCAAACACTAGGATTGGCATCAACAGAACGACGACGAAAAAAACAGTGAAAAATGCGGATAGGCGTACAAAACCTGAAAATGTTTTATCCTGCCCATCAATCGGCATATTACCGTGAATATATTCAGAATGTTCAGCCATGTGTGTCTCCCTTTTCTCTATGATATACGTTCAATTAGCATGGGAACAACACCGCACACAAGTGCCGAGACGAAACTAAAGGCCAAATAAAATAAACTTGTCTGTTTTTAAATATAATTGCCTGACTTTAAGAGCATTTTTACGCCTTTGCTTCATATTGTACTTTCAAAAGAGCCGGGAAAATCCGGTCGTCATGCTTATGGGCCCGGGTATATGTCGGACTGTAAGTGTAAATAAACAGGTGAAAACATGGCTAAAACGGTACTTATCGTTGACGATGACCCGACCCAGCGCCGCATATTGCAGGCGGTGATCGAAAAAAGTGGGTTTTCTACATTGCAAGCATCTGATGGTGATGCCGCCTTGGAGATTGCCCTATCGCCTGACGGCAAAAAAATTGACCTTATGCTGTTGGATTTGGTGATGCCGGGCCGCAACGGCATGGATACGCTTGAAGAACTAACTCGGCGGCGCTCAGAATTACCCGTAATCGTCTTAACGGGCAAAGGCAGTATTGATGCCGTGGTAGCCGCCATGCAGGCGGGGGCGCGGGATTTCCTAGTTAAGCCCGCTAGCCGTGAACGTATTATCGTGTCTTTACGCAATGCGCTGGAAATGAAAACCCTCGTGGGCGAAGTCACGCGCTTGCAAAAAAGCAATGCCGGAGAACTAACATTCGACGATCTTATCGGCAATGCCACTTCCATGCGCAGCGTTGTAGCCATGGGCGAACGCGGTGCCAAAGCCAATATCCCCATCCTGATCACGGGCGAAAGCGGTGTTGGTAAAGAAGTGGTGGCCCGCGCCATACAAGGCACATCCGAACGGGTAGGCCGGCCATTTATTACGGTCAATTGCGGGGCTATTCCGGAAAATCTGGTGGAAAGCATTTTATTTGGCCATGAAAAAGGCAGCTTTACCGGGGCCAATTCAAAACATTTAGGCAAGTTTCAAGAAGCTTCAACGGGCACATTATTCCTGGACGAGGTTGGGGAATTACCTTTGGAGATGCAGGTGAAACTTTTGCGGGTTTTACAAGAAGGCGAAGTCGACCCCATCGGTTCCAAACGTCCGGTCAAAGTGGATGTGCGGATTATCTCCGCTACCAACAAGGACTTGGCCCAAGCGGTCAAGGACAAGGAATTTCGCGAGGATTTGTATTACCGCCTCAATGTGTTTCCTATCGAAATTCCAGCCCTTAGAGATCGCCGTGAAGACATCCCTGCCCTGCTTGAGCATTTCATCAAACGGGTCAATGCCCAGGAACGGCGCAGTGTGCGCGGTGTTGATAGTACGGCACTGGATATGCTCAAAAGCTTTGATTGGCCGGGTAATGTACGCCAATTGGAAAATGCGGTTTTTAGGGCGGTTATACTGTCGGACGGGCACACATTAATGAGCCAGGATTTCCCGCAAATTTCCGGCCTGACCCCAATCATTCCAGCCCAAGAAATGGCCAGCATGGTTGAAGAAAATGATACAACACAAAAGGACGAGCAAGAGGATGCGAGCAAAACCTATCAGTTTTTGGATCGTAGCGGTCACCTGCGCTCCCTTGAAGACATAGAGCGCGACCTCATCCAGTTCGCCATCGAGACCTATTCAGGTCACATGTCAGAAGTGGCCAGACGCCTCGGCATAGGCCGCTCAACCCTGTACCGCAAAGTCCGAGAGCATGAGCTGGACGTGGAGACAAAACGAGCTGCGGGTGGGTAATAAATCCGCTAAACCAATGCCTACGTTCAAGAAGGCTTAACCATTATCACGCTATGCTCACGTTACATCACGTTTATGTGATTTACTGAATTTATGCGGAAAATAAAATGGGTTTCAAAACGACCAAAATATTTTTGTTAACGGGTATTGCAGTCATAGCGATCTCGACACCCATTCTCGCCTATAATGGTTTGGGTTTACGCGGGGCACAACCTGTCCCCCAAGCTTACGGCACCTATTATGCAAATGGCACCTATATAGCCCCACAAGCGCAGGGTTATTACCAAAAACCTGCCCATAACCTAAGACCAGCATATTATGCGGGCGGGCTAAGTAGCAATCCACAACCAATTTACACAAATACATATAGACAAGCCCAGCCGCAAATTCCTGTAGGCAATTACGCGAGTGTGCAATATGTAAACAGGCTTGGTTTGCGTGGGTCCAGCCAAGCTTTTCGGCAAGGATTTCAGGTCGGAGACACGAGCGTCACCACCAATGTCAAACACACTAGGCGTATGCTTGATTGGCAGGAAAACACCACTGGCAAAACGCTAACATTATTGACCAACCGGACTAATGGCACCCTAACGCCCAATTCCCTAACCATAGGCGGGGCAATTAAAGGTGGATTGATGTGGCAGAGCACATCCGTGGCCGGCAAGTTCCCGATCCTGTCGCGCTTCCCGGGGTTTACCCCAGGTACAGAAACCTCATCAGGCGTATTTGTCATCAACAATGCCGCCTTGGCCTTTACGGGTAATTTTGGGGATTGGACATCATTTTATTTGCAGCCGGAATATTCCGAAACCGAATATTTCGGCCAAAGCGAATTTCAGCTTCGCAAGGCATTTGTCGTATTTGGCAATTTGGAGGAGACACCTTTCTATGCGGCATTTGGTCGCAAGACCATCGATTTTGGTAATTTCGACGGATATAACGCCTTCACACAGACCGAAGCACAGCATTATTTTTGGGCTGCAAGTGACCAACCAGTGCTGGAGCTTGGCTATTATAATATGTATTCGGGCCTGAAATTAACCGCCACCGCCTTTAGCGGTGGACGCCAACTCCGTACTGCCTATGCGGGTGCGGAGAACGAAAACAAAATTGCCAATTTTGCCGCCAGCGCCGAAAAAGAATTCCGGTTTAGAAATGGCGGGGCCTTTACGGTCGGTGCTAGCTATCTCCACGATACAATCTACCGCAATAATTATACGGCTCATACATTTGGGCAGATTGGTTCGGGCACACCGCCTGCCAATTTCATTTCCTACCGCAATGGCGCCGTTGATGTCTTTGTAGAATATAACAGCCCTTCCTGGGATTTCATGGTGGAATACACCACAACGCTCAAACCCTGGGGGGCGGCAATCCCCCAAGACGCGGACGGTTTTGTTGACCCGGCCTATATTATTGATCCGCTAGGCTCGCCCAATGATATTAACAATATCAGTTTTGAACAAAAGCTTGAAGTGCTTACGGCTCAAGCGCGCTTTAAGCCGCTATTGCCCAATGGCCGCCGCCTGCAATTGGCCGCCGTTGGCAGTTGGGGCAATATCGGCGATGATTTCGTCGGTGTTGGTTTGGGCGGCGTACCCACCAAATGGGAAAAAAACCAGCAACATGCGCTCAGCGTCCAATACCCGGTCAGTGATTATCTGGATTTCGGCGTCGAATATGTCTTCAACAAAGGCTTCATCCCCTTCGTAGCCCCACAACTGGTGTCCGACGACGACGTAACCGCCCATGCGGTCAATGTAGGTTTCAAGGCTCGTTTTTAGATTAAATTAGCCCGTTCTCGTGCCGCGCAGAACGCGACAATAGCCCGCTCTATATCGGCTTGTGTGGTTGCCCATGAACAGATGCTTGCTCTGATGACTGGTTGATCGTGCCATGTGGCACCACCACACCATATTTCGCCGTCTTGTTGGATATTTTCCAGGGTTGCGCGGGTTTGCTCCGGCGTCTCGCACGCTACGAGTACCTGATTAAACACCACATCGTTTTTGATTTGAAACCCTTGCGACTTCAAACCCTCTGCCAAACTCTCAGCCCGCGCACATAATTGGTCTACAAGTTCTTCTACCCCCGAACGGCCCATAGTTTTGAGCAAGGCCCATAATTCGGTTGCTCTGGCGCGGCGCGACATTTCTGGCACATAATACATGCCGTCGCGCTCGCCCTCGGTAGTTTGCAAATAAGACCCGCTGGCCTGCATGGCGCTGGCCAGTTTTTCAGGATGGCGGCACAAAATGATACCGCAGTCATAGGGGGCGTTTAAGGTTTTGTGGGCATCAACCGCCCAGCTATCGGCCTTTTCAAAACCTTTGAGCAATGGGCGTTTATTCTTGGACGCGCCAGCCCACAAACCAAAAGCCCCGTCCACATGCACCCACGCCCCGGCCTTTTGCGCTTTGTCGCATATGGCGTCCAAAGGATCAAAAGCACCGGAATTGACATTGCCTGCCTGGGTGACAACCAATGTGTGGGCGTCAAGTTCTGGTAATTTTTCGGTAATCATGCGACCTTGGTCATCAGCAGGTACAATTTCAACTCGATCTGTCCCCAGCCCGATATAAGACAAAGCTTTATAGACGGCGCTATGGGTTTGTTCACCGACAACAACACGAATTTGTGGTGCGCCGAACAATCCGCGTGCAGCAACATCCCACCCTTGTCTGGCCAAAAGCTCATTGCGCGCCGTGACAAACCCGACCGATATGGCCGTCGAAGTGCCGCCAACAAAACCCGCGACAGTTTGTTTTGGCAGACCAAGCAGTTCAACAATCCAGCGTTCGCACACGTCTTCAAGTTTAGACGCAATCGGCGACATCACATAAAATGCGGCATTTTGGTCCCAAATATCACTGAGCCATTTGGCGGCCAATGCAGGCGGATGCGCCCCACCATTGACGAAGCCAAAATACCGCCCGCCCGTGCTGGGCAATGTGGTCGGGCTACCAATGTCGTGCAATTGCGCCAACATTGCGGATGCGTCCGTCGGGCCGGAGGGCAGCGGAATATCAAACTCCGCAAGCCGCGCCAAAGCCGCCGCGCCAGGGTTTAGAGGTTGGTCGTGAGCGGCATTGATATACGCACCTGCATATTCGCGGGCTTGGTCTAGAAGTGCGCCGAACACATCTAATTGGGTGGTTTTGCTTGCAGCCTTCGCCATTTTTATATCCTATTTAAGTGTGTTACACGCAAGGATACGCTATAAGTTAATTAAAAATATTGCGTTCTCACCATTTTTAATGCTATTTTTGCAATTATGCACACTCTTGACAGTATTTCCCACAATATTCTACATCATCTGGAACGCAATGGTCGGGTTTCCAATGTTGAGTTGGCCGAGCGGGTCGGGCTTTCACCATCTGCGTGTTTGCGGCGGGTTCAGGAATTAGAGCGAAGCGGGATCATCAAAGGTTATAAAGCCGTCATTGACCGCTCTAAACTGGGCGGCGGGTTTATCGTCTTTGTTGCGGTTGGATTCTCTCAACAGCGTAAAAGTGACCAGGAAGCGTTTGAGCGAGCCATGATGCAGGCACCTGAAGTGATTGAATGCCACAATGTTTCGGGTTCAATAGAATATATTCTCAAAGTGGAAGTCGCAGACTTGGCCGCCTATAAAAAATTCCACACGGAAACCCTGGGCACCTGCCCCGAGCTAAACAGCATCACATCTTATATTGCCATGAGTTCGCCGAAGGAAGTTTAGTGGGGGTTTGTGCCCAAAATCCCAATCATTCCCGCGAAAGCGGGAATCCAGTTAAACAATAATGTGCGAGCTTTCACAAGAGGCATTCCCGATGGTCGCTCGCTCTTTATACGCTGGATACCCAGTCAAGCCGGGTGTGTGGGGTGTTTATAGTTATACCCCCCTAATAAGCGCATTTATTTTCGTCGATCTTATCTTTGGTGCGCTTGATAAAGGCATTGATATTTTTCATCTGCACGAAGCGTTTAGGAACTGGATATATCAATAACAAATACTGCCCCTCGCCGACACTGCTCGCGTCAAATGACGGGTTTTTTGGGTCGTCCACAATAATCGGATGCACATTGGCCATTTTGACGCCGGGTATGTGTATGGCCAAACGCTCCGGTGTACCAAGCAGTCCTGCGGAATGAAAACTGCCATTTATATGCATAATTTTGCGGCCAGGATTGGCCTTCATGTGCTGGGCTATGCTTTCGGCCATCGTATCATCGCGGGAAACTTGCGCGGCGTAGCGATAAAATCTTTTCTTTTCTTTTTCCGTCTCGCTTAAATCGCCCC
This sequence comes from Robiginitomaculum sp., assembly GCA_016765135.1. Classification (GTDB taxonomy): domain Bacteria; phylum Pseudomonadota; class Alphaproteobacteria; order Caulobacterales; family Maricaulaceae; genus Robiginitomaculum_A. Next base: position 119,643 of record JAESQN010000045.1, read on the forward strand.
CCACCCTATGGCTTGGTACGGCGGCCAGGAAAGCATAATATTTATCTTTATAACCCCCGTCTTCCAGATGCAGTTTTTCGGCGGCCCAGGCGCGGGGTTCACCGTCCAGAGACTTTAGGAAATCCGGGCCACGCTCACCAATACACGACACCATATTGCCCGGTATTTCCGAAGCAATTACGGGTAGGTCATTATTTTTGGCAAATTCTACCAATGGTCGATATGAAGAGCGGTAATGAGGCCAGGCCTTGCCGTCGTGGACAAGGGTTTCCTCGCCGATTTTTCCGGCCAGATAATCATCAACTATGCTTTGGGCCGGGCGTTCAAATTGCTCCATACTCAAGGTAAGGTCGGGGTTTACGGCGTACAGGCCGGAGAATATTTTCGATTGTACATAATGGCTGGCCACATGACCGTGAGCTTCGCCGATAAACACGGCGTCATAACTTGCAAGATCATCAATAGCCGATTGCAAATCAACCACACGCGGCGGCACGTCGCCCGCCTGGGTTTCCACTAAAATAAAATCTGAAAAACTGGCGAGGGGAGCAGAGATAGAGTATGTGTCACCATCTTGAGACAGGTTCACTTGCGCGGCTTGTTGTTGCGGTGCCGTGCTGGCACACGCCGCCAAAAGGGTTAGCGTACCGAACAGGGCAAGATTTCTCAAACGACACATATTGTCTCCATATAAAAGATAGACCTTAACCGCTTAAAACTGCTTACGCAAGGTGACACCATATTCACGCGGCAAGCGCGGATTTCCGAGAAATACCCGTTGAAATGACTGGTTTGGATCTGCGAAACGCTGGGCCGAGACCACGGCGTCTTCATTGGTCAGATTACGGCCCCATATGGTCAGACTTAGGCTGTCCGAAGAAAGGCCAATGCTGCTATTGAGCAATGTATTGGCACCAACCCAGGCTAGATTATGCACTTGCACAAACTTTCTGCTCTCGTGGGAAACATTGGCATTGAAATTTATATCCAGCTTGTCGGTTATGGGCCGCCCATAGCTCATGCCTACATTAAAGCTGTTCTTGGCAGAGCGGGGCAATTGCCGCCCAACGATAGAGCCAAACAATGTGTTTTCCGAGCTACACGGCAGGGACGGGTCTTCCAACCCTATAGAGCAATTGAGCAGGCCGTCGTCCGCCACATCCAGATTGCGGCCCTCGTTGAGGTCGGTACCCCGAAGGATTTCAGAATCTGCCAGGGCATAATTGGCAGTGATAACAAACCCCGGAATGGTCGGCACCCGGTAAATCATTTCGGCTTCAAACCCCATCACCCTGACCTTGCCCACATTGGATATTACCGTTGTGGTGATATTGTTGGGCAGGGTCAGGGATTGGGTCAGTTGATAGTCTGAAATGGTGTTGTGAAATGCGGCCAGATTGATCAAAAACTGCCCGTCCATAAAGGTGTTTTTAACGCCGCCTTCAAAGGCCCACACCGTTTCCTCTCCATAATCGCCGAAGCCGAGGGGTTCGGCATTGGCATTGTTAAATCCGCCGGGCTTGTCACCCCGTGCTGCGATTGCGTAAATATTCGTCGTCTCACCCAGAGCGTATTTAGCAGAAAGACGTGGGTTAAAGCTGTTAAATGTGACGGTACGGATGGTTTGTGGTTGTTCATTCAAAGACACCAAAGCGCCGAGATAATCATACACGGCGGTTCTATCCACGGTGTTATTAGTGATTCTTTCAGATTTATACCGGGCTTCCGCGCTCAAGGTCAGGTCGTCCATCAAATTAAAATCAACACTGCCAAAGACAGCAAGATTACGTCTTTTATCTTTAATAACACTCCTGTCTGCAAAAAATTGTAGCTCGTCCAGCTCACTGCCAAAGTTTATCAGCGAAGTGAAAAACGGAGTGCTCAAGCAAGGCAAAGGGTCGTCCCCGCGTGCAGCACATTCCGCATTCACCCGTGCAACTTGATCGGCAAAACCCTCGGCCAATAATTCCGGCAATGCGGATGGTGCTTGTCTGATGCTCTCGCTTCTTGAAAAATCTTGATAATAATAACCGCCCAGCAAGCCTTGAACAGCATCGCCGTCATATCTAAACCTGATTTCACTGGAAAAATCATTGGATTCCCCTACCAGAGCAGAGGCAAAATCCGCCGGGTCACCGATGACAAAAGCATCAAAGAAATTGGTTGGATTACCCGGAGGGCCAATGGGGATTGCTGGCCCCAGGTCAATATAAGTAACAAAGGGTACAAGGCTCTCAGCCGTGTGGTCAAAATCGAATTTAGCGTCGGTGTTTTCGCCGTTAAACCCGTTGATAAACTCCACGTCAAATTGGTCGTTAAGCTTATAATTCATGGTAAAGCTGGCCTGCAAACTCTCCACATCATCATAGCCTTTTTCGTCCAAAAGCCGCACATCATCATAGGCAATAGGTCGGTTGGTGATCTCGCCGCCAAAATAACGGCCATTGCCTAAAAATGTACCGCCGTTGTCAGGAAATAAATTGTTATCGGACGGATCGGTTGAAAACAACCGGAGTTGGTCATCGCTTAGTTTTGAAAGCCTAAAGCGGGCGCGGGCATTAAAGCGGTCGGACGGCTCGTAAAACAGGCCCAAAGACGCTGCAATGGATTGTTGCTGCCCAATTTCGGAGCCATCAAACTCATTGGTAAACGGGCCGCCGCGCTTGTAAAACCGCCCGTGCAAGCTCGCAGAAACCGTCTCACTGATGGGGCCACGTATCGTGCCGCCAAGCTCGAAACGGCCAAAGCTGCCCGCGTCCAGTTTGATATCCCCCGACGCATCTTCGGACGGGGATTTGGTGATAATATTGATGGCACCGGAATAAGTATTGCGCCCGTAAAGTGCCGATTGCGGCCCCTTGACCACCTCAATCCGCGCCACATCGCTAAGGTCATAATCAAGCAGTGAACCGTTGAGCAAGATACCGTCTACGAATGTCGAGACACCCGACGCCCCCAAAATCGTCGCCTGACCGCGCACAACCGGACGCACCCCATTGGTACGGCCAAATTCTTCGTCCAGTGAAAACCCGGCGGTAAATTTGGCAATGTCCGCCATATCGCGAATACCTGCGGCGATGATTGATTTGTCGGTATAAACCGTGATGGATAAAGGAGTTTCCTGAACATGTTCCGGGCGTTTACGGGCGGTTACGATAATCTCGTCAAATCTTCTAGCTTCCGGCTTGTCATTGTTCGTTTGTGCGGTGGACACATTGCTTAAACCTGCAAGCACGGAAAATGCTGCGCCTGTAGCAATCAAGTATTTTTTATAAGTATTCATTCTAGCCCCCTCCTAATGCGGGCTATTTGGTGGTGTGATTGGGGTTTTGTTTGCGTTGTTATTGTTGTGTTGGCCCCACATTCAGGGAAGATATGTCCATGACATGGGTATAAAGATCGGACATGAACCGCTCGCCTGTGCTGCGCGTAAACAGCATTTTTCTACCGTCCGGCGAGACCGACGGGAAGCCGTCAAAGCTGTCATTAAAAGTTAAACGAACCGGTTCACCGCCAGCGATTTTGCCCAGAAACACTTCCCAATTGCGCGGATTGTCCTTGAGCGGGCGCACGAAAACATAATGTTTGCCGTCCGGTGTAGGATAAGGTGCCCAGTTCATCCATGCATCGTCCGTAATTGGCGTGATTATCTTGGTGTCCGTATCGACGGTAAACACTGTCATGAGCGTCATTTTGCGGCTAGGCTTTTCGTCAGGGTTTTTGCGTTTCCAGGCCCGCATGGTGATGGTCTTGTTATCGGGCAGGAAAAACGGCGCGCCCTCTTGCCAATCTTCGGTGAAGGAGATTTGCTGCTCCCCCGTCCCGTCCCCATTCATCATCCACAAATCCAGCATACCGTCAATTTGCCGCGTAAAGACGATTTTTGAGCCGTCCGGAGAGATGGCAATTTCCGCATCGTAAACCTTGTTATTGGTCAAACGCTTGACGTTCTTGCCGTCTATATCGGCCATGTAAAGTTCAGCACCTTGGGGGTAATCAGCCTCGCTTGACCAATTACCAACCGGCATATCCATATTGTCGCGGGTCGAGGTATAGAGGATACGTTTACCGTCCGGCATAATATAGGAACAGCCGTCCTGGCCCCGGTCATTGGCGGCCCATTGATGCTTGCCGTCGTCAGTGAATATCCAAGTCAGCGCCCCGCCCGCTGCCCGCGCATGGGACGGCGGCACCGCGTTTTCGTCCTGAACCTGGGCGATAATATGGTAGCTGTCCGGGCCGTAATAGGCTTCGGCGCTTTCAGGCAGGTTCGGGATTTTCCAAACCGGTAATTCGCCCTCGCTCCGCACCATCGGTGTTACCAGATTATAATCGGTCATGGGTAATTCTACGGTTTCGGTTTTATCGATTTTAATTGGTGCGTCTTTGGTGCATCCAGCCAGACCCAAAGTCAGTCCCAAAACGACCAGACCAATGTGTTTTATCTTTGCCATGTTTATATCCTCACTTGTTTTTCACTTTATTGTTTTGCTCTGGGCGATTTATAGCCCGTCTTGATGCGCACATAAATCGCGAACAGCATGATCAGCCCGTTGACCACGCCGATCCAAACGAAAGGTGCGCCCGGCCCCACTTTGTCAAATAAATAACCGCCGACCTGGCTGGCAACAATAAGCCCGATAGCCCCGCAAAAAGCAAACACGCCAAAGACAGAGCCGCGCACATCTACGGGGGCTTCTTGTGCCACCAAAGTTTGCCCGACCAGTATAACAGACATTTCGCCAATACCCAACAAAATCAAAGGCGGGATAGCTTCGGGTGCGGTCGGGTCTGGAACCAGCCCGATCCCGACATAACCGACCACCGCCAACGCCATAGCAAATACCACCACCGTGGCCCGGTCAAATCTGTCCAATATGATGCCAAATACGGGTGTCCACAACAAAGCTGATGCATGGACGATACCGCTCATCCTCCCGGCCTGTTTGGTGGCTTCTGTGATTTCGAGCCCGTGCATATTTGTCCCCGTATGAATGAGCCACAAGGACAAAAACGTGCCGATCAACAAAATATCACCCCGAGCGATAAAACTTTCCGCCAAAGCCAGTTGCAAGCGCGGGTTTTTCTTCGCCGCTCCGAAGCCTTCTTTAATCAATACGGGGAGCTTCTTGCGGGCTTGGGGCTTGCCGGGCTTACCCGCCTTGAGACCTTTAAACACCAAGCCGGACGTAAGGATAGCCATCAAAGCCAAAGTCCAAAACGTAAAGGTTCCGGCTTCCTGGGCGGTCATGCCTCTGGCCGCATAAAGCTTGGGCAATTGGCTCAATATCAAAATCATAAACAGCGCGCCAAACCCGTTGCACAAACCACTCATGGCGGCCATGATACCCCGTGAACGGTTTTGCGGGTAATCCGAAAGCACGGTTGCCATCATGCCAGCCAGCGCCGCCGCACCCACGCCCATAAAGGCTTTAATGACTAAAAGCATCCCGAAGCTACTAGCCAGCGGGTAGAGTAAAAACCCGGCGCCAATCCACAAAAACCCCATAGTATATATAGGCCTGCGCCCGATCTTGTCCGACAAAGCCCCAAAAAACGGAGCCACGGTCAACAACACGACTTCCCCGACAAAGGCCAAATTACCTACGGCCCGGCCAAGCTCGTTATCGGCTATGCCCAAATGCTCTTTGAGAACATAGTTTTGCAAAAAGCTGATAATGGACAAAAACCCGATGGTCCAAAAAGCCGAAAACAAATAAGTGCGGGTATTCCAGCGCGTAACCCCAGGCTCCAAATGCACAAGCCCAAACCCGAATTTGGTGCCGTCTTGATTGTCATCTTTTTTGCCATCTTTGTTGTTTGGCACATCTACGCGGTTGGTCATTACATCTTTCACAAATACGTCATTATGGCTTTGGTTTCCCAAAATAACGACTAACTCTCACGGCGGAATTTCCGTTCAAAGCTGGAATGCTTCTAAACACGAAAACCCAAACCACCAACAGTTCATTTCGCATGCTACAATTTGACGCACAAGACTTATATGGAAATGGCAATTAGTGAGAATACTAAACCCAGTCTGGGACATGCTCCGTCTTTAGCACATCTTCAATACTTGGGCGTTTGCGAACGACGGCGTATTTGTCGTCCTTGACCAGGACTTCGGGTATTAAGGGGCGGGAATTATATTGGCTGGCTTGCACGGCACCATATGCGCCGGCGGTGTGCAGAACGATGAGGTCTCCGGCGTGCATTTCGGGCAACATGCGGTGCTGGGTGAAGGTATCACCGCTTTCACAAATAGGCCCAACTACGTCATAACTAATCATGGGGGTATCTGCGGCTGGCGCGCCCACGGGTTCAATATCGTGATAGGCATCATAAAGCGCCGGGCGGATGAGATCATTCATGGCCGCGTCTATGATCAAGAAATTACGTGCGCCGCCGTGTTTGACATACAACACCTTGGCCAGCAACACCCCGGCGTTCCCGGCGATCATCCGGCCCGGTTCAAAAATCATCCGCACATCCAAATCCTGGGTCAGCCGCTTGACCAGATCGCCGTATTCTTCCGGGCTTGGCGGTGTTGTGTCCCCGCCCACATAGGAAATGCCCAGCCCGCCACCAACATCAAAAGTTTCGATCTTGTGACCCTGCTTGCGTAAACGCTCAATCAAACCCGCCGCCAAAGTGATAGCAGATGCAAAGGGTGCCAGGCTGTCGATCTGGGAGCCAATATGCATGGCAATGCCTTGCAGGTGAATACCGGGCATGGCAAGCGCTTGCTCAAACACGGTGTCCACACCCTCTATATCAATACCAAATTTATTTTCGGCCCGCCCCGTGCTGATTTTTTCGTGGGTTCCAGCGCAAACATTGGGATTGATGCGCACGGCAACCGGCGCGGTTTTGCCCATATCCATGGCAACTGCGTTAAGCTGCTCCAACTCCGGCATGGATTCGATGTTAAACTGAGCAATGCCCGCCTCGAGACCAGCCCGCATTTCTTCGGCGGACTTGCCGACACCGGAAAATATAATTTTGTCTGCCGCAATACCAGCCGCCAAAGCCCGTGCCAGCTCGCCGCCGCTGACCACATCAGCACCGGAGCCTAATTTTGCCAGCAGGCTTAACACTGCCTGATTGGAATTGGCTTTGACCGAATAGGCAATCAGGCTGTCCATTGAAGAAACCGCTTTTTCAAAAACTTTGTAATGGCGGGTGAAGGTGGCGGCGGAATAGACGTAGGCAGGAGTACCAACCTCGTCTGCTACGGTGGAAAGTGAAACTTGCTCGGCCATCATTTGGCCTTTAATAGGTGAAAAATGTCGCATGAAAATATCCAAAAATAAAAAAATAGTGAAATTGGGAAGTGAGAATTTTACCGAGCAATAACTTTGGGCAAGACGTTTTAAGCCGAGCTAGTTATTGCTCTCTGGTTTCTTCTCTACCTTTTTGGTTTTATCACCCCATAGCGGCGGCGGCGTATCCAAATCACCCTTGATACCACAAGCCCCAAGCGCAAACGCGCCAACAAGGGCGGCAATGGTCAATCTATGGCTAAAGCGCGTTTTCATAAAAAACCTATAACCATAATATACAAGACCTGTCAAACCTTGATGCATCTCCAAGCCTGCTATGTACCTCGTTCACGCCTGCCCGTTCGGGCCGATTTCATCTTTTTACAAAAACCTACCCGTTCGGGTAGGTGCGCGGGTTTTGTATCTGTGCTCCCTTGGGCCTGCTCATGAGAGCGTGAACATTTAAAAAGGGGCTTGGATATGCTTGGAAATTTGAAAATTGGTACGGCCAGTGTCGTGGTGGGTGCGGGTATGATATTCGGGTTTAGCGAAACGGCCTATGCCCAGGTCCGCACTATTTTTGAAGACTTCCCACTCAGTGTGGCTCAAGGCACGGTCGTGTCGGGTGCAGAGCAATCCGTAGTTACATTTAACCTTGGCCCGCAGACATTTAGCGATGGTGAGCTTACCAGAATGACGGTGCGATCCCCATTCGACGGGAACCTTACTGGTGAGAGATTTGGCTATAGAATGAGGGTTGGTGACGCATCGTTTACAAACTCCAATGATGTTTTCAACGGGCAGGAACGGACATTTGGCGAGCGCCTGACCAGAGATTTTTCCGGTGACCTTACTATTTTGTATACTTTCCCCACGGATACTGAAAGCGATGCAACTGGTAATAATGTTCAAGTTGCGCGGTTTACGCACACCATATTTGTGACTTTACTGGCGGGCGAAGAAGCACCAACCCCGCCGCCGCCGACGACGCCAGAGCCGGAACCTGAACCAGAGCCGGAACCGGAACCCATCCCGCCGTCCTCGGCAATCAACCCGGACGAGGTTGCCGATACGGGAGCGTTTTTGACCTCGAGCTTTATTCTCGATGACAACAACCCCATCGGCGATTTTTTCGACGGTTTTGGCGATGACCCCGCACCTGCACCTGAACTTGTTTCGGTGCCCGCAGGCGGGGACGGCAATCCACTACCACCTGTTGGGCCATTTGGCTTGGTGACACCCGCAAGCAAAAAAGATTGCGATACCCTCAACGCCCTGCGGGCCCGGCTGGCAGCGTTGCAAGGCGATAGCGCAGGTACAAATAATGAGCCATTTGAGATATTTGACAGATTTGGTGCCAGAGAAGAAGAAGATGAAGAGGAAGAAGACCTCGAAATAAAAGATTTTGATGATGGCCCGGGTTTTAATTTACAACCTGATGAAGATGAAAGTGAAGATGAAGGAACAAGAGTATCTGAAGATCTAAAAATTAAACCACTCAGTTTCATTGAAGATTATGGTTTGGAGGGTGATGGCGGCGTTCGCTTAATCGAGGCCAGCATTCCTTTACCCGGGAAATTTGCCCCAAGCAGACCACAGATTGTCAAACCCGTCTTGCTGGCGGCAGCTGACGACGGTGACGGGGTCGCCAAAGAGGCCGCACGCCAAGCTGAAATAACCGCTTTGCAAAGCCAGATCGCGGCGCTTGAGGGACAAATCGATTGCCCGAAAGGCACACCTGCGCCCGAACCCGGCTCGGTGCCGGTGGGCGGGGACGGCAATCCGTTGCCACCAGCAGATAGTTTATTTGACCCTTCAGGCTTCTTGCGAGGGGGCAAGATTGATTGTGATACGCTGCGAACTAATGCCCTCTTTGAGAAATCAAAAAGGATCGCAAATCTTAAAGCTCGCAGAACTCAGCTTCGCAGGGAGGTTAACAGTGCTACTGCTACATTTTTAGCGGCAGGGTTTGACGTAGTCATTTCTAAGCAGGACAGCGCCCGCGCAGAAGCGCTGCGCCAACAAATCCTTGATCTCGACAATCAAGTTGAATCCCTTGGAGATGATATTGAATTTGAGGAAACCACACCGGTTGAAGTAGATTGCCCCACAGACAAACCTGCGCCCGGATTGCGCGGCACGCCTGCACCCGAACCCGGCTCTGTGCCGGCGCGACCACAAGGCTTTGGCGGGGGCGGTGATGAGCCAGAACAATCATTTGAAATCTTTGACCCAAATGAATTTAGAGGTAGACCTGATGAAGATGAAGATGAAGATGAAGATGGCCCCGTCATAGATTTTGGTGCGCCAGAAAATAATCCTGAAGCCGGAGAAATCCAGGACTTGAAATTCCATAATAAAAACTTCTTTGATACGGAGAAATTCAAGACCGATCCGGATAGTGGTGAAGATGATTTTTACCGCAAGTCTTTAAAAGGCAAATACGGGGACAATACTGCCGCCCGGCCCAAATCCCCGGCTTCTGACACCAAACCCGCCGCCCCGCGTGTGTACAAAACCATACAAGTGGCCGGGTTGGGTCAGGGGGCGTTTCGGCTTCTTCGGGGCGGCGGCTTGTCGTCTCTCGACAATGCCAGTGTGAAAATCAACGGCGGGCCCCGTAAAAACCCGTGGCAATTGTTCCTCAAGGGCAATTATTCCGGCCTGAGCGATAACCGGGCCGGCATAGACCGCCAATCCGACGCGTTCACCATCAATGCGGGCGGCCTCAAAAAACTCAGCGCCAAAACCTCTATCGGTGGCCAAGTGACGCTCAAGGACGGCACGGTGACGTCGGCGGCTTTGGATTCGTTACTGGACAGCACATCCTACGGCGCGTCTTTGTTTGTGCGGCAAAAGTTCAACAAGGACACCAATTTGTCCGGCATGATCGCCTATACCAGCGCCGAACATGATTTGTCATTCGACGGCGACAGCAGCACATTTGGCAGTGATATTTTCAGGGGCTCGGCCCGCTTCCAGACTAAAATAGCTGTGGATAGAATCGTGTTCAGACCCGACGCCAGCATCACGGTCACGCGGCTGAAAAATGAAGGCTTTGTCTCGGCGGACGGGATTATTACGCCCGGCCGGGAGCTAACCTTCACCAATTTCGCTCTGGGCGGTAAATTTGACACCTCATTTACGGATAAATTCACTTCACTTGGCGGCGCGGCAGGCCAAGGCCCGGTGCGGGCCAATCTCGGCTTTCGTATCGTCCATGCCGGCCGCTCCGGCGGGGCATTTAACCTGCTGACCGGGGCTAATGCCGACGAGGTCGGCTTTGGTGCCAAAATCAACGGCGGCATTAATGTCAAGATGGAGAACGACATGAAGCTCAACATTACGGGTAGCTATACCCAGTTCAACGATGTGCAAGCCTATTCGGTCAGCGCCAAGGTCAGCAAGAAGTTTTAGGCGGTGGGGGAGATAGTTCTTCCTTCCCTTGCCTCTTGCGGGGGAAGTGCCGGAGCTCTTGCGGAGGCGATGGGGGCCGACGCTCTTGCGGCGGGGGGGTGGTGCGTATTATTACGAAAACTCAAAAGCGCACAAGATGTGCGCGCCCCCATCCCCCTTTTCCGCTCATCCCCGCGAAGGCGGGGGCGGGGTACCATTCGCGTCACGAGGCATTTGCCCCACTTTGGCTCAAACTCCGTAAGAACGGAGGAAGGAGAGGCAAGGGAAGGAAAGAATGAGTAAACGCCTTACCATTGATCTTGAGAACTTGCGTATCTCATACCGTGTGCAGGGAAGTGGTTGCCCCATTCTTCTTTTGCACGGCGGTTGGATGACGGGGAAATTAACCTGGTCAAAGCACTATAAGAGGCTGGCCGAAGACTTCCTCGTCATCTCGCCCGACATGCGCGGTCATGGATATACAAATAACCCAAGCGGCGCGTTCTCCTCCTATCGCAGTCTCGCCTGGGACATGATCGAATTTGTCAACGCCCTTGGACTTGGCCAAAAACCCGTGGTCATGGGCCATTCAGCCGGTGCCGTGATTTCCCTCTATATGTCCATATACCAGCCAAATATACTGGCGCGGCAAGTGCTGTCGGGCGTATCGCCGTTTTTGGGGACATCGGAGAAATTCATACGGGGTACACGGGCCTATTTTGGCACGATCAATCCGAATACGCCGCCAGGTAAATGGGCATTCATGGCCCGCCATCCCGTGCTGTGTGCGAAATTGCGCGCCGTTCATCACACATCCGACTGGTATGATTTATTGACGGCATTATGGCCTTTGCGTTGGTCGGCCTTAAAACTTGATCCGTCTGATTATAAGAAAATCACCTGTCCGACTTTAGTGGTTAACGGCAGCGAGGATGCCTATTCCACCATCGGACATGCTTGTGCCTTGACGGATATGATTCCGGGTGCGCACTTTATTGCCGTACCTGGACAAGGACATATGTTCCCGATCCAAAAACCCGAATTACTGCACGCACATGCATTGCCGTTTTTGCTAAGCGCAGGTGATCTGTGATTGTCACTCTTTATGTGATTGTCACTCTGCGGTTTACCTGTTAGAGCGCGTCTATGCAGGGGCTAGGAAAATTGAGCGCTCGATTAGGTGGGGTGAATTCTGTAGACGCATTATGCGACTTGTTCGCCGAAATTATCGGCGAGCTGGGCTATGCGGGCTTTGATGCCTGGTCATTGAAATCCGGCACCATTGATAACACCGCCCAGGGCTGTAATTTTCTTGTTAAAAACTACGGCATCGGCGTGTCTCATAAATATACAGATAGATATATTCGTGACGGCTGGCTACAAATGGACCCGGTGGTGGCCGAAATGTCACGGGTATCCAGCCCGTTTGAATATATCGAATTTTTGCAATCTGCGAAGAAAAACTCGTCCGTGCTGTGGCAATTAACGACCATGAAACTGTTCAGCGTCAAACGGGCCTGGCTAGTCCCCCTCAATACCGTCGGCTATTTGCGCGGCATGACCGCCTACACACGCGGCAACAAAAATTGTACGGCGGAGCAATTCGCAGCTAGCCACGACGAAATCCATCTGATGTGCGTAAAATTTATGGCGCGCTGTGTGGAATTACACGAAGTCCCCATACCTGTGCCCGTCGACCTGGCTGCGACGGACATAGATTTAGCGAAAATCACAAGGCGCGAAATTGATTGCTTGCACTGGACTGCACGGGGGAAAACCAATTTGGAGATCGGCGGAATATTGAGCGTCAGTGAAAACACAGTGCGCTATCATATGAAAAACGCCTTCAAAAAACTGGACGTAAAAACCCGCGCCCGTGCCGTCACCAAAGCCTTAAATGTCGGCATTATCAATTTATAGGATTAGGGCCTGAGCCTAGGTGATACCCTCATCTGCAAATTAGGGTGCGGTTTCTAATGTTTGTGCTTATTTATCCATTATCGAATTAAACGGTGTCTCATTTAATCATAAATGGGACGCCCCGCCAAACAAAGGATTTTATCATGGCCCAAGAAACAAAAAAGAAGACAACGAAAGCAACTAAATATACATTCAAAACACCTGCCGCTGTACAAAAGGGCTTTCGTGCCTATGTAGGCATGTTCGGCGCCGCTTATGAGCGTGCAGTGCCTGTATTTGACAAAGCTGCCAAGAATTATGACGACTATGCCGCTCGCGGTGAGAAGCTGGAAACATCTGCGACGTCTTTCGTTAAAGATGCCCGCAAAAACGTTACTGAATTTGCGTCCAAGCGTTATGAAATGCGCGCCGCTAAAGTTCGTTCTTTCTTCCCCAAAGCGGCAAATGACCGTGTAGTCGAGCTGGAAGCCGAGATTGCCAAGCTTAACAAGAAAATTGTCACGCTTGCTAAAAAGGCTCCTAAAAAGACTGCGAAACGCGTGACAAAAGTCGCAAAAAAAGCTGTGGAAACCGTTAAAGCTGCTTAAAAATACAAAATTTTAAGCACGGAAAAGGCGCATTTACCCCCCTAAATGCGCCTTTTTTATGTTTTGCGTTCTGGGAAACTACCTACCAGGTGAATTGTATTGGCAATTCTGCACATTATTTGGCATAAAGGGAAAAACGGGAGAGATGGCATGGCTAAACAAATAGAAGATTTAGAGAAAAAGGCGGCCCAGTCCACCACTTCGGTTAACTCCATGATCGGGATCAGGCGAGCCGAACTTCTAAAATCTCTTGGCATTTTGGTCGGCAATGCTGTCAAACAACCCAAGCCTTTGGCCAAAAATTTGGGCGCGTACGGCAAGGAATTGGTCAAGATTGCCAAAGGCGAGTCTGAACTGGCACCCGAGCGTCGCGACCGCCGTTTCATGGACCCGACCTGGCGCTATAACCGCCTCTATAAGGCAGGCCTGCAAAACTGGCTGGCAGCCCGCAAAGGCTTTGAGGGCTGGATCAATGACAGTGGTATTGGCGACGCCGACAAAGCCCGCTCCAAATTTGTGCTGGATATTTTGGCTGATAGTTTCGCCCCGACCAATACACTCCTGGGTAATCCGGCAGCCATGAAGCGGCTCTACGAATCCGGCGGTATGTCCGTGGTCAAAGGTATCAAAAATGCTTACGAGGATTTACGCACCAATGGCGGCATGCCGTCCATGGTCGATAAATCCAAATTTGAGGTTGGTAAAAATTTGGCCACATCCAAGGGCAGTGTGGTGTTTAAAAACGAAATGCTGGAGATCATCCAGTACAAGCCCATGACGGACAAAGTCTACAAAACCCCGCTGGTCATCATCCCGCCGCAGATCAACAAATTTTACGCCAATGATTTGTCCGAACATAACAGTGTCATCAAATATTTTGCCTCCCAAGGCTATCAGATGTTTGCCGTCAGTTGGCGCAATCCAAGCCGCCAGCATTCCCATTGGGGGTTAGAAAATTATGTCCAATCCCTGATCGAGGGCACGGACGTAATTATGAAAATCACCAGAAGCAAAAAGATCAATGTCTCGGGCGCTTGTTCTGGCGGTGCTACATTGTCATTGTTCCTAAGCGAATTGGCCGCACGTGGCGATACACGGGTCAACTCCTATACATTGATGGTCTGCGTTTTAGACCCAAAGAAATCCGACAGCGACATTGGCCTGTTCGCCAGCGAAGCCGGTATTGAAGCGGCGCGAAAAATGTCCCGGCGCAAAGGTATTATGCCCGGCGATCAGTTGGCAAAAGTGTTTGCCTGGATGCGGCCCAATGATTTGATCTGGAATTATGTGGTCAATAATTACCTGCTCGGCGAAGACCCGCCCGCATTTGATATTCTATATTGGAACGCGGACACTACCAATTTGCCGGCGCAATTACACTCCGATTATCTGGACATGTTTGCTGACAAACGCTTTGTGCCTGGTAGCGGCGTTAATTTCATGGACAATGAGATCAATCTCAAAAACGTCAAAGTGGACGGCTTCATGCTAGCCGGCGTCACTGACCATATTACACCGTGGCGGGCCAGCTACCGTAATACGCAATTGTTTGGTGGCAAGATAGATTTCGTGCTGGCCAGTTCCGGGCATATTCAATCCTTGCTGACTGCACCGGGCAATCCAAAAGCCAAATTTTTTACCAATAAGAAAATTGAAGAAACCTGTGACCAATGGCTGGACGGCGCATCTGAAAACGCTGGCTCCTGGTGGCCCCACTGGGATAGCTGGCTCAAACAGCGCTCCGGCGAGGTCAAAGCCGCGCCGCGCACCCAAGGCAATAAATCATTCCCGCCGCTGTGCAAAGCGCCCGGCGAATACGTATTCACATAAAAAGAAAGCCTCCAATGCTCAACGCCCCCCATATTCGCTTTACCCAAGTCGGCAATCAAAAGCTGCGCACTGCCGTTTGGAAAGGCACGGACAAAGGCGCAGGCAAGCGTACCCCGCTCCTGTTTTTCAACGGTATTGGCGCCAATTTAGAAATCGCACAAGCATTTGCCGATAAATTCACCGGCCGCGACATTATCACATTTGACATGCCAGGCATTGGCGGCTCACCCGACCCGGTGATCCCTTATCGCCCGTGGTGGGCGGCTAAAGCCGCCAAGCAAATATTGCTGGAAAACGGCTATAACAAGGTTGACGTGCTCGGCGTAAGCTGGGGCGGCGGCATGGCGCAACAATTCGCATTCCAATATCCGGGCATGACAGATCGTTTGGTGCTGTGCGCCACTGCACCGGGCGTCACCATGGTGCCGGGCGACATCCGCGCCATCACCAAAATGGGCTCGCCCAAACGGTATAGAGACCGCGAGTATTTGAAAAAACATTTCGAGACTTTATACGGCGACGGTGAAGACGGGGCCGGGGAATTTGCCAAAAACATGATAGCCCCGAGCCTTAAAGGTTATTGGTATCAGCTCCTATGTATGATCGGTTGGTCAAGCCTGCCGCTCCTGCCGTTCCTCAAAATGCCGACCTTAATCATTGCCGGAGACCGGGATCATATTGTGCCTTTAGCCAATGCGAAAATCCTGAAATTTATGATCAAGGATTCCCGCCTGCACGAATTTGAAGACGCCGGGCATTTGTTCTTACTGACCAAGCGCGACGAAAGCGTCCAGATCATTCGCGATTTCTTTGACGAGCCGGAAGTTGAAATGCCAAACCGTAAAAAACGAAAATTGAAAAAATTAAAAGTCCCGAAAAACCTGCAAAAGAACGTAGCCGCCTAAGAGGCGTGTAAGGAGAACATGATGAGCGACAATAGAAACAAGTCCCCAAATAAGAATACTGACACGGCCCGTAAAATCTGGCTGGCTGGTATTGGGGCCTACGGCCGCGCTTTTAGCGAGGTGCAAGAGGGTCTGTCCAAAGCCGGTAAATCCACATCGAAAGTGTTCGATGAGCTTGTGGAAAAAGGCGAAGTGCTGGAAACCATCGTCACCCATAAAGGCAAAGAAGCTTTTGACAAAGTAAGCGACAAAATGGGCGACGGTTTTGATGTGGATGAACGTATCGCCAAAATGCGCGAACGTCTCAAGCGCGGCTATGGCAGTGGTGACAATAGTGACAGCAGTGATGTTGAAGCTCGGCTGGGCGCCATCGAAGCCAAATTGGACGAAGTGTTGAAGCGCTTAAAACCCAAGCCTGCGCCGCGCAAACGAGCCGCACCAAAGAAACCGGCATCCAAAAAATAACCAGTGGCAGCGCGCTCAAAAACCAAAGAGAAAATCCTGCGCACGGCGCTGGGCTTGCTCAACAATGAGGGCGAGGTAAATATAAATTCGGTGGACATCGCCGCCGTCATGGGCATCAGCCCCGGTAATTTGTATTATCATTACAAAGGCAAGGACGCCATCATCGGCGAGCTGTTTGCGGATTTCGAGACCGAGATCAGGCAAGTTCTAGCCGCCCCCGTCACCAAGCCTCTGGCCCTGGAAGACAACTGGATTTATCTATATATTATCTTTGAGGAAATTTACGATTTCCGGTTTTTCTATCTCAACCTGACATCATTGCTAGAACGCATCCCGGAACTAAGGCCAAAGTTTAAACGTCTTTTGTCTTTGATGCAAAATGCCTTTGAACGCTTGTTGGATGGCCTCGAAGCTAGTGGGCATTTGTATTTTCGCACCGACGAAAAGCATATATTATCCGAACGTCTGACCCAGCACTTCACCTATTGGCTAGCCTATGCGTCACTACGCGGTATTGGTGCAGGAAACCCCAAAGCCATGATCCACGAAGGCGTGTATGCGGCCCTAACCCAAATCACCCCCCACTGGGGCGCAAGCAGCGAACCATATGCAGAGCTACTAAAAGACTTTCTGGACGAGCAAGTGGGGTGAGTATTCACCAAGACAGTATTACCCGCCCCCCTCACATAAACACTTGAAGCCCTGCGCTTGCTCGCATAGGTTTGCGGCCTAACGAGACAATGGTGATTTATGTTAAAAATACGCTCTAGCTATGATTATGATGATTTGATTATTTCCGGCGAAGAAAGCCTGTTCGGGGACGGGAATGCGCAATTGCCTTTGCCGCCCATGTTGATGTTTGACCGCATCACCCATATCGCTGACACGGGGGGGAAATTTGATAAAGGCTTGATCACTGCTGAGCTGGATGTTAATCCTGATCTTTGGTTCTTTGATTGCCATTTCAAAAACGATCCGGTGATGCCGGGTTGTCTTGGACTTGATGCCATGTGGCAATTGGTCGGTTTTTTTCTCGGCTGGGGCGGTTCGCCCGGTAAGGGCCGGGCGCTTGGGGTTGGCAAGGTGCGCTTTAGCGGTCAGGTGACACCGGATGTCAAATTGGTGAAATATACGGTGGACCTCAAACGGGTTATCAGGCGCCGTTTGGTGTTGGGTATTGCTGATGCCACTATGGAGGCGGACGGGGAAGTGATTTATAAGGCCGAAGATTTACGGGTTGGTACATTTGTTCCCCCCGAAAATGTAGAAAAGCATGGAGAAAATTGATGCGTAGAGTTGTTGTTACGGGCATGGGGATAGTTTCTTGTATCGGCGATAATTCAGGCGAAGTTTCCGCCAGCCTAAAGGCCGGAAAATCCGGCATTGCCACCGACGAAGACATGGTGGCCAAAGGGTTTCGCTCGCAAATTTCCGGACGGCCAAAGCTTGACCCTAAAGAACATATCCACAAACGCACTTACCGTTTCATGACCGAAGCGGCCGGGTGGAGTGCGGTCGCCATGCAGCAAGCCATTGAAGAGGCAGGCATTGGCGAGGATATAATTTCCCACCCGCGCACTGGTATTATCGCAGGCTCCGGCGGGCCGTCGTCTATGACCATCGTAAAAGCCGCCGACACCACCCGCGAAAAGGGCGCGCCCAAACGCATTGGGCCATTTGCTGTGCCCAAGGCTATGTCCTCGACCGTGTCGGCGACTTTGGCGACCCACTTCAAAATCAAAGGTGTCAATTATTCCATCACCTCGGCCTGTACCACAAGCCTGCACTGTATCGGCTCGGCGGTCGAACAAATCCAGTGGGGCAAGCAAGACGTGATGTTTGCGGGCGGCGGCGAGGAGTTGGAATGGACAATGTCCAATTTGTTCGACGCCATGGGAGCCATGTCGAGCAAGTATAATGATGCACCCGAAACGGCCAGCCGCGCCTTTGACGCCACCCGCGACGGTTTTGTTATAGCGGGCGGGGCCGGAATGCTGGTGCTCGAAGAATACGAACATGCCAAAAAACGCGGTGCCAATATCATCGCCGAAGTCACAGGCTACGCCGCCACGTCGGACGGTTATGATATGGTCGCACCAAGCGGAGAAGGGGCAGAGCGTGCCATGCGCCTGGCCCTAAAAGAGGCGGGCCACGATGTCTGCTACATCAACCCCCACGCCACCGCCACACCCGTCGGCGATACGGCGGAATGCGGTGCAATCCACCGGGTATTTGGTGAAGACGGCCCAATGGTTTCCGCAACAAAATCCATGACCGGGCACAGCCTAGGCGGTGCAGGCGTCCAGGAAGCCATCTACTCCCTAATCATGATGAAAGACGGCTTTGTCGCCCCCAGCATAAACATAACAGAGCTAGACCCGGAAATCCCGAAGATCAACATAGTCACTAAGACCCGTGACCACGATATAAAAGCTTTCATGAGCAACTCGTTCGGCTTTGGCGGGACGAATGGTTCGGTGATTATGCGGAAAGTTTAGGTGTTGATGCTAAACCCCAAACCCGCTCACCTCTGTGTATACAGGGGGCTATCGCAGGGCTCTCGGTTCAAACACGAAACCCTGCGATGGATACCTGCATCCCCGGCCTGCGCCGGGATGAACGGAGACAGGCATGAGCGGTATGGGGGTTGGGCTTTAGGGTTGATTAGGCGGCATGTGGTTTGCACAAATTACCGGTTAATTTTCCTTGTCAAGTTTCCTGGGTTCAAAATCTGAATAGACCGTTGTATCGGTTGTGCCTATTTTGATTAGCAACAGCTTTACTTGCATTTTTTGCGTAATACGCCCGGTTACTAAAGGGCCGTCTTCCCATACAGGAACAAGGTCGGTGATAATTTCCATTTTTTGCAGTTTGACGCCTGTAGTGATTTTTAAGCTTTCTGTAAAATAAGCACGCGTGCCACTAAACCGCTTGTGGGTTTTATCAATCATAAGCTCGAGCTTTACCGACTTGATGAATTTTGGCATTCTAGCCTGTACTTTTTTCATCATTTTATGCTCTTTATCAGAGGGTTTTTTGTCGGAGGCTGATGTCGATATGTTGATATCTCCCAAACCTGCTAAGCCCATGCCTTTTGTTGAAAATGGGACGGAAAACACCCAATCTGTATCGGTTTCTTTTAGATATTTATACTTATCGGATAGATTAGATGTATTTTCCTTATTAACTTTTCCAGATGAGCCTCCCGCATTGTTTACAGTGAAAATGAGCAGTTGATCATCTCCTTTATCTTCACCTGTTTTGCGACGATTGAGCATTTCAGTTTCGCGTGCATACAAGGCTTCTTTACGGTCGTCAGAATTTTCGGCTTCTGTCGGATGGTGCAAGTGATATTGCTGGCTTTCGGGCAAGGCGGGATCATAGCTAAAGATCAAATCTGAACGGATGTCTTCGTCGGTAAGGTCAATTTTTTTATCTTTCGTCCCTACACTTTCCCGCGAAGCTCCCTTAAAGGCAAAGCGAATATCCGGGTTGTTTTCAAGCCTTGATTTTGCATCCGTTACAGCAGCTTGCAATGCTAGTTTGGCCTCCGTTTCATTTGCACGCGCAAATGAACTTACCAGCAAGGATATACTCACAATGAACAGTAAGGAAGATATGCGTAACAGTTTCATGGAATCACCTCTTTTATGAACCTGTATTGAAACGTGTAACTACATTCAAGTAAACTTTTGGAGAACAAATGCGTCTCCTTGAAAGTTGATTTACCATATTGTCCACAATGTTAAAAACGGGTATTAACCAGCCGGGAGAAAAAAACATGACCACAATATTCATTGGCAAAGACACGGACGGGAAACGGCAGGAACTTTTATTGCACCGGGCTAATCGGCACGGGCTTGTTGCGGGGGCTACGGGGACGGGGAAGACCGTTACTTTGCAGATTTTGTCGGAAGGGTTCTCAAACGCCGGGGTTCCTGTGTTTTGTGTGGATGTTAAGGGGGATTTATCGGGAATATCGCAAAGCGGTTCCAAAACCCATAAACTGCATGACAAGCTGATCTCGCGGGCCGAGAAAATCGGGCTTGAGGATTATAATTATACCGCTTTCCCGACTATGTTTTGGGATTTGTACGGGGAAAACGGCCATAGGGTACGCACCACCATATCGGAAATGGGGCCGACATTGTTGTCGCGCCTGATGGGCTTGACCAATGTGCAAGAGGGCGTCATGGCCATTGCTTTTGATGTGGCCGAGGATAATGATTGGCCCTTGCTCGATTTGAAAGATTTAAAATCTACGCTGACCTTTATCGCCGAAAGCCGCAAGGATTTGCTCTATGAATACGGCAATATTTCGTCACAATCGGTCGGGGCGATTATGCGTAATCTATTGGTATTGGAGCGGGACGGAGCCGATGAGTTTTTCGGAGAACCGGCGCTGAAACTATCCGATATTATGCGCACCGATATGAGCGGCAAGGGTATTGTCAGCGTGCTGGACGCGCAGCAACTCATAAATAATCCGCGACTGTATTCCACATTCTTGCTTTGGCTGCTTTCGGAATTGTTCGAAGAATTGCCAGAGATCGGCGACCCGGATAAACCTGTCATCGCGTTCTTTTTTGATGAAGCGCATCTCTTGTTTACCGACGCACCCAAAGCTTTGGTTCGGAAAATTGAACAAGTGGCGCGCCTGATCCGCTCCAAGGGTGTGGGCATATATTTCGTCACCCAAAACCCGACCGATATCCCCGACAGCGTGCTTGGCCAAATCGGCAACCGTATCCAACATGCCCTGCGCGCCTATACGCCCAACGACTTAAAAGCCATCCGCGCTTCCGCCAATGCCTTTCGCCCCAACCCGGCCTTTAAAACCGAAGACGTGATTTCGGATCTGGGTGTGGGCGAAGCTCTGGTATCATTACTGGACGCCAAAGGCCGCCCCGGCATTGTCGGGCAAACTCTAATCCGCCCGCCAAGCTCACGCCTCGGCCCGGCTACGGACGCTGAGCGCAAAACGGTGATGTCGCGCTCCCCCGTCGGTACCCAGTACGACGAAACCATAGACCGCAAATCCGCCTATGAAATGCTCAGCGAAAAACGCAACCAAATCGCGGAAGTCAAAGCCAAAGAGGACGCCAAAGTTGCGGCAGAAAAAGCCCGCACCAAATCCAAACCAAAACCCAGAAGACGGGGCCGCAAACGTCAATCGGCCCTGGAAGCCGGCACCAAAGCTGCCGTGCGGTCAATCGGTGCAGAAATAGGCCGCAAACTAGGTGGCCGCACCGGTGCCGCAATCATGCGCGGCATACTCGGGAGCATGATGCGGCGTTAGCACAATATACGTTACTGGCTAAAGCGCTCTAATCTCAAAGTGCTTTTGCTCGCGCTGTTAATGCCCCCAACAATATAAAAATACCGGAAGCCAGCAGCATAAACCCGCCAATAAAGGGGCCTGTGTATAGAAATAAAACACCTGCATTCGATAGAGGGATAAGGCTTAGTAAGCTTAGAAACACGGTCGAGCGGGAACCAGGTTTTACCACCAAAAACATTGCGAGTATGGCCGTAATTAACCAGGTCATTGTCGGGAAAACCCACAATGGCTCAATGAACATTTTCACGAAAGGGTCAATATCTTCAGCGTTCGCAATTTTTGTGACTTGAGTAATAGCACTGATGTGAAAGAGCGCGGTAATAACAAGAAGTACGCTTCCTATTCCTGTTAAAGTTTTTGGAAGTTGAATACTCATAACGCCCTCCGCTGTTTGTTGTTGAAAATATTAGACCAAGCCCACAGCCCGATAGCCCCGACCACAGTCAGTGTCAGGATGAACGATTCTTCGCTAATAACAGCCAACGAAAATATTGCGGTAGTATTATGCTCTACGAAAAGGGGCTGGCCAAATGTTATAAAAAAGAAATGTGCGGAATTTAAAATAAATGCTAATAATAGGCTCCCCGCAAGCCCCCGCCATTTCCGCGCAAACAAGAAAAATGCGGCACCAATATATGCAAATGAAGATCCGAATAACAGCATGATTTGCCACACTGTAAAGTCTATTATTGTAGACGAGGTGGCCTTGCCGGCTAGGTAAACTTTCAAGACCGCCCATATGAATATACATGTCACGACAAACCAGCGCCCCAACGGTTCTAAATTCTCGACTGCCAATTTTCGGTGCAATGCAGAGCGCAAGCACCCAATAGAAAAAGTTAAAGCTTCAAAGTCCTTGTCAATATGAGAAAGCTCATTTCCCATAGCCGTGATCCATTGCTTGTTGTCTTGCGGGATGGTGTATTGAGCTATTCTCATGATTAGATATGCGGCACTGCGAAATGGGTGCTTGTGTGTGGTCATGCGCTTACCCCGACCGGAAAAGATATGACGGGGAGTGTCGTATCGTTCGCCTGTTCATTGGCCAGTGAAATGCCTGATGATGTAAGGCGGTAAATATGACGGGGTGGCCGCCCCGGTTGATCAGATTCGCGCCATGTCGCCTCAAGAAATTGTTGTTCATGAAGGCGCATAAGGATTGGATATAATGCCCCGGATTTCAGTAAGGTTATTTTGGATATCTCATACCCGTATTGCCATTTTTGAGGTGAATGTAAAAGCATAGCCAGTACTATACGGGTCTGCTTTGAGATGTTTTTACGTCTTGCCATGCCATAAATATACATATGTAGAGTTTAGAGTCAACCACCCTCTTTCCGGTTTCACTTACTGTTCACGGGAAAGGTTTATCCCACCACCTCACACCGCGCATATTTCAGCGCGTAACTCATGCCTGTCTGCTCATGGGTCAGGACGCAGTTTTTGTTTGAGATGCTGAGGCTGAAATGATCTGGCATGTCCATGCGCCGCCCCATTATTGGATCACCTGCGGGGGATCGGAATTCAGGTCGTTCAATGGCCAGTGTCGAGCTTGTGGTCAGGACATCCGGCGCGATTGTTACCTTTACACCATTTAAGGCTTGGGAGACCACGTCTTGTATTTCTGTGGTAACTTTTGCAGACGAATTTACAAGCAGTGCAGGTTCGCCTTTGGTTGGCGGTAGCGTCTGGCACCCCGCACTAAGAACGGCAACCATTATGGTCAGGCCCGTTTTAAAAACACCAGCCATAATTATTCTTTGCCAAGAGGTGCATTTAGTATCAGGCTTTGCTCCAACAACAAACGCGACCGTACCCGAGGGTCATTATATAATGATAATGGATCATCAGAGGCAAAGGCTGCGCTGGCTTTGTTACTGGCTTCACCCAGAGATTTTGTAGCCACCACCGGGCAAACGCCCGTTTCCCTATAGCTAAGCGCGGTGGAAAACAATGCTTCGGTCTCGTCGCCCATAACCTTGGTGAAATCGTCCCCGACCTCACACCCTGGGATCAACTCACCGCTATTGATGGCCGCGTCAATAGGGGTAAACCCGTCGGCGTAATCACCAAAAGTTTTGTCATTTTCGCCTCTGAACTGGATGGTAAAATACGTGACGCCGCAATTGTCCGTGGCGTAAAATCCGTAAGGTTTGCCGCATGTGGTCGTGCCGATCAATACGACCTCAACATCGACACCGCGCAGGCCGTTAATAACCGCCTCGCTGGCCGAACATGTGCGGGCGGTCGAGAGAATAAACACCCTGTTTAAATTAACAGTCGGCAGGGCCGTGCCAGCAGCCACTGAGAACCCACGGGCCGTGCTATAAAACGGGGTCGGCACCAAGGTGCGACCTGTCACAGGGTCGATGGTGGGATGCTTGTCATTAAAGGTGAGTTTGTCAAATATCGCACCGCTGGTCTGCGCATTTCCTGCGATCATATAACCAAGCTCGCCAGCAATGGCCAAAAACCCGCCGCCGTTATAACGTAAATCCAAAACCAAATCGCTGATACCTTCGTTCTGAAATGTGGTCATGGCATCAAACAAAGCCTGCTCGGCACTTGAAGTGCCAAATGTGGTAAAGTGCAAATAACCAATTTTGTCACCAGCCACATCAATGGTTTTGGCGACATTGACCGGATCGGACGTAACGATAGCCGATGTCATGGTGAATGTGCGTTCAGTGCCATTTAGATCGCGGACTCTAAACGTATGATTTTCGTCAGCTCCGTCCGGGAAAAGTCCGGCGTTTAGCGTGTTGGTATCTGTGCCGTTAATCACGTCTACGCCATTAATTCTCAGGATAACAGCGCCTCGGTCCAAATTGGCAGGAGCGCTTGTAGCCGGTGATCCAGCTTCCACAAAGGCTATGCGTATATCACGCGGAGGCGCACTGCGGATGAATGTAAAGCGGGCCCCGTACCCGGCGGATGCACCGCTGGAAACACGTTGTTGGTGCTCTTCTGTATCAATTGTAAAATGAAACCGGTCTCTAGCGTTTCCCGATGAAGTTATAGCCGGGCTTTTCAAAACATCAAAATAATCCAACCTGTCAGCAATAGTCGCCGGATCTATATCTTCTATCTCACGATACCATAAATAAGTATTGTCGCTCCATGAACGTAACCAGTGCTTCTCGTGCAGAGTAGAACCGGCAATGTCAAGGTAAGGTTGGCCAGTTGCCGGGTTGGTGCCACTACGCGGAGCAGCGCAACGGTTTTTGAAAACACCTTCAGCTTCAAAGACACCTTGCGTCCACGTAGGCCCGGTGCTCACAGACGGTGGTGGAGGTGAAAGTGAAGGTGGTGGTGGGGTCGGGCTTGAGCCACCCCCACATGCGGTTAATAAAAGCGCAGAACCCAAAAATAATGTTGATATGACCAAAGGCCGCCGAAAAGATCGTGTGCCGAAATTACGCATATATTACTCCGTTAGTATAAGCAGTGACGGCCCCAAAGCTATCTAATAGGTGCATTTTTAAATGCCGTCCAGTCCGAAACTCAGAATGCTTGATCTCAGAATGCTTGACTAAAGGCGGCCAAGAAATCGTCCAGCTTATCCTTGGACAAATGATTGATACCGGCAGCAGCGGTGCGGCCACCGCCTGTGGGGAATTGCAGGCATAACTTATCTGCACCGTTCGGATTGTTTTTCGGGGCGCGGACAGAGACGGTGTAGCCGCCGTGTGCATTGTGGGTCAGCACTGCATGGGCTTGGTCAGGCTCTCGCCCGGACAGCACATTACTATAACTGCCTGATACCCGCCTGGCCCAAGGAATATCATCCAAAATTGTGATGCCCGGTTCAATAAACCCACACTGCGCCGCCTTGGACATATCATCTTTAAATCCGGCTTCAAGTTTTTCGAAAATTTCAGGATGAGCAGACAGAAACTTGCTTGGTGTCGCATATCGTACACACTGTTTGAACAAATACTCGGGGGTGAAATGCAAATCGGAGATATCCCGACCGTAAGCATTGTAATTAATCAATTCCCCGAAAGATTTGAGTTTGCCTAAATTATCACCGCTTAAAAACAAAGAGCGGGCGGCTGACGCGGCGGCATTTGCCATATTATCACCAAACGCAGCCACAACGGCCCATTCCTTATAGGCTCCCTTCAGGCAATGATTGACCAGAAGCGAAGTACAAGTATCGGGGCTTGTATCAATAACGGCAAACAGGTTTTCATGTTTTGGTATGTCGCCTGGATTGTGATGATCGACATAAAAAACAACGGCCCCGGCTTCCAGGTTTTGCCGTAAGCCCTTCGCGTTGGTGGCCATGGAAATGTCCAGCGCCGTTATCTGGTCGCCCGCATCCGCATGTACCCGTGCCAGCAAATTAATATCGCGTTTGACGCCAGTGACCAATACGGCCCCGCGTGGTTCCGCCACATGAGAGTGTGCAAGGCGCAATTGCACCAGCGCACAAATGCCGTCCGCATCGCCGTTAAAAACATCATAGCACTGCATTTACGTCTCCTTGCTTGCATTCCTTACACGTCCCTGCAAGTATATACAAAACCAAATATGAGGGAATTATGCGCTTAACTATCATGAGCCTGTTGGCGACCACACTGTTTGTAGCATGTAGCCAGCAAACCGAAACACCAGAGCTACAGCCGAGCAGTGTCAAACCTGGTGATCTCACAGCAGCCATCATTCATTCTGACCCGGCCCTTTCTGGCCCCAGTTTAAGAAAAGCCAGCATCTCGCCTAACGGGAAAATGGTCACAGTCTTGCAAGGCCGCGCCGATGATGCGGGCCAGCAGGATTTATGGGCCTATGATTTGGCTACGGGTGAGAGGCGGCTCTTGGTCAGTTCGACGGATTTATTGGGTGCGCCTGAAATTCTCTCCGCCGAAGAAAAAAATCGGCGTGAACGCATGCGCGAAACGGGCAAGGGTATTGTCGCCTATAGCTGGGACAGTGAAGGTAAGCAGATTTTATTTCCCCTTGGCGGTGATGTTTTTGTCTATAATCTGGAAACCACCAAAGCGACACAAATCACCAATACCGACGGTTTCGAGACCGATGCCAGAATTTCGGCGTCGGGA
Source organism: Robiginitomaculum sp. (assembly GCA_016765135.1). GTDB lineage: Bacteria > Pseudomonadota > Alphaproteobacteria > Caulobacterales > Maricaulaceae > Robiginitomaculum_A. The sequence continues at coordinate 146,412 of JAESQN010000045.1, forward strand.
GAGTTTGTCAGCTATGTGCGCGATAATGATCTGTATATGACCGATTTGACCTCGGGCCGGGAGAGCCGTTTGTCATTTGGCGCAAATGAGCTTGTACGCAATGCAACGGCCAGTTTTGTCGTACAAGAAGAACTGGCCCGCTCTACCGGATATTGGTTATCCCCCACCGAAACCCATCTTGCTTATTCACAAATCGACGAAAGTCCCATTGCCGTTGAGCACCGGATTGAGTACGGAGCCGACGGCATTGAAAACATCGCCCAGCGTTACCCGTTCGCGGGCACTGACAATGCCACCGTCAAGCTGGCCATAAAGCCGCTTGGCGGCGGCGATGCAGTATGGGCGGACATTGGGGACAACCCTGATATATATCTAGCCCGCGTCTATTGGAGTGAAAACGGCAAACATCTCTATGTCGGGATTTTATCACGGGATCATAAATCCTTAAAAATGCTGGGTATTGACCCCACCACCGGAGCTAGCGAAGTTTTATTTGAAGAAACCAGCAAGACTTGGATCAATATGCGTGGTGATTTTAAGGCCTTGAAAGATGGTGGATTCCTATGGTCGAGCGAACGTAGCGGGTTTTGGCACATTTACCGCTATGATAAAGACGGCAAAAACCCGGTACAAATTACCAAGGGTAATTGGCCAGTTTCCAAGGTTAATTGTATCGACGAAACGGCACAGAGGGTTTATTTTACGGGCTGGCAGGAAACGGCACTTGAGCAACATATCTATAGTATCGGCTTTGACGGTGAGAACCTGATACAACTTTCAAAAGGCGAAGGTGTTCACAATGCCAGCTTTGCCAATAATTGCACGGCCTATATCGGGACATTTTCCAATAAATCCACACCGCCCCAGACCCGTGCCTACAAAAACGACGGCACACCGCTAACCTGGCTTAATGAGAACAAGCTGGACGCGGACCACCCTTACGCACCTTATACGGCGTCCCATGTAACGCCGGAGTTTGGCCAATTAGCGGCGGCTGACGGCACTATGATGGATTATATGCTGTACAAACCGGCAGATATAAAACCCGGTGAAAAACGTGCTGCCATCACTATTGTTTACGGCGGCCCCGGCGTGCAGCGGGTCAATAAAGGCTGGAACAATAAAGTTTGGTTGGCACAAATGTTGGTCGATAACGGGTTTGTCGTGTTCCAGGTGGACAATAGAGGTGCTAGCAAACGCGGTAAGGCATTTGAAGACCATCTCTACCGTTCCATGGGTATAACCGAAACCATAGACCAGTCCGTGGGCGCAGAATTTCTCAAAGCCCTACCCTATGTGGACGGGGACAATATGGGGGTTTATGGTTGGTCTTACGGCGGCTATATGGCCCTGCATATGCTGGCCCAAACCGACCATTACAAAGCCGGCGTGTCCGGCGCACCCGTCACCGACTGGGCCTTGTACGACACCGCCTACACCGAACGCTATCTCGGCGACCCGCGCCCGGACAATGCCAATTACACCAAAGACGCATATGAAAATGCCAGCGTTTTTGCCCATTTGGACGGTTTGACTGAGCCGTTCTTGCTCATTCACGGCATGGCTGATGATAATGTGGTGTTTCGCCATTCAATAAAACTCATGAACGAGATGCAAAAGCGAGGAGTGCACAATATGCGCGTCATGACTTATCCCGGCGAAAAGCACGGCTTCAGATCAAGGTCTAATCAAATCCACCGCGACCAGGAGATTTTGAATTTCTTTGTGGAGAATTTGAACGGGGAGTGATGTAGCTAGCTTAGAGTGTGGTTTTGTATAATTTTATCACATTGGAAGCATATCATGACCCTGTCCGCAAAACGGTAAACATTAAATTTACGCAACTACTGACCCGGCAAACTAACATCTTCCATTTTTAAAGAAGCCGCTTTGTTCTTGGGTTTAGGTAGTTTGAAGGGCAGTAATATTTGGCCGATATAGCTCTCGGGAACCGGCGTGTCCGTTCCGTAGTGGGCAGGACCACTGGTTTCTTTCATGATAGCCGTTTTGAAAATTATATCAATGATCGGTAACTGCCCTGCATAGTTTTTATCAAAAGCGTCTTCTTCATTGGCATGGTGCCAATGATGATAAGTTGGCGATACTAAAATCCAGCGTAGTAGTCCAAATCGGATGTTTATATTCGAATGTTTCAAGTAAGAGTGCCAAACAAATATAACAAAAAATATAGCTATTGATTCCGTCGAGAACCCGAATGTATAAGGGATAATAAGAGACAGACCCCGCGTCAAAATTTGATCAATAGGATGAACTCGGTGCGCCGCCAGCCAATCCATTTCTTCAATACTATGATGGACCGCATGTAATTTCCATAGGAATGGTATTTCATGAAACATCCGGTGGACAAAATAATACCCGATATCAGCAATGATAATGATTGCGATAACTTGGACAATCAGATGTTGACTCGCAATCACCTCTGTAACGCGTGCGGGTAAAATTGGGTTAATTATGAGTGACCCGAGTACGATTATAAATACGAAACCCACGCCTATAATGAAAGGTGAAATCAAGGCATAGCAGCTATCCAAGGACCATTTTGCTCTAAATACTTTTTTGTCTTTTAATCTAGGAAGAAGGTATTCCAGCGGTAAAAAAACAGCCATTGTGACTAATAGTTTTTGCAGTATATCTAAGATCATTAAATTACCTGATTTTGCCTGTTCAACGACATACCATAACAAATAAAGACTATTAATTATTTAACGGGCGGAAATAAATTTAGATGTTCGGCGGTTCTTAATTTTAAGGAATGGCTTTTCCACAGTGAAATGCAAAATCAAAGCACCTGCAAAAGCAAGGGTCATGTAAATTCCCCAAAATGATAAGGGAGCATCTGGTAATGTTAAAGCCAGTGCCAATGGGATAAGCGGAAAATGAATAAGGTATAAGGCGTAACTTAATCGAGATACGAAGCGCCAGACAGCTTCGCCAATAACCGGTACACCTGAAAGCTGTGTTGCGCATATAACCATAGCGCCAAATAACAATGCCAAACTTATAGGCTGCCCCATCATATCCCAAAATCCGAAATTTGCTAAAAAATCATGGGAGAGCACTAAGCCTCCCAACAATATTGCGGCAAGCGCAAAAAGCCATTTTGCTTGCGCTGGCTTCAACTTAAATTTTCGCCTGATTTCAAGATAACTAATGGCAAATCCCACGACCAAAGGCTCCGTGGATAAATGAAATGGGCTTCTGTAATTTTGAAAGAAAGTCTGGTAATTAATCTCAGTATTCGCCACCCAAAATTGTAAAGTTTTGACGAGAGGCGCACATAGAAACAAGAGCGCCAGAAACAAAAAAGCTAACCGGGTCTGTTTGAATTGAACGAGAATAAAGGCAACCATTGGAGCAGCAATATAAAACTTCTCTTCGACGCCGAGCGACCAAAACACAACATTAATGTTCGAAGGTAAATAGTCCTGCAAGAACAACATGTGGTAAAATACGCGTAGAGCCAAATGTTCGGTGGCTACAGCATATAGTGGAAACACGCCTAAAGCCGTGATAAATAATACCGCAAAATAGGCAGGAATAATCCGTAAGGCGCGGTGCCAAAAATAGGTTCTGATATTGATCTGATTGCCCTTGTCGAACATTTTGATCAGGCTTTTACCAATCAGATACCCTGACAAAACCAAAAACAGATCTACGCCGACCCACCCATTGATAAAAAGATTATGTAAGGGGGATGTCGCCAAAGCGTTTAATGCATCTGAGGACGAGTTTACCAAGGCCCGCTCCCCGTGCCGCAACAACACAAACAGCACCGCAACCGCCCGCAAAAAATCTAGCCACGGGTTTTGCCCCGCTATTGCAGGAAATGAAAAATAACGAGGTGGGATAACGGACCGGGAAGATCCCTTTGCGCTAGACATGCCAATCTTCATCATGTTTCTCCACCCAACACCCTTATAATAAATGACTTATGACAAAGGGGCGTTAAAAATTGTCTAACGTCAACGCCGTTATATCCGCGATTTAGTGCGTAAGGATGAAGCAAAAGAACTTGCGATAATCAAGTTGCGGTGTAAACGGGGAGAAGGAAGATATAATAAAGCAACTATAAAAGCCCTCCCATCCGTGAACAACAGGACTAAAACACCCTCTCGCTTTTGATTTTATCCTCTGCTAAGACACCACCATGAAAACCTTGATCACATTTTTCCGGCTACTAAAAACCGCCTTTGTGTTGGCGCGTCATGATGCTTTGATCCCGGCGGAATATGCGGGGCAAGTGCCGTTTATGGCGCGGCTTGTTGGCTTTGTTTCGCGCCTGTTTGCGGTGCGAGATCGGGCTAAAAATCCCGGCGAGCGCTTTGCTAATGCTTTGGAAAAATTAGGGCCAGCCTATATTAAAGTTGGCCAGATTTTGGCGACCCGCTCCGACATGCTCGACCCGGAATTTACCAAAGGTTTGTCGCGCCTCAAGGATCAGGTGCCTGCGTTCTCAAGGGACAAGGCAATAGAGCGGATAGAAAAAGAATACGGTAAACCGTGGCAGGAAATGTTCACGTCCTTGTCCGAACCGATTGCGGCGGCGTCTGTTGCGCAGGTGCATAAGGCGAAACTCAAAGATGGTGTGACCGTTGCTGTTAAGATATTACGCCCCAATATCCATACACGCATGGCCAAAGACATTGATGTCTTGCGCATGGTGGCGGGGTTGGCCGAGTTTTTCGTGCCTGCCTCGCGCCGACTTGGGCCGAAAATGTTTGTGGAAACGGCGGCGCGGGCCGTGACGCTTGAACTGGACTTGCGCCTCGAAGCGGCCGCCGCCAGCGAACTTGGTGAAGCGGCCGAAGATACGGGTTTGTTTCGCGTACCCGCTATTCACTGGGCCTATAGCGCTAAAAATGTAATGGTGCTGGAATGGATAGACGGCACGGCATTTTCCAGTGATGCTCTGCTTACCGATCCAAATATTGACCGCAAGGCCTTGGCCGTGAAGGTCATACAAAGCTTCCTCACATGCGCTTTTGATTACGGGGTGTTTCATGCTGATATGCATGAGGGCAATCTGGTGGTGGACAAGGACGGCGAACTGGTCTTGCTGGACTTCGGTATTTTGGGCCGGCTCAGCGAAGCCGAGCAACGCTTCCACGCTGAAATCATGTACGGGTTTTTGATGCGCGATTACACCCGCATCGCCGAAATTCATTTCGAAGCCGGCTATGTGCCCGCCCATCATACAGTAGAGGATTTTGCTTCCGCCTTGCGAGCAGTTGGCGAGCCGATATTTGGCAAAACCTCAGATCAGGTCTCCATGGCCAAAGTCTTGCTACAACTGTTTGAAATCACCGATATTTTTGACATGAAAATGCAGCCGCAATTGATCATGCTCCAAAAAACCATGATGCAGGCCGAGGGCGTCGCCAGGCGTCTCGACCCGGAATTTGATATGTGGGAAACCTCGCGCCCGGTGGTGGAAGCGTCTATGCGCCGCGAGCTTGGCCCGGAAGGCCGCATCAATGACTTTCTGGCTGATTTACGTCGGGCCCAAAAAACCCTGAAAGCCATGCCCGAAGCGGCCGACAATGTTGCTGCGCTCGCCAAAGCCTGGGCGGCAGGCGAGATCGATTTGGCAAAACCGGGCCAAAACACAAAACCGCGAACACTGCGAAGAAATATTGCTTTGGTGGCTCTGGGTGCGCTAACTACTCTGGCCGGGGTTTGGGCCGCCGGACAAATATAACTGGACAAATATAATGAGCGAAAAACGGATTTTACTGATCATAGGCGGCGGCATTGCGGCGTTTAAAGCGTTGTTGCTGATCCGCCTGTTGGCCAAGCGCGGTGTCAAGACCAGCACGGTTATCACCAAAGCAGGCGAAGAGTTTGTCACGCCATTGTCCGTTGGCGGGTTAAGCGGAGAAAAAGTTTATACGGATTTGTTCTCCTTGAGCGACGAGCAAGAGATGGGCCATATTGAATTATCCCGCTCGGCGGATTTGGTTGTCGTGGTTCCGGCCACCGCAGATTTGATGGCCAAGGCGGCGCGGGGCCTGGCCAATGATTTGGCCAGCACCACATTGCTGGCCACTGACAAGCGCGTCCTTTATGCACCGGCCATGAATGTACGCATGTGGGAGCATCCGGCCACAAAACGCAATATTGAAACCTTGCGCGAAAACCATGCTTTGTTTGTAGGCCCTGAAGAGGGCGACATGGCGTGCGGGGAATTTGGTTTTGGCCGCATGGCAGAGCCGGAAACTATCGTTGAGGCTATCGAGAAAATACTGGCGGGCAAAACCCATTTGGACGATTTGGCCCTCAAGCCGCTCAAAGACAAACATATCCTGATCACCGCCGGGCCAACCCGCGAACCCATTGACCCTGTGCGCTATCTGTCCAACCATTCATCGGGCAAACAAGGTTATGCTATTGCCAGAGCTTGTGAACGGCTGGGTGCGAAAGTCACTTTGGTGTCCGGCCCTGTGGCCATAGCACCCCCGTCTGGTGTTGACATGGTGCAGGTTGAGACTGCCCGCGAAATGCTGACCGCCTGTGAGAGCGCCTTACCCGCTGACGTGTTTATCAGTGTCGCAGCAGTGGCAGACTGGCGTCCCAAAACGAATACAGATAAAAAAATTAAAAAAGACAAACAGGAATTACAACCCTTGGCCTTGAGCGAAAACCCCGATATTTTACGCACCATAGCCAATGGGGAAAACCGTCCCGGACTGGTGATCGGGTTTGCGGCGGAAACCGATAATGTGCTAAATCATGCTAAGGCCAAATTGGCCAAAAAAAAATGCGATTGGATTGTTGCTAATGATGTATCAGGTGATGTTATGGGAGGGGATAATAATACTATGATCATTGTGACCAAAGACGGTGCGGATGAATGGTCGCTAATGAGCAAGCAAGACGCAGCTCATAAATTGGCCCTTAAAATAGTGGAGACGGTAGCTTGAAGTTTTTATATTTCGTAATGGCGGCGATGGCCTTGTTCAGCACATATACTCGTGCTGACGATAATATCGCCAATTGCGAAATCGTTGTACAACAGGCGATTGAGGCAGACCCCGAACAAGAGGGCAAACAAATTGAAGGTATCGCCCAAATCGCGACATTCATCCCCGCCGCTGATTTTATCTTTTCGGTGTTTGATGCCGAGGAAGGGCATATGACCGAGATTGACGACAAACCCATCCGAGCCGTCATGTGTGTCCGCTCGTCCGTGATACCAACCGAATTTGATTTTAAAATTATCCGCACGGATGTTCCGTTCTATCTCTCACCTGATTTTGATGCCACAAACAGTGGACTTCTAGCCGTGAGCAAAGCCAAAGACGGGTATGTCTATGATTATGTTGGCCCGGATTTGCCAGATGATGATATAGCTTTGCTCAAACTACGCATGAAGCGATTAAACAAAAAAGAAACACATCATGAAGATTGAAATTAAACAGTTAGAGAATTTCGGTGATTTACAAATGCCAGCTTACGAAACCGACCTTGCGGCGGGCGTAGATTTGCGTGCGGCTATAGATGCGAATGAGCCAGTAATATTACAAGCTGGCGAGCGGGTGCTGATTGCTACCGGCTTGGCTATGGCCTTGCCGCCGGGCTATGAAGCTCAAATCCGCCCACGTTCTGGCCTGGCCTACAAACACGGTATAACCGTGGTCAATTCACCAGGCACTGTTGATGCGGATTACCGGGGTGAAGTGAAAATCTTGCTGATCAATCACGGCCATGCGACATTTAGTATCAACCGGGGCGACCGAATTGCGCAAATGATCATTGCGCCCGTAACTCAGGCGGTGTTTAATGTGGTAGACACATTGTCCGAGACCCAGCGAGGTGCTGGTGGTTACGGGTCAACTGGCATCAAATAGGAGAACAGCATGAGTACGGACAAATCCGACCAAAAACCAGGAAGAGGTAAAATTTACGAAACCATTTCGGATACTATTGGTGATACGCCATTGGTTCGCATGCCCAAAATCAGTAAAGGCATTGGGGCCGATCTGCTGTTTAAACTGGAATTTTTTAATCCTGGCGCCAGCGTTAAAGACCGTATTGGCCTGGCCATGATCGAGGATTTGGAAAAGCGCGGCCTGCTGAAACCTGGCGGCACGATTATCGAACCGACGTCTGGTAATACCGGTATTGGTCTGGCTTTGGTTGCTGCTGCCAAGGGATATAAAGCCGTGTTCACCATGCCCGAAAGCATGTCTATTGAACGGCGCAAATTGATCCAGTTGCTGGGCGCTGAAATTGTCTTAACACCTGCCGCCGAAGGCATGCCGGGCGCAATTGCCAAGGCTAATGAACTGGCCAAAGAAATGCCTGGAGCCGTTCAGGCCGGACAATTTGTCAACCCCGCCAATCCAGCTATTCACCGCGCCACAACTGGGCCGGAGATTTGGAATGATACGGACGGCAAGGTTGATGTGCTGATATCCGGTGTTGGCACGGGTGGTTCCCTGACGGGCGCTGGCGGGTATCTCAAGGATAAAAACCCGGCCATACAGGTCATCGCATTAGAGCCGGAGGGTAGCCCATTTCTGTCTAAAGGCGAAAAAGGGCCACATATGATCCAGGGTATTGGTGCAGGCTTTGTGCCAGATATTCTTGATACAGACTTGATCGACGAGATTGTCACCATCGATAATGAAACCGCTTTTACCACGGCGCGTAATGCCGCCAAGCTTGACGGGGTGCCTGTGGGTATTTCTTCAGGAGCTGCTATTGCTGCCGCCCTAAAAGTTGGTGCGCGCAAAGATATGGCTGGCAAAACCATTGTCACCATCATCCCGTCTTTCGCCGAGCGTTATCTATCGACCGCATTGTTTGATTTTTAAGGCAAACGATGGAAGCCGACCAGCTTGAACGCTATGCCCGCCAAATCGTCCTGAAGGAGATTGGCGGGGCCGGGCAGCAAGCATTAGGCCGCACACGTGTTTTGATCGTCGGGGCTGGTGGCCTTGGCGGCCCGGCGGGCCTTTATCTTGCGGCGGCAGGTGTTGGGCATATTGGTATCATTGATGATGATGATGTGGATTTATCCAATTTGCACCGCCAAATCCAGTTCGGCACGGTAGATGTGGGCAAACGCAAAACCGCAGCCATGGCCAAGGCCCTGACTGCCCTCAATCCACATATCCAGATACAAGAACATGACTACAAATTAGATACTGATAATGCGCAAGGAATCATAAGCGGGTATGATGTGGTGCTGGACGGCACCGATAATTTTAAGGCGCGATTTGCGGTCAACGCCGCTTGTCTTAGCGCGCAAATCCCATTGGTCAGCGGCGCGCTTGGACGGTTCGACGGGCAATTAGCGGTGTTTAAAATGGACCGGTCCAAAAACAAAGAAGCCGCTTGCTACCGCTGTTTTGTCCCCCATGAACCACCGGACGCAGAAACCTGCGCAAGCGTTGGTGTGGTCGGTGCCCTGGCTGGCATTATCGGCTCCATGATGGCAATGGAGACCCTAAAAATCATTACGGGCGCTGGTGAACCGCTTTACGGCAAACTATTCCTATACAACGGCCTGAACGGGGAAGCGCGAACAATAAAACTGCCCAAAGATCCGGCTTGTCCAACATGTTCAAAGTCAAAAACGAAATAACCCCGCTTTGGTGTGTGGACCAAAGCAGGGCTATCTTTTTTGCACAACACCACTAAGAGCTGGGGAGGTCCTAAGGTCTTGTACGCGCCCCGGTTAAACTCTGAAACGACCGCTGCAATCAGTCGTATGTGAGGGACCGGTTGGGAATCGTATTGCTACAATTCACTTAGAACCTTATCAGATTTTGGAAAAAATACAAGGAAAAACAGACAAAGCCATAGCGATATCAGACACATTGGGTGAGGAGTTATGTCTCTACCCTTCTATGAAGTTGAGTGTTTAACCAGCGGACAGGGAACGAAATATGATTTTTGCCATCAAATCGGGTTGAATAAAGCTTGCATATTTTTCATATTTATTCAGCGGGTTATCTTTGAGAATTGCCTCTATGTCCGCACCAGCTTCCATCCGGGCTTGTATCAAATCGCGCATATCCACCAGAGCATCATTAAAATATTGCAAATCCGCTTTGCTCGACAGTGGGCCGTGGCCGGGAATAATTTTCGTGTTTTTGTCTGCTAGGTCCAGTGCGAGCTGTTGGGCGGCAATCATACCGTTTATTGAACCGCCGCCGTCCACATCAATATAAGGCAACATGCCGTTGAAAAAATTATCACCCATGTGCAAGACATTGGCTTTGGGGAAATACACTAAACTGTCACCATCAGTGTGGGCATTGGCGACATGGATCAGCTTAATCGTTTGGTCGTTGAGAAATATTGTAGAGTTTTCGGAATAGGTGATGACCGGCCAGGCCGCTTTGGGCATGGGCTGTACAGTAGAATTCCAGACCTTGTTTTCGGTCGGCGTACTAAGGCGCTTGCGCACATTATCATGGGCGATAATGTCTGCGCCGTGTTTATGCATTTGTACATTACCCCCGGTGTGGTCGCCGTGATAATGGGTGTTGATTAAAAACCTGACCGGTTTGTCGTTAATGGTTTTTAGAGCGGCGCGTATCTTTGGAGCCATGCGGGCATATTGGTCGTCAATTACCACCAGGCCGTCGGCACCATTTGACACACCGACATTACCACCTTGTCCGGTAAACATGTAAAGACCACTTCCGAGTTCGGTGACTTTGATATCCGGAAGTTGTGGTTTTTTCACATCTGCAGGCTTAGCAGCAGGTTTGGCGGCAGGTTTGCTCGAATGGGCGTTTACATTTTGTGACCATGCACTGATCGTAAGAATTGCCATGGCGGCTATCGTAATTTTCGTAATACTCATAACTTATCTCTTTCACTATTCAGGTGGTAAAACCCTGTCAGGGCAACGATGGCCATCATACAGGGCGCGGATATTGATCATGACCTTTTCGCCCATTTCAAGACGGGATTCGTGGGTGGCAGACGCAATATGGGGGGCTAAAATCACATTGGGCAAATTAAGAAGCCCCGGATGGATTTCCGGCTCATTTTCATAAACATCAAGTCCGGCCCCGGCAATACTCCCGTTGGCCAGTGCGGCCGCTAACGCCGCCTCGTCTATGATTTCGCCGCGTGACGTATTGATAATAACCCCGTGGCTCGGCATAAGCGCCAGGCGGTCAGCCGTTATAAGGTGGTGGGTCTGGGGCGTGCTTGGACAATTGACGGAAATAATATCCATATTGGTCATCATGGCGTCCAGGTCAGGCCAGTACCGGGCCTCTAAGGCTTTTTCTATTGGGGGAGATACCGGGCTTCGGTTATGGTAATGCACCTTGAGCCCAAAGGCACTGGCGCGCCTTGCAATGGCTTGACCGATGCGGCCCATACCAACAATGCCCAGTTTTTTGCCGCGTACTCTGTGGCCCAAAATTCCGGTTGGCGTCCAACCTTTAAACCCGCCTGCGCGGGTTAGGCGGTCAGCCGCTACCAATCTGCGCGGTACTGCCAAAATCATGGCCATAGCAAAATCGGCGGTGTCTTCGGTCAATACCCCTGGTGTGTTGGTCACAATGATGTTTTTAGCATGGGCGGCGACCACATCAATATGGTCTGTACCCGCCCCAAAATTAGCGATCAATTGCAAACGCGGCCCGGCAGCATTGATCACATCCGCATCAATTTTATCGGTAACTGTTGGCACGAGAACGTCAGCCTTAGCCATTGCGGTTCTCAAATCAGTCTGGTTCATGGGCGTGTCGGTTTTGTTGAGTGTGGTGTCGAATAGATCCACCAATCGATTGTGTACCGCGCCGGGCAGTCTTCGTGTGACAATGATGGTTGGTTTGATGATCTTAGATTCTGTATTCATAACCCAAACATGCCTGTTCTTGCCAACTTGGCAAGTAAAGTTTTGGTGTTGTTTACACCTCGTTTATCCTCTTAGCCCATAAACCATCCGTTAACCATCAAAAGCAGGCGTGGGATGCTCAAAATGCGGATTATTTCAAGATTGGCTTTTACCGGGATGTTAGCGGCAGCATGTGCCGCACCTAGTGTAGCACAAACAGTCCCAAATACACCCGACGCCGTAAAACGCCCATCTGTCGCCCGCATTGTCGAAGACGTGCCGGGGCCGAGCCAACGTATGACCCGTGATCTGATCCGGGTCAGTGCAACAAAAACCCCGTCTGGCTTTCGGGTACCGCGCTATGTATCGCTTAAATACAGCCTCTCCAATGGCCGCACCGGCCCCAGTGCAGATCACCCAGTAAAATGGCAATATAAACGCAGGGGCTTGCCCATGATCGTGGTTGCTGAAACCGAGACCTGGCGCAAAGTGCGCGATGCCAATGGCGACGAGACCTGGATGAAGCGAAGATTGCTCGACGGTACTCGCATGGTGCTGGTGCGTAGCGAAATCGCTATACGCGCCAAACCAAGATCCGACGCCGCCAAACGAGCTGTCGCCGCCAAAGGCGCTTTACTGGAACTAGGCATCTGCAACCCAAGAGGCTGGTGCCGGGTCATAGACAAAAACCGCAATATAAACGGCTACGCGCTCAGATCAATGCTATGGGGCGCGGAGGTTTTGTAGGGTTAAAATACACCAAAAAGGCTCTAACCTTTGATCTAACGATCTTCCAAGCTGTGCCAAACTCTGGCGATAATGACCTGATTTTCAAACAAGCGGTAACGTGCCGTATATCCCTTTGCCCCAAAACGAATGTGTAATTCTCTATAGCCTGTATCGGGTTCCCAGGGCTGGCCTGTCTCGGGAAATTTGACCAGGACGTCAACACTTTTAAGAATGGTGTCTATAGCGCGACTGGCGGCTTGCGGACTGTGGGGTAGAATGAAATTGTAAAGCCGCCGCAAATCATTTTTCGCTTCAGGAAGCCATTTAATAACTGCCATTATGACATGTCGGGTTTAGACAATGTTTTCGCCCAGGCTTTCATATCTGAATGCGTGATAGCTTCGCCTGTGAGTTCAAATCTTTCCCAACGAGATTTCAGCAATGCTTTTTCTGCTTCAACGGCTTCTTCCCGTTTGAGGTAGCTTGCCACCGCTTCTTTCATTAAATAATGCGGGGAGCGGTCACGACTATTGCCGAGTTTTTTTAAACGAGCCTGGGTGTTATCATCGAGACGTATGCCAACGGTAGTATTTGCCATATTCATATATCCAATATTATTGTGTTGCACAAAGTATAACACAATAATATTGGACGTGCAAACCATTTTAAAAAAAACTGTATCTACACCATCAAAAAGTTGTGGGTACGTCAGAATTACAGTGGTACCCGCCAAAGACACATTGTGGCTGGTGTTATATTGCCACGTCTGAATGTGGCTTGCCTGTTCACACAAATGTTACACGACTATTTGTGAAGTATAGTAACAACATTAGGGTTATCTCTAATGTGAAGGACTTTCGTTATGCAAAATTTATCCACCGTATTTTCTTATACAGACAAGACTGGGTTAAACGAATTGACCACCCAAATCGCTCGGGCCTATGAAAATATGACTGATGGTCCAGTAGCTCCGGCTTGGCCCGTAGAGGAAATCAAACGCGCAATCAGCGCAATTGATTTTACGAAACCTATCCCCCTTGATCAGGCTCTGCGAGAAGCTGCAAACTTGATGGAGCGCGGCGATCTTCGTTCGGCCAGTGCGCGGTGTTTCGGGTATTTCAACCCGACATCCGCCTGGCCTGCGGTGGTGGGTGATATGTTGGCGGCGGTGCGCAATCCGCAGATGTGTGTCACTTCTCACGCCCCTGCTTCCGTCACTATGGAGCGCACGATCGCTGATATAGTGTGCGAAAAACTGGGCATGCCAAGCGGCACGGCGCATTTTACCTCTGGTGGTTCAGAAGCCAATGAAACTGCAGTATTGGCGGCCCTTTGTCGGGCGTCCAGCGATTATATTGAGCATGGTGTGCGGGCATTTATCGACATGCCGAGCCTATATGTATCGGCAGATGCTCATCTTGCCTGGATAAAAATTGCGAAAGCCACGGGGCTAGGTGCGGCGGCGGTACGGCTGGTTCCGACTATGGGGGACGGCCGTATGGATGCGCAAAAGCTTGCAACGATGATTGCGGATGATAAGCAAAGCGGGTTTCATCCCTTTATGATCGCCGCAACTTGTGGCACGACGGGGGCGGGGATGATTGACCCGATGCAAGCGTGCTTCGAAATTGCTTTGCATGAGAATATCCATTTTCATGTGGATGCGGCTTGGGCCGGAGCGTTGATATTTGATAAAAATCGTTTGGGTTTGTTGGCGGGTATTGAACGCGCCGATAGTGTCACTATTGACGCCCATAAATGGCTGTCCGTGCCTATGGGTGCCGGCATAATTGCCCTGCGCGACCCCACTTACGCCGCCAATGTATTTTCAGTGAAAACCTCCTATATGCCCGAAGGTGATGGGCAAGATTTTTACATCACAACAAACCAGTGGTCGCGGCGTTTTCTCGGCTTGCGTTTATGGATGATGTTGCGGGTTATTGGCGAGGTGGGTTATCGGGAGATGTTTGACCAGCATTTTGCACTGGCGGCTTATATGCGCGCACAACTTCCCAAATATGGTTGGACGGTTCGCAATACAAGTACATTGCCCGTCATTGTTTTTGACGACACAAAATACGGAATTGCTTCACAAGCCATTGCCGACGAGGTCGAAAGACGGGGCAAGGTTTGGCTGGGGCGCGTGGAGTTCGAAGGACGTAGCGTCTTGCGCATCTGCACCACAAGTTTTTTAAGCACACAAGAGGATGTCGATTTGCTGATGAGCGAGCTGAATGCGGCACGGGGCTCTCTCAGAAAATAAAAGCGTATTCGTCTTTCATTTCACACGTATCATTTATCTTTGATTAACCATGTTCTCTAAAATGGAGAGTTTTGCTTTCATTCCCAACGTCCTGATAAGTATTGATTAACCATAAATGTATATACCGAGCCCATGAAAGCAATAGAAGTGAAAGCAATAGAAATGATGATTGAGCCGGGGGCGGAAGCCCTGTTGACGCGTATGGGGCGGGGCATGGGCACTAAGGCACGCTCAAAAACCATGAATTTGGCCATGAATTATTTGCGCGAAAATGTGCATATGTCTGAGGTTTCGGCCTGGTTTAGCGAACTGCGCTTTAAGGCGGAGCGGCGTACAACCGTCCGACTGTCCCCCGAAAATGCTGAGTATGCGGACGCTTTGGCGGCTATGATTGGCCGTGGGCGGCCCTCGATTTTACTCGACATTGTCTATCTTGCCGCTACACATATGCAAAGGGAAGATTTTGAGGCGCTGAAATAGGCGTTCTTACTGGGGGATTGTTGATGCTGGACGGACAAATTATTTCGCTGTTTGCGATGATGGTGTCGATCATTGCTTTGGTAACGCAATTGGTGTTCGGGGTGCTTTCGACCAAGCGGGCTATGGCGGAAACAGACCGCCAAATCGCCGAAACCAAAAAACAGGAAAAACTGCATATAGTCAACGCTGAGGAAGTTTATAAAGCCGAGGTGCGTCAATGGGGCCGCAATGTGGTACGTGAAATGGCCTATGCCCAGCAGCTTTGTAAAATAAACCCCGAAAAATTTGTCACCTCTGATTATGATTTGGAGCGGGCTAAAACTGTGGCCAGCCTGCGTGGTCTGTTGGATAAAGCTAAATGGCTGTTCCCGAACCTGGCGACCCCGTCCCATAATGATGAGGCTTGGAATGAAGATTACAAGCGCCGTTTGTCAGCACTAGAATCCATCCTCCACGCCTATCATGTTTTGGATACGGTCAAATCGCTGGACACCAAAAACCGTCAACGTAGTGTGGTTAATATGCGTAATTTACGCAAACAATTCGTCCGGGAAATGCGCCGCGCCGTAGACCCTCAAGTGCGCGGCCAAGATATAGAACGCATTATAGAAGCGGTCGAAGAAGATTTGGAAGAAGTCAAAGAAAATGGCAAAACCAAGCCGGGCATCAATGAAAAAGCCGACACTAAGCTATAGGGTCTGTGGACATTTAACGCAAACGGCATAAGTTGGCCCTTTTTGGCTACAAATCAGCTATGGAGAAAAATATGAGATACAGACCCTAGTAGTAATTTGAATTTTCGTTATACCAATATTTATCGGCTCGCTGTATAGACAGGTTTAAACGACATGACAAATAACAGATTAAATTCCCGCACCATCAAAGCCCCCACGGGTACGAAGCTTAGTTGTAAAAGCTGGGCTACGGAAGCGCCACTGCGGATGTTGATGAACAATCTTGACCCCGACGTGGCGGAAAACCCCGAAGCTTTGGTGGTCTACGGCGGCATTGGTCGGGCGGCTCGCAATTGGGAGTGCTACGAAAAAATTATTGAATGCCTGAAAAATTTGAACGACGACCAAACCTTGTTAGTCCAAAGCGGAAAACCGGTCGGGGTGTTTCCGACCCATAAGGGTGCGCCGCGTGTACTGATTGCCAATTCCAATCTTGTGCCCCACTGGGCCAATTGGGAGCATTTCAACGAACTGGATAAAAAAGGCCTGATGATGTATGGCCAAATGACCGCCGGAAGCTGGATTTATATTGGCAGCCAGGGCATTGTCCAGGGCACATACGAAACTTTTGTGGAAATGGGGCGACAACATTTCGGCGACGATTTGACGGGGAAATGGATATTAACCGCCGGTCTTGGCGGCATGGGCGGGGCCCAGCCATTGGCTGCGACCATGGCTGGTGCGTCTATGTTGGCCATAGAATGCCAGGCCGACCGGATCGAAGCTCGGTTGCGCTCGGGCTATCTGGACAAAAAGACCGATACCCTTGAGGCGGCTATAGACATCATCACCAAGGCAACAGAGACGGGCGAGGCCGTATCCGTAGGCCTGCTTGGCAATGCGGCGGAGATCATTCCCGAAATGTTAAGACGCGGTATCAAGCCCGACGCGGTGACCGACCAAACATCCGCCCACGACCCGGTTAATGGTTATTTGCCCGTTGGTTGGAGCGTCGATGAATGGCTTGGTAAAAGAGAAAGCGATCCGGGCGCAGTCGAACAAGCCGCCAAAGCATCTATGGCCGTGCATGTGCAGGCTATGCTGGATTATCACTCTATGGGCGTCCCGACCTTTGATTACGGCAATAATATCCGCCAGGTGGCCCTCGACGCCGGTGTGGAGAATGCCTTTGATTTTCCGGGCTTTGTGCCTGCCTATGTGCGGCCATTGTTTTGCCGGGGCGTCGGCCCGTTTCGATGGGTGGCGCTCAGTGGTGACCCGGAAGACATTTATAAAACCGACCAGAAAGTCAAAGAGCTGATCCCGGATAACCCGCATCTACATAATTGGCTCGACATGGCCCGCGAACGCATCCAGTTTCAAGGTCTACCGGCCCGCATCTGCTGGGTCGGGCTTGGGGAGCGGCACAAGCTTGGCCTGGCCTTTAATGAAATGGTCAGGAGCGGCGAGCTGAAAGCGCCCATCGTTATCGGTCGTGACCATCTGGACAGCGGCTCCGTAGCTAGTCCAAACCGGGAAACCGAAAGCATGAAAGACGGCTCGGACGCGGTTTCCGACTGGCCCTTGCTCAACGCCATGCTCAATGTAGCCAGCGGCGCGACATGGGTCAGCCTGCACCACGGCGGCGGAGTTGGCATGGGCTTTTCCCAGCACTCCGGCATAGTGATTTTGGCGGACGGTACGGACGATGCGGCAGAGAAATTGCGCCGGGTATTGTGGAACGATCCGGCAACGGGCGTCATGCGCCACGCCGATGCGGGTTACGAAATTGCCATAGACTGCGCCAAAGAGCAGGGCTTAAATCTGCCAATGGTGGGGGATAAAACATGAGCCATATTTCAGGGGACATCTTTACTATTCACCCGGCAGAAATGTCGTTAGCGGATTTACGGGAAATCTACCAAACACCGCACCAGATTAAATTGAGCGAATCCGCCTATCCTGGCATCGAGCAGGCGCGCAAAACTGTGGAAAACATTATCGCAGATGGCCGGACGGTGTACGGCATCAATACCGGGTTTGGACTCTTGGCCAATACCAGTATCCCCGATGATCAACTTGAGCAGTTGCAAACCAATCTAGTCCTGTCACACAGTACCGGGGTGGGTAAAGACATCACCGATGATGTGGTGCGACTTATATATGCCCTGAAAATATCAAGCCTGTCCCAAGGACATTCCGGCATTCGGCCCGCGACGCTAAAGGCGTTTTTGGATTTCATCAATGCCGGGCTGGTTGTCTGCATACCGGAAAAAGGTTCGGTGGGAGCATCAGGGGATTTGGCACCCCTGGCCCATATGACTGCCGCTTTGATGGGCGAGGGATATGTTAAATATAAAGGCAAAAAAATCCCGGCAAAACAAGCCCTTAAAAAAGCCGACCTCACACCAATAACTCTCGGCGCGAAAGAAGGGCTCGCCTTCCTGAACGGCACACAAGTCTCCACAGCCTTAGCCCTCGCAGGTCTGTTTCAGACCGAAGATATCTTTGCCGCCGCCGTGGTGGCTGGAGCCATGAGCATTGATGCACTTATGGGCAGTGTTGCGCCGTTCGATGCCCGTATCCATGCGGCTCGTCGCCAACCGGGGCAAATGGCGGTGGCACCTAAATATCTTGAGCTGCTCGCAGGCAGTGAAATCATGAGCGCCCATACGGACTGCGCCAAGGTGCAAGATCCGTATTCCCTACGTTGTCAGCCACAGGTCATGGGGGCGTGTCTCGACATCATCAACAATGCAGCCCGGACTTTACATATTGAGGCCAATGCCGTCACGGACAACCCGCTGATTTTCGAAAACGGCGATGTGATATCCGGCGGAAATTTCCATGCCGAGCCTGTGGCCTTTGCGGCCGATACTCTCGCCTTGGCCATTTGCGAAATCGCGGCATTGTCCGAGCGGCGGCTGGCAACCTTGACCGATCCCCATATGAGCGGCTTGCCCGCCTTTTTGGTCAAGGACAGCGGCGTCAACTCGGGGTTTATGATTGCACAAGTCACGGCGGCGGCTTTGGTGTCCGAAAACAAAAGCCTGGCCCACCCGACCAGTGTCGATAGCATCCCGACCAGCGCCAACCAGGAAGACCATGTCAGCATGGCGACATTCGGCGCCAGACGTCTCGGCGACATGGCCGAGAATAGCGCCAATACCGTCGCCATAGAACTTCTGGCCGCCGCACAGGGACTGGACTTACGTGCCCCAAAGAAAACATCGAAAACCCTCGAAAAAATTCACAAAAAAATCCGTAGTAAAGTGCCTTACTATGATCAAGACCGCTATTTTTCCCCCGATATAGAGGCCATCACAACACTGGTGCGGGCCGGCGCTTTTTCTAGCCATGTGATGGATATTTTACCTTCAGGTACAAGTTCATGATTATCAAGCTCATTATCATAATGGCGTCATCTTAATACAAAAATTGGTTGTTGATAATAAAGCTCTTGGGGCTAACCGCCATAATATCCCTACTACCCACTGTGCCTGGCAATCCTTTTTAGAAAGTGTTTTGGGTTAACTACACGACTGCTTGGTAGTGGGCGAGGCATTCATCCACAAACCCTGCGGCCAGATCAAAGGAATTTGCTGCATCTTTTGTATTGAGCCGTTCTAAATGATGCCTGGGTGTATCCCAATAATTCATCTTTACATAAATACTGGCTTTGTGTGCATTTTCCGCTAACTTTACTGCGTCGTCGAAGTGCATATCATGTTTGCTGGTATGGATACACATGCGCGGAAACCCGTCCAGGTCAGCGAAAATTGGAGAGGCTTTTGGATCGGTTGCCAGTGCCGTATCCAGATATAACCGCGCACAAAACGCGGCGCTTTCCATGCGAAACGGGCTGGCAGATGAGGTGCTGCGGGTCACATATGACCATCCGCTCAGGCTGAGATCGCACCAGGGGGAAAATAGCAATACGCCGGACGGCATATTTATTTTCCGCTCTCTTAGTTTTTGCAAGGCCCCGAGTAATATCGAAGCCCCTGCGGTATCGGCGCCTACTATAATGCGCCCGGTTGGCATGGTATTTAGCAAATTTTCATACTGGTCGGCAATATCTTCGCAAGCGGCAGGAAACGGGTTTTCCGGTGCGAGACGGTGCTTGCCAAACACCGCCGTACAGCCGCACGCCTTTGCCAAACCGTTCACCATTTTTATTTGTTTGGGCGAAGGCGGCAAAATAAATCCGCCGCCCATCACATATAACAGAACCGGTTTTTTCGGCTCGCCGTAATGGTGACCGCCCACTTCTTGCACATCCTCCATATCAACAACACCGCCGTCCATAAACGACCCTTCGGAACTGGCTGTCATGATATTAAAATTGCCTTTTCTTCCCGAAGCAAAATCCTTACGCATTTTGTCAAGATAGGCATAGGCTGCCGCCTCATCGTCCATAAACCGAAAGGCTTTTTTGATACGCGCCA
The DNA here is from genome assembly GCA_016765135.1 of Robiginitomaculum sp. Taxonomy (GTDB): domain Bacteria; phylum Pseudomonadota; class Alphaproteobacteria; order Caulobacterales; family Maricaulaceae; genus Robiginitomaculum_A. Next base: position 166,836 of record JAESQN010000045.1, read on the forward strand.
TCATTATCCGCTCGAAAAGAATGTTCTCAAGCCGGGCTTGGAAATTGTCCCATTGTTTCGCATAAAAACCGGTTTTTGACAGTATTTTCGTAGCAATTTTTTCAGCCTCAAGCCGACTGATTTTATCAGCTATAGAATAATCCGCTCCTAAAATAGTTGTCGTCATGTGCCCTGCCTATATACCCAAACACATTCTAATAACACAAAACCACAAAAAGAACAGGCTTTCATAGATTTTTAAATCGGTTATAATCTTGGGGTGTACTGATTACAAGGAGTAGCTTCTTTGCCAAAAGATAAACCAACCCATGAAGACATGGCAACCGAAGACATGACAACCGAGTTTGTCGAGCTGGTAAAGCAGTTTGCATTGAGCGATGATTTTTTGAGCGACAATTCGGTGTGGCCAAAACGTTTGCAAGAAATCGCCACATTTTTACCAAAGGAATTGACGTCTGATTTGGTGGCCCGCATGCGGATCGTCGCACATGAACAGTTTGCGGATATGGAAGCATTTTCCAGGATCCACGGCCTGACCAAGGCGGAAGAAAAACTGCTTATCAGTCTTGCGGCGGGCTTGTCCGTGCCTGCGCACAGCAAAAAGCTTGGCATATCGGTCAATACAGGGCGGGTGCATATGCAAAGGATTCTCGATAAAACCGCTGCATCCGGCCAGCTTGACCTGATAAAAATGCTCCATAAAGGCTAAAAACCGCCATTTCGTAATGCAATTGCATGATGTGCCGCCGTGTATTTCATGAAACTCTGCCTGTGTATTTAACCTAACCACGGAGCGCAAAAATGACTTTTAATATAAATGACATAAAACCAAAAACGCTGGCTACGGCAATCTTCTTAGCGCTAATGTTTACAACCGAGGCGCAGGCTGCAGAGATGACCCGGGATGAATACAAGGAATTGCAACTAAAACTGATTGAAGTTGAAACCGACTGCTGGAAGGGCAAGAAGGGTAGCCTTGAGAAATATAAAGAGCTTCGTAAGAAGATTTATTCAGGCTATTCTGACTTTCCGAGAGATTTTAACGAATTCCCATCTTTCACCAAGTGTCCTCCTGGAAAGAAAAGAGTTATGTATCCCAAAAAAGAACAACGCTATGCTCATAGTGGTGGTGACTATAGTGCGCTTTCATACGCTTCAATAGCTTTCTTCTATTTACCTTTAACGCGAGTCGACCCACCCCAAACCGGGTACGGCACGAATATCACGCGCGGCGAAAGTTTTGTCGGACTAACGGATCGCTCTGTAACCGGATTCAGTCTGGGCGGGGAAGTTACAGCCAAGGGCGGTAAATGGAGTTTGGGGTTTGGATATACCGACGTTGACGGCAGTTCAGAAGCGCAAGTCGCACCCGGCGGGGACGTTCTCGGCATAGTCTTTAATGATTTTGCGGACAGCGGCTCTACGGGCCTAAACCTCGGGGCGAGCGGTATGGATGTTCGCACGGAAACGGATTACCAAGCCTTCTCTGGAAAGATAACATGGACACCCGGAACTGTCGGAACAATAAAAGTCTGGAAGGGGAAGATTAACTTTGGAGCCGGTGTCAGGGTTGAGAACACCGAACATACGGCAGAAGTCACCACACCAACATTTTCAGATATTCGATCTGACTCTGTGCAAAAAATAAACGAAAATGCACTTTTTCTCAACGTCGGATCGACATTCCATGTTTTGCCAAATCTCAATCCATCTCCAACAGGAGACGGCATATTTTTTGTTACACTCACACCTGGAGTCGAAGTCGGATTAAGGGATGCAAAATTGGAGTCAAGCCAGCGTAATATCTGTGGGCTGTGCGGCCCGGCAGATCAAGATTTCACCATCAATATAGAGGATAAGGATAGCGGGTTTTATGTCGGCGCAAATATTGAAGCCAAAGCAGAGGTAAAGGTTTCAGAAAATACCCGTCTTGGCGTGCGCGCAAGTGCTTGGTGGAGAAACCAAAGCGCACGAATTATTAACCCGGAAACCGGGGATGATTTATTTGTACGCAATCAACCAACACATCTTGGAACGGACGATATTAGCGGTTTTACATTCGGCCTTACAGCCACGTATACGTGGTTCTGATTTTACCTGCATTTCGTATAAACACGCAACAGGGCAAGGGCGCAGCACGGGCGGAAATTTACGGCTGATCTTTTGATTTGCCAGCTCGAATTTCCGCCCACCGCTCCAACCTCGCCTTGATCTCCCGCTCTCGCCCCTCGCCTTTGGGTGTGTAAAACTGCTCTCGCGCCATATCATCAGGGAAATAATTTTGGCCTGAGAAACCTTCCTCGGTGTCGTGGTCATAAGCATAGCCTTTGCCGTAGCCGATATCTTTCATCAGCTTTGTCGGGGCGTTCAGAATATGCGCGGGCGGCATCAGGGAACCGGTTTTTTTGGCGGCGCGGGTGGCAGCTTTAAACGCCGTATAGACCGCGTTGGATTTGGGGGCCGTGGCCATATGGACAACGGCGTGGGCGATGGCCAGCTCGCCCTCGGGGGAGCCGAGAAACCGATAGGTGTTCATGGCTTCATTGGCAATCATCAGAGCCAGCGGATCGGCCAAGCCAATGTCCTCTGACGCCATGCGGATGAGGCGGCGCGCAATATAAAGCGGGTCTTCACCGCCCGTGAGCATCCGCGCCAACCAATACAGCGCCGCATCCGGGTCGGAGCCGCGAATGGATTTGTGCAGGGCTGAGATGATGTTGTAATGTTCTTCTTTGTTTTTATCGTAAGCCGGGGCGCGTTTTTGCAAATGCCTGGCTACGGCTTTACCGTCCAGTTTTTTCTTTGCGGTCAGCGCAAATATTTCTTCCGCCAAATTCAATAAATAACGCCCGTCCCCGTCGGCAAAGGCGATCAGAGCATCACGCCCGTCTCTGGTCACGGGCAGAGTTTGCCCGGTAGAGCTTTCCGCCCGCGCCAGCAATTCGTCCAATGCTTTATCGTCCAGACGTTTGAGGACAAACACTTGGGCCCGTGATAACAAAGCCCCGTTCAGTTCAAAGCTTGGGTTTTCCGTAGTCGCACCTATAAGCGTGACAATGCCCTGCTCCACATAGGGCAGAAATCCGTCTTGTTGGGCCTTGTTAAAGCGGTGGATTTCGTCGACAAATAACAGCGTTCCGCGCCCGGTGGCCCGGCGGGTTTTGGCCGCTTCGAACGCCTTGCGCAAATCCGCAACCCCTGAAAAAACGGCGGATAACTGCACAAATTCCATATCCGCATGGCCCGCGATTAACCGCGCAATGGTGGTTTTGCCGACCCCCGGCGGCCCCCACAATATCATGGACGCTATGCGCCCATTTTCTAACATCCGCCCTATGGGTTCATTGGTGGCCAGTAAATGGTCTTGCCCGACCACCTCGTCAATAGCCTTCGGGCGCAGTCTATCTGCCAATGGCCGGGGGGCTTCATCTTCCAGACCGGCGTTTTCAAATAGACCACTCACGGACTTTTAAAACCTGATACGGCTGTTCAAGATACGCCCGTTTCGCTCTAGTTTAATCGTCCAGTTACGGTCGCCTTCAAAATCGTCGAGGACATCTTGAAGCTGGGCCGTGGAGGTAATATCCTCCTCCATGACCTGCACCAATATATCTCCTTTGCGAAACCGGTAACGCGACGAAAATCCAGACCGATCACGACCTGCAATAACCACGCCGCTCACAAATGGATCAAAATCCATTTCTTCGGCGAGCGCAGGCGACATGTTTACTACACTCAAGCCGTCAAATGGATTGTTGCCTTCAAGCTTGCGTTGGTCACTCTTGGGCGTTTCTTTGGGCGTATCTGCGAGCACAGTCAGTGTACGGGTTTTCCCGTCGCGCCAAACTTTCACTTTAGCCTTATAGCCTGGAGATAATGTCGCCAATTTAAAGCGCAAACCGCTATCGTCAAAAATATCCGTACCGTCTACCGACAGCACCACATCGCGGCGCTTAATCCCGGCCTTGTCCGCCGGGCCACCGCCGTAAATTTCCTCGACAATTGCCCCGCGTGGTCTGTCTAGTCCCAGTGCCTCCGCCATAACCGAATTGACACCCTCAGTACGCGCACCGAACCAGGGGCGAGTGATTTTACCGTCGCTGAGCGCACTGTCTACGGCCCGCTTGACCAGTTCGCCCGGTATGGCAAACCCGATACCGTTAGAGCCGCCGGAGCGCGAAAAAATGGCGGTGTTTACCCCGACCAAATGCCCGTCCATATCCACCAATGCACCGCCCGAATTACCCGGATTAACCGCCGCATCTGTCTGGATAAAATTTGCCACATTTGATACTTGTGTGCGCCCGAGCGCCGAAACAATCCCGCTCGTTACAGTTTGGCCGACCCCGAACGGATTGCCAATGGCCAGCACCAAATCCCCAACCTCCAGCGTACCCGCTTCCTCAATTGGCAAAACTGGCAAACGTTCGCCTTTGGTGTCAATTTGCAAAACGGCCAGATCTATCTGTGTGTCTTCGGCGATAAGTGTTGCTTTAAACTCACGTCTGTCCGCCAAGACAATGCGCAATTCCTGCGCCCCTTTGACCACATGGGCATTGGTGACAATAACGCCGTTAGAGCGCACAATCACCCCCGAACCAAGGGAACGCTCGGTACGTTCACGCGGCACACCGCGCCCAAAAAACGAGAAAAAGGGATCAACTTCCCGCCGTAACACCTTACGCTCGGAATACACATTGACCACCGCCGGCGCCGTCTCCTTGACCACTGGCGCAAATGACATTTTCATCTGGGCTGACGACTGCGGCACCATAATGTCTTGCTCTGAAACATCTTGCCCTGAAACACCTTGCCCTGGCGTCACCGCATCTGCACGCCCTCCAGGAACAAATACCAGCCCAAACACCAAAGCACCGCCAAACAACGCCCCACCCAATACAGCAAATAATTTTTTCATAGGTTTAAGGTAAGCGCAATCACAACACATTTAAACCCCCAAGCACATGAATTGTGATATTTTAATAAGACTTGCAGTCATACGGGCTCTCCCCTACCCATAATTCATGAAACAAAACTCCGCAGACTTCAATCCTGGCAATGATGATGTGTTTCGGCGGATTGCTACACGCTATGATTTTCTGTGCGATATTTTCAGCTTTGGGATTCACAGGTTATGGAAGCGGGCTATGGCACGAACCATAGCACAGAACAACACTGGCATAGTGCTTGATATTGCAAGCGGTACAGGGGATATCGCTCTAAGGCTGACCAGTAAACTGCCTGAGGGTAGTACAATTATTGCCAGCGATATTTGCCAACCAATGCTGGATATTGCCGCGTCAAAAGCCAATACTATGACAGGGCCGCGTGCAAATTTGGATTTTCAAATTCTTGACGCGCATAATTTATCGAAAATACCGAGCGCATCAGTGGATGTATATGCAATTTCATTTGCTATGAAAATTTGCGAGCGGGATTTGTTGCTAAAAGAAGCCGTGCGGGTTTTACGGCCAGGAGGCCGCTTTTATTGCCTGGAAGCCTCGCAAATACCCTTGGGTTGGTTGCATAAAACTTACCTTAAATATATGGAATGGTGCATCCCCTTCATTGCCCGCATCGCAACTGGCGGGGACCGCTCCGCTCATGATTACTTGTTACGCGGCATTCACGATATGCCGGATCAACTCACATTTTGTGCTGAACTGGAAACCTATGGGTTTAAGGATGTTTCTTATAACAACTTTAGTCTCGGCATCGTTGCACTACATTGCGCCGTGAAACCTAAACTGGGTACTTAAGTTTGTCTCAAATGCCGAACTCACATCAAATTTATCGTGGTCAACAATCCGATGACCGCAAGATATATGACTGAAATTATTACTGCCGACGGGGGACCAATTTTGATGATTTTGGCAGTTGCACCTTCTTTGCCGCGAATGTCCCCTTGTTCGTCCGTACGTGTTGCGTAAACAATCATACTGATGACAACCAGTATATAGAGATAAGACGCCAGATAAAGCTGGTCTATCAGCGTCAAATAAGCCACGTCCGGCAGACTTGACAGCATGGTAAATTGCATGGCGACGAGCGTTAGCAGGGCCGTAATGGCCAAGCCGACACGCGCCTCCACATGCTTAGGGTCAAGCAAAAGCGCCAGAGTTGCGCACAATATGATTAAAAACACCGGGACATAGGCTTTGAATATGCCCGAAAGCGCGGGTCTGGTTATAGGGATAATAAAATCCGCCCGTGAATAGGCCGACACATCTGGCTCCGACAAATCCCCAAATGCGGTGGCGTAAGGTTTATCGCGTATAACCAGTCGCGGTGTGCCGATTTTATAGCCGGACAATCTGATTTCGGGGTTGAGCTTGATGCCGTCTTTGTCGGCGATATATTGCAAAGCCTCCGCTCCTTCTTCCGCATCCTCAACCGCAACCAGCAAAGTTTGGCTGTCGAACGGATATTTAGCCACTGGGAATTTTGAGCTAAACAGACCTTGATGGCGGATTATTTGGTAAAGAGAACCATCAGGTTGGGGCTGTGGCTCATCATAAATCTTGGTTTCCACATGAGCTTCGGGGTCAAATGTATTCATCAACTCAAAATTATCCACCGGGTTGATGTCCGAGTTGTACCAGCGAAACCAGAGGTAAAAATCAACACCGTAAGAATGGGTGCGCATATCTATGGCCTGAATATCATTGATATACATGCCGACGGTAACACGCTCAACATTGTCAGAAGCAGGAGTTTCTTGGGCCGCTAATGCCGGCGCAAACAAAAAGGCGCACACCAGTATTGTCATTCTATAAAGCACCCCCATAATTTCCCCCAATAAATCACAATGTCAAAACACACAGAATATTAGGTCTATACTACATGTAGGTCAAATAGCAAAAAACCCGTCACTGTGGACGGGTTTAAGCAATAAAAATTCAATAAAACGATTTACGCGTCAGCTTTTTCTTCTGTCTCTACGCGGGCTATATCGCCTGCGCCTTTGGCACTTTCGTCGCGGTCTACAAATTCGATAACGGCCATAGGCGCGTTATCGCCGTAGCGGTATCCGGCTCTCATGATGCGGATATAACCGCCTTGGCGGTCTTTATAGCGCGGGCCTAAAACCTCGAACAATTTCTTGCTCATTTCCTGATTGCGTGTGCGAGCAATGGCCAAACGACGCGAACCCAAATCACCCTTTTTCGCCAAAGTGATCAGCTTTTCCACGAATGGGCGTAGCTCTTTGGCTTTTGGCACAGTGGTAACAATCTGCTCATGCTCAATCAGGCTTGAAGACATATTGGCAAACATCGCTTTACGGTGCGAGCTGGTTCTGTTGAGCTTTCTATGGGCAATGCGGTGGCGCATGGCTTTATTCCTTATTCATTTCCCGGTTACGGGGCTTATTAAAAATGGTCGTCGTATTTTTTGGCCAGCTCTTCGATATTCTCAGGCGGCCAGTTTGGCGCGTCCATACCCAGGTGCAATCCCATAGCGGCCAGGACTTCCTTGATCTCGTTCAAAGATTTGCGGCCAAAATTTGGGGTACGGAGCATTTCGGCTTCTGACTTCAAAATCAGATCGCCAATATAGACGATATTGTCGTTCTTGAGACAGTTAGCCGAGCGAACAGACAATTCAAGTTCGTCAACCTTGCGCAGAAGTGCCGGGTTGAAATCGAGCTCATCTTTTTCTTCGCCGCGTCCAATATCTTCCGGATCGTCAAAGTTGACAAACACCTGAAACTGGTCTTGTAAAATTCGCGCCGCGACCGCAATTGCATCTTCGGGCGTGACCGCACCATTGGTGTCGATATCTATAAGCAATTTATCATAATCAAGCACTTGGCCTTCGCGAGTGTTTTCCACCCGGTAAGTGACCCGTGTGACCGGGCTGTACAAAGCATCAATACTGATCAGGCCAATTGGCGCATCTTCAGGACGCGAGTCCGTTGCTGGCACATAACCCTTACCCGTATTGACGGTTAGCTCCATACGCAAATCCGTATCCTCGTCCATCGTACAGATGACATGATCCGGATTGAGGATTTCCACATCTGCGGTTTCCTCGATATCTGCACCCGTTACCGGGCCAGCACCACTTTTCTTTAGCAATAAACGCTTTGGCCCTTCGGCGTGCATACGCACGGCCAAGCCCTTAAGGTTCAGCACAATATTGGTGACGTCTTCACGCACACCGGGGATGGATGTAAACTCGTGGACAACGCCATCAATTTGCACAGCCGTAACCGCCGCGCCCTGCAAGGACGACAACAATACACGGCGCAGAGCATTACCAACAGTCATACCAAAACCGCGCTCCAGCGGCTCTGCAATAATAGTTGCTTGCTTCTCGGGATCACGGCCAGGCTCAACTTCGGGGTTGATAGGACGGATCAGTTCTTGCCAATTTTTCTCAATCACTTTTAGTACCTCTTAACTCAGTATGGTGTTTAAACGCGGCGGCGTTTGGGCGGACGACAACCATTATGGGGGATGGGTGTAACATCGCGAATAGTTGTAATGGTAAGCCCGGCGGCTTGCAGTGCACGAACTGCACTTTCCCGGCCAGAACCGGGCCCGTTTACATTGATTTCCAACGTTTGCATGCCGTGGTCTTGCGCTTTGCGGGCTACTTCTTCAGCAGCAACTTGCGCAGCGTAGGGTGTGGATTTGCGCGAGCCTTTAAAGCCCATAGCACCAGCCGAACACCAGGCAATCGTATTGCCCTGGACGTCTGCAATTGTGATCATGGTGTTGTTGAACGTTGCATTGATATGCGCAACGCCGGACGTAATATTCTTTCTATCGGCGCGACGGACGCGACCCGGTTCTTTAGCCATGTTGTAGCCTTCTCTCTATTTTTTCTTGCCAGCAATAGCCCTGGCAGGGCCTTTGCGGGTGCGGGCATTAGTGTGTGTGCGCTGTCCCCGAACGGGTAAGCCACGACGATGCCGCAAACCACGGTAATTACCCATGTCCATCAAACGTTTGATGTTCATAGATGTCTGGCGGCGAAGATCGCCCTCAACCAGATAATCACCGCCCGTAATAGCGTCGCGCAAATTCGCCACATCAGCATCATTGAGATCCTGGACACGACGTTCGGCCTCAATGCCGACCTTTTCGCATATGGCCCTTGAAATAGCCGGGCCAATGCCGTGAATATATGTAAGCGCAATCAATACGCGCTTGTTGGTTGGTATGTTTACACCTGCAATCCGTGCCACAATGGCTCTCCTTTAAATATCGACTTCGCAAAACCCGTAAACAGGTAGTTTTCCCACATGACGACATGCGGGAGCCTGTATTTCGACAGATTCCGCGAAAGCGGCTAGTTATATCCTCTTCGCGCTCAAGGTCAACACCAGTTATGCCCTCAAACGATAATTTCTCTGTTTATTTTCAGTGCCTTTCAGCCTCCGAAAATTCTCTTCCACCAGGGCATTTTAGCAGCTGTGTGCCCGGATTTTTGCATATTCAATACTTTGTCAATAGACGCTGCCACAGTCCCTATTTCCGCTAGCCCGTCTACTTCCGTTAATTTGCCTCGGGCTGCATAATAGGGCAATAATGGCGCCGTCTGTTTATGGTAATTCTCAAGCCGGATTTTAAAGCTGGCCGGATTATCATCTTTACGCCCTTCATCAGCATAACGCTTTTCAATGCGTCCCAAAAGTACATTGTCGTCAACACACAAGCGAACCACGCCATTTACTTTTTGACCCCGCGACTGTAGCAACTCGTCCAGAGCTTTGGCCTGCCCCACCGTGCGAGGAAAGCCATCAAAGATAAAGCCCGGCGCATCTTTATTGGTATCCAGTTGTTCTTCAATTAATGCGATAACAATCTCGTCTGAAACCAAATCACCCCTATCCATTATACCTGCAACTTCATTACCCAGATCCGATCCGGATTGACGAGCGGCACGCAACATATCACCTGTGGCCAATTGAATGAGACCGCGTTCTTTTACCAATATCTTGGCTTGCGTGCCCTTGCCCGCAGCAGGTGGGCCAAACATAACAATATTCATGGCTTTACCCCCGACCTTCTATTTCTTACGTCTGCGACCCATGCGGGATTTCTTGATCAGGCCTTCATATTGGTGCGCGACCAGATGGGACTGCACTTGCGCCACTGTATCCAAGGTCACAGAAACAATAATCAGCAAAGACATACCGCCAATTAGCATTGCCACGCCCGGAGGAATACTGCCGGTTCTGGCGATGACCATTTCAGGTAGTACCACGACAAAGGCTACATATAAGGCGCCAATGAACGTCAAACGGTTCAAAACATAGGATAAATATTCAGCCGTGCGCGCACCTGGGCGAATACCAGGCAAAAAGCCGCCATGCTTGCGCAAATTATCCGCCGTATCCTCTGGCTTAAACACATAAGGTACATAGAAAAAGCAAAAGAAGATGACAAGAACAGCATACAGCATCAGATAACCTGGAGACCCATAACCAGTTTGCGTCAATACGGTGCGTACCCAACTCGGTGCATCTTCAGCAATGAAGGTGCCCGCAGTTGCAGGCAAAAGTAATATCGAGGAGGCAAAAATTGGTGGGATAACACCAGCGGCGTTCAGTTTAAGCGGCAGGAAAGAGCTATCACCGCCAAACATTTTTCCGCCAGCAACTTGACGCTTGGGGTATTGCACCAATAAACGGCGTTGGGCGCGCTCTACAAATACGATCAACACGATCAATGCCAAACCCATAACGAGAACCATCAACATGAGACCATCGGATAATGTACCACCTGCGGTAAGGTTTAACACTTGGAAAATCGCCTTGGGCAGTTCTGCTATAATGCCGGCCAAAATGATTAAAGACACACCATTACCAATACCACGCGCCGTGACTTGTTCACCAAGCCACATCAAAAACATAGTGCCGCCAACCAATGTAATCACAGCGGTAGCTTCAAAAAACGGCCCTGGGTTATAGACAAAACCCTGGCTTTCCAACAACCTTGCAATCCCGAACGCCTGAAATGCCGCCAGAAAAACCGTGAGATAGCGGGTGTATTGGTTAATCTGCTTACGCCCCTGCTCACCGTCCTTATCAAGGGCGATCAAGGTGGGGATAGAGCCTTTCATCAAGGTCATAATAATCGACGCCGTAATATAAGGCATGACATTCAGAGCAAAGATTGCCATTCGCTCAACCGCACCACCAGCAAACATGTTGAGACGACTTAGAAGTCCGCTACCACCGCCAGCTTGACCGCCCGTGGTAAACATTTGCTGGTAAGCTTCCATGTTAACACCAGGAACCGGGATAAATGTCCCAATGCGGTAGACGATTAAAATCATCATCGTAAACAGCAAACGTTTTTGCAGCTCTTTGGCTTTGGCAAATGTGCCAAAATTCATATTCTGTGCTAGCTGTTCTGATGCAGACGCCATGTTAACATTCCCTCTTGCGATAGAACCTCATATGGGGAACCAAACGCAAATTAAAAGGTCTCTTTATAAATCCCTTTATATATCTTTGAGCATTTTCTCGTTTTGTGCCAAAAGATAATAGAAAACCACCCGGTTTTTCAGCCGGTCTTTTTTCATTTGCTCACAAACGGCCATAACTTTGGCGTCCAGATCAGCCGCCTCACCTTTGAGACTCAATTTCTTTTTCAAGAAACCATCACGGACAGTATTGCGTTCTTCTTCGTCCGTACAGGCAACAAATTTACCGTCGCGACTGTTCAAGGCAATACCGCAATAATTGACGATTTTACGAACCACATCTTCGTCCGCCTTAGCGTCATATTTCTTAACCGCTTCCCAGTAAGGAACATGCCGGGCTTCACCATCGTCTTTAGCGGCTTTTTTAGGTGCTGCCTTTTTAGCTGGTGCTTTTTTAGCAGGGGCTTTCTCAGCCGCAGGCTTTGTTTCTTTCTTTGGCGCCGCCTTTTTGGCTACAGGTTTGTCTGCTTTTTTAGCTACTGGCTTTTTAGCAACAGGTTTCTCGTCTGACTTAACTGGTTTAGCAGCATCAATTGTCACAGAGCCCTTAGCTTTTTCGACAATTTTTTGGGCACCGGAAGATGCATAGCCAACCGTCAGCTTTACGGCAGCAGATAATTTACCCGTACCGATCAAACGCACACCATCATGGGCGCGGCGGATAACTCCGGCGGCAACCAAAGCATTGGCGTCCACGTCTTTTTTCAAATCCAGAACACCTGCCTCAATGGCTTGCTCAAGACGACGCACAGACAGCTCCGCATATTTCTTGCGGTTTGGCTTGTTAAACCCGCGCTTTGGCAAACGCATATAAATCGACATTTGGCCGCCTTCAAAACCTTTGATGGCCACACCTGATCGGGACTTTTGCCCTTTAACACCACGGCCAGCCGTTTTACCTGTGCCAGAACCAATGCCGCGACCAAGGCGCTTGCGTGCCTTTGTGGAGCCGGGATTATCTCTAAGTTCATTTAAACGCATCATATTCTCCGTATGAATAACTTTAAGTTATTCCTCAACTATTGCCACCATATGTGCAACTTTGCGGATCATGCCGCGCACGGATGGTGTATCTTCTAATGTTCTCACTTTGCCAATCCGGCCCAAGCCCAAACCTACCAATGTGGCATGTTGGTCCCCGGGACGGCGGGTCGATGACCCGGTCTGGCGGACTGTAACTGTTTTCTTCTTAGCCATGTTTTCACTCTTTTATTCTACTAAACGCTCAGCTTAACCCTCGGAATTTTCCATCTCGGGGGAGGACGCACCGTCGCGGCGACGTCCAACAATATCGCCAACTTTCTTGCCGCGTTTAGCCGCAATCATGCGCGGATTTTCCTGTGACAGCAACGCATTAAATGTAGCGCGAACCATGTTGTAAGGATTAGAACTGCCTGTGGATTTAGCCACAACGTCCTGCATACCCAAACTTTCAAGTACGGCGCGCATGGGGCCGCCGGCAATAATGCCAGTACCTGGAGGCGCTGCACGTAAAATCACTTTACCTGCACCGTGACGTCCCTTGCAATCATGGTGCAAAGTGCGGCCTTCACGTAGCGGAATACGCACCAGGCTTTTCTTGGCCAGCTCCGTACCCTTGCGGATACATTCAGGAACTTCGCGGGCTTTACCCTTGCCAAAACCAACCTGACCCTTGCCGTCGCCGACCACAACCAGAGCCGCAAAGCTCATATTACGGCCACCTTTAACGGTTTTGGCGACACGGTTAATGTGCACCAATTTGTCAACAAACTCGTCCTGCTCGTCGCGGTCGCGCTTGCCTCTTTTGTCATCACGTCTTGCCATAATGCTTCCTTAAAATTTCAAGCCAGCTTCGCGAGCCGCTTCTGCCAGAGCCTTGACCCGGCCATGATATAAATACCCGCCCCGATCAAAAACTACTTTTTCTACACCGGCCTTTGTGGCCCGCTCACCGATCAATTTACCAATTATGCTGGCCGCAGCTACGTCCGAACCTTTGGCAAGCTTTGCAGCTTTTTCCAAGGACGATGCAGATGCCAATGTCACACCGTTCAAATCATCAATGATTTGTGCAGATATGTTTTTCGAACTTCTGAATACGGACAGGCGCGGACGACCAGTTGCGTTTTTCTTGACGCGGCGGCGTACACGCTCGGCGCGGCGTTTCAATTTTTGTTGTGCGTTTTTCATCTTACTTCTTCTTACCCTCTTTAGAGCGGACAAATTCGCCGACATAGCGAATACCCTTACCTTTGTAAGGCTCCGGCTTTCTGTAGGAACGGA
>JAESQN010000046.1 GCA_016765135.1 Robiginitomaculum sp.
CGTTTCAATTTTTGTTGTGCGTTTTTCATCTTACTTCTTCTTACCCTCTTTAGAGCGGACAAATTCGCCGACATAGCGAATACCCTTACCTTTGTAAGGCTCCGGCTTTCTGTAGGAACGGATTTCAGCCGCTACCTGGCCAACCATTTGCTTGTTAATACCTGAGACGTGAATTTCTGTCGCCTTTGGCACTGCAATAGTGATGCCTTCTGGTGCGTCATAATTAACATCATGAGACAAACCAAGCTGCAGGCTCAAAGTTTTACCTTTTAACTGGGCACGATAACCAACACCACGCAGCTCAAGATTTTTCGTGTAACCATTGGTCACACCTTCGATTAAATTGGCAATCATGGTGCGGGTCATTCCCCACATAGCGCTAGCCTGTTTGTCGCTACCAACGGGCGCAACAGTAAACTGATCACCATCCAATTTGCCAGTTACGGCAGACGGCATGGTGAATTCAAGCACACCCTTTGGGCCCTTAACGCTAACTTTTTGTCCGTCCTGAGTGAGTGTGCAACCAGCAGGGACAGTGACAGGATGTTTTCCAATACGTGACATACCGACCCCCTAAGACACTTGGCAGAGAATTTCGCCGCCAACATTTTGTTCGCGTGCGATATTGTCTGACATCACGCCTTTAGGCGTAGACAAGATGGCAATTCCAAGACCATTGCGGATCTGCGGCAAGCTTTTAACGGATGAATATACCCGTCGACCCGGCTTGGATACGCGTTTAATTTCGCGAATAACCGGTGCGCCTTCGAAATATTTAAGTTCGATTTCAAAATGCTTGAAACCTTCTTTTTCCACAGATGCATAACCGCGAATATAACCTTCGCTTTCAAGCACATCGAGAACCCGGCCACGCAAATTGGAGGCAGGCGTTTCGCATTTACTTTTGCCGCGCATATGGGCATTCCGAATACGGGTGAGCATATCACCAAGAGGATCACTAAATGACATATTTACCTCCTACCAGCTTGACTTGACGAGGCCCGGCAACAAGCCTTGCGAACCAAGTTCACGCAGAGCGATACGGGACATTTTCATTTTACGGTAATAACCACGCGGACGGCCACTGATCTGGCAGCGGTTGCGTACCCGCGTCGGAGCCGAATTGCGCGGCAATTCAGACAGCTTAATCTGGGCGGCGAACCGTTCTTCCACGGGCAATTCCGTATTGCGGGCGGTAGCCTTGAGGGCTGCGCGCTTGGCCGCATACTTTATGACCATTTTTTTTCTTTTCTCGTTGCGCTCGACTGCGCTTACTTTTGCCATTTTTTTCTCCGTTTTTGCGGGGGCGGCCCGCTTTGCCTACTGCGTAAGCTCAACTTATTTTTTGAATGGAAAGTTAAACTCGGCCAGCAGTGCTTTTGCTTCTTCATCTGTTTTCGCACTGGTACATACAACAATGTCCATACCGCGCATACTGTCTACTTTGTCGTAATCAATTTCAGGGAACACGATATGTTCCTTGAGACCCATGGCGTAATTGCCATTGCCGTCAAAGCTCTTGTGGTTAAGACCGCGAAAGTCCCGAACACGTGGCAAAGCCACATTGGTCAAGCGGTCAATAAATTCATACATTTGGGCCCGGCGCAATGTCACCTTGGTACCAATATTCATACCTTCGCGAAGCTTAAACGTCGCGACGGATTTTTTGGCCACTGTCATGACGGGCTTTTGACCTGCAATCAGTTCCAAATCAGCCAAAGCCAATTTGGTTTTCTTGCTGTCGCCCACGGCTTCACCAACACCCATATTCAGGACAACCTTAGTCACCCGTGGGATTTGCATTTCATTGGTATAGCCAAACTTTTCTTTCATGTGAGCGCGAATTTCCTCGCGGTACTTTTTGGCCAATCTTGGTTCGTAACTATCAGTCATCGATCACTTCTCCTGAACGTTTTGCAACGCGCACTTTTTTACCGTCTTTCAACGTCTTAAATCCAACCCGTGTTGGCTTGCCGTCCTTAGGGTCAAGATGAGCAACATTAGAAATCGCGATTGGCGCTTCAAATGTCTTGACGCCACCGTCTGGGTCTTCCTGGGTCGGGCGCACATGACGCTTGACCATATTGATACCAGCTACCAATACGCGGTTTTCATTGGTGAATACTTTAAGCACTTCACCTTTTTTGCCTTTTCCATTCTTTAGAGAGCCGGAAATGACCTGGACATAATCGCCCTTTTTAATCTTCGCAGCCATTACAAAACCTCCGGCGCTAAGGAAATTATTTTCATTTGGTTCTTGGCACGTAACTCGCGAGGAACGGGGCCAAAGATACGAGTACCAAGCAGCTCGCCATTATTATTAACAATCACGGCGGCATTGCTGTCAAAGCGAATGACACTGCCGTCTGCGCGGTGAATATCTTTTTTGACGCGCACCACAATCGCACGACGGACTTCACCTTTTTTTACACGACTACGCGGCGCAGCCTCTTTAATGGATACGACAATAATATCACCAATGCTGGCATAACGACGCTTGGAGCCACCCAGCACTTTTATGCACTGAACACGCTTCGCGCCGGAATTGTCGGCAACTTCCAAATTTGTTTGCATCTGTATCATAACAGGCCTCTTAATTCTTTTTCTGGAATTTCTATTTCAGGTAAATTTGCTAGGTTTGAACCTAAGCAGCTACCACTTCCCAGCGTTTCAATTTTGATTTCGGCGGACACTCGCGAATACGCACCGCATCACCGACTTTAAATAAGTTCTCTTCATCATGAGCATGATACTTCTTTGATTTACGCAAAGTTTTTTGCAGCAAAGGATGGAGATAGGTACGGTCAACCCGCACCACGACAGTTTTTTGGCCTTTATCGCTGACCACAACACCTTGTAATATTCGTCTTGGCATGGCTTGTTCCTACTTCTTCGCTTCGTTTTGAGCGGTGGTTTTTTGCTCGCGCATAATGGTTCTAATCCGGGCAATGCTACGGCGCACAATACGAATGCGACCCGTTGCTTCCAATTGGCTGGTAGCCTGTTGGAAGCGCAGATTAAACTGTTCTTTTTTCAACTTCACCAGTTCTTCCGAAAGCTGGTCTTCGCTGAGATTGCGTATGTCTATGGCGTTCATAATCTTGTTCCTTATTCGCCGGGTCTTGTGACGATTTTACACTTGATCGGCAACTTCGCCGCACCTAGCGTCAACGCTTGGCGCGCAGTTTCGTCGTTAACACCGTCGATCTCAAACATGATCCGGCCCGGCTTAACTTTAGCAGCCCAAAATTCCACAGAACCCTTACCTTTACCCATACGGACTTCGGTTGGTTTTTTGGTCACAGGCACATCTGGAAAAATCCGGATCCACACCCGACCAGCCCGCTTCATATGACGGGTAATGGCCCGGCGCGTTGCCTCGATTTGGCGGGCAGTCACCCGGCTAGGCTCAAGCGCCTTGAGGCCGTAAGACCCAAAGTTAAGCGCAGTGCCACCTTTGGCCATGCCCCTGATGCGGCCCTTGTGGGCTTTGCGAAATTTTGTACGTTTTGGCTGTAACATGTCTTTATTTCCTAATTAGCACCGAGCTTTACGCTCTTGCACCCTGTCTTCCACCTTTGGCGCCCGGTCTACCACCTTGGGGGCGACCACCACCGCGTTGTCCTTGCGGACGGGAACTACCACTTTGTTCATTCATGCGTTTCTCATGGGCATAAGGATCATGTTCCATGATCTCACCCTTGTTGATCCACACTTTAATACCGATAATACCCATAGCGGTCAGAGCCTCTGCGGTACCGTAGTCAATATCGGCACGCAATGTATGCAACGGCACACTGCCCTCTTGATATTGCTCGACCCGGGCAATTTCGATACCGCCCAAACGGCCACCAACCTTGATCTTGCAGCCAAGCGCACCCATGCGCATAGCCGTTTGCAATGACCGCTTCATGGCCCGACGATAAGATACCCGGCGTTCAAGCTGCTGTGCGATACTGTCGGCAACGATATTGGCGTCGATTTCAGGCTTGCGCACTTCCACCAAATTGATGAACAATTCACCCTCAACATACTTAGCAAGCTTCAAGCGCAGCGTTTCAATGTCCGCACCCTTTTTGCCGATAACAACACCCGGACGCGCCGTGTAGATAGTGATGCGACAGGTTTTGTGCGGACGCTCAATAATAACACGCGAGATAGATGCGGCTTTCAGTTCTTTGAGAATGTAATTACGCATAGTCAAATCAGCATGAAGCAGATCACCATAATCATTGGTATTGGCATACCAACGAGATTCCCATGTGCGGTTGATACCGAGGCGCAAGCCAATTGGATTTACTTTCTGACCCATTAGGCTGTCTCCTCTTGTGCAATTTCTGGTGCCAGTTCAGGCGCACGAACAATGATTGTCAACTCTGAAAACGGTTTTAGAATTTTAGCACCCCGACCACGAGCCCGGGCCTTGAAGCGCTTCATGACCAGGTTTTTACCAACGAACGCTTCGGCGACGATTAAATCATCCAGATCAAGACCGTGATTGTTCTCTGCATTAGAAATAGCAGAGTACAAACACTTATAGACGTCTTTGGCGATACGCTTACGACTAAAGGTCAAATCATCGAGCGCGTTTTGCACTTTTTTGCCACGGATCATCTGGGCGACCAAATTCAGCTTTTGCGGACTAGTACGTAACATACGCACCTTGGCCATGGCTTCATTTTCCGCTACGCGGCGTTTGTTTTTCTCTTTGGACATACCTAGCTCCGCTTCGCTTTCTTGTCAGCACCGTGACCAAAATATGTACGGGTCGGAGAAAATTCACCGAATTTATGACCAACCATGTCTTCATTGACCAATACCGGAATGAATTTCCTGCCATTATAGACCTGGAATGTCAGGCCAATAAATTGCGGCATGATGGTCGAACGGCGCGACCATGTTTTAATCGGCTTTTTACGGCCTTCGGCGTGTGAGGCTTCCGCTTTTTTCAGCAGATACCCGTCAACAAACGGCCCTTTCCATATTGAACGTGGCATATCTAATCCTTACCGTTTCTTCTTCTTGTGACGTGAGCGGATGATGAATTTATCCGACGCCTTGTTTGAACGTGTGCGCGCACCCTTGGTTGGCTTACCCCAAGGTGTCACAGGGTGACGACCACCAGATGTCCGACCCTCACCACCACCGTGGGGGTGATCGACCGGGTTCATGGCCACACCGCGAACTTGCGGGCGCTTGCCGAGCCAGCGTTTACGGCCAGCTTTACCAAGGTTTATATTCATGTGATCCGGGTTTGAAACCGCACCAACTGTTGCCATACATTCTTGATGGATCAGGCGAACCTCACCAGACTTGAGTCTGATCTGCGCATAACCACCATCTCGGCCAATCAATTGGACATAAGCGCCAGCAGAACGGGCGATTTGACCACCCTTACCGGGCTTCATCTCGATATTGTGCAAAATCGTCCCAACCGGAACCGACCGCAACGGCATAGCATTACCGGGCTTCACATCGACCTTGGCACCGGAGATAATTGTATCACCTTTAGCGAGGCGTTGCGGAGCCAGGATATAGGACTTTTCACCGTCTTTATATTTGATCAGCGCAATAAAGGCCGTGCGGTTCGGATCATATTGTAAATTGACCACGGTCGCAGGAATATCAAAACGGCGGCGCTTAAAATCAATAATGCGGTAGGAACGCTTATGACCCCCACCCTGGCGACGCATAGAGATGCGTCCGGCATTATTGCGGCCACCTGTTTTGGACAGACCTACGGTCAGGGCTTTTTCCGGCTTGCCCTTATAAAGCTCGCTACGGTCAACCTGCACCAATGCCCGGCGCGAGGGTGAAGTTGGATTATATGTTCTTAAAGCCATTTATTCCTCCTACAGACCGGTCGCAATATCAATTGCGTCGCCGTCCTTGAGCGTCACTACAGCTTTTTTAATATCCTTGCGACGGCCGGCATGACCGCGAAAACGCTTGGTCTTGCCCTTTTGGCGCATGGTATTAACGGCCGTGACGCTGACTTTGAAAAGCTGCTCGATTGCTTCTTTGATTTCTGCTTTTGTCGTCGCCAAAGGCACTTCAAAAACCACTTGATTATACTCAGACAAAATCGTTGCTTTTTCCGTGATAATCGGCGCTACGATTGCATCATAATACTTTGCTTTACTCATGATAAACGAGCCTCCAAATCTACGACTGCTTGCTTGGTCAGAACCAGCTTATGACGCTTTAAAATGTCATAAACATTGGCGCCAACACTTGGCAAAACGTCAATATTGGGAATGTTGCGAGCTGCTTTGGCAAAATTCTCGTCAACACTGGCACCGCTAACGATTAAAGCATTTTCAAGACCAAGCTTGGTCAATGACTTCTTCAGATCAGTGGTTTTTGCCGCCTTTAACACGGCGTCATCCAAAATGATCAATTCACCGGATTTAACCTTGGCGGACAGAGCATGTTTAAGCGCCATGGCCCGGACTTTTCTCGGTAATTTATGCCCGTGATCGCGTACACGCGGGCCGTGGGCTTTACCACCACCACGAAACTGCGAAACCGAACCATTACCGTGGCGGGCTGTACCGCCACCTTTTTGCTTACCAATACGCTTGTTTGTCTTTTTCACATCACTGCGCTCTTGCACGAAATGCGTGCCCGCGCGGCGCTTGGCCAATTGATAACGCACCATGCGGTGCAATATATCCGTGCGCGGCTCCAGGCCGAACACACCCAAATCCAAGGTCACAGACCCGGACTTTTTGGCGGCAAGTGTTGTAACATCAATCTTCATGACTATTTTTCCTTACTTGATGTTTTTGGGCTTGATGCCTCTTTAAGCATTTTTGCAGCCAAATCCTTATCGACCTGAGCGCGAGGTTCCGCGCCGCCGATCATCTCTTTGGCCTGGGCTACCCATTCTTCTTTCGCGAAAACACCGGGCTTGCCGATTTTTTCTTCAAGCTCGGTAATTTGCTCACCCGACAAAGCTACCAGCTGGGTCAGCGTAGTTACGCCAGCCGCCGCCAATACTTCTTCGCCCTTAGGGCCGATGCCGTCAACCAGAATAACCGCATCAGCAAATGCAGGCGCTTCTTCGGTTTTTGCCTCAACCTTCTTCGGAGCCGCAGCGGCGCTAAACTTACCAGGCATTGGCAAATCGTCGACCTTAACACCTTTGATGGCATCACGGATTTCAATCCATGCGCCTTTTGAACCCGGTACAGCACCCCGGATCAGGATAAGTCCGTCTTCAACATCGGTACGAACGATTTCGACATTTTGCGTGGTTACACGAACCGCGCCCATATGTCCGGCCATCTTCTTGCCTTTAAATACTTTGCCCGGATCTTGACACTGGCCGGTTGAGCCGTGGGATCTATGGGAAATAGACACACCGTGGGTCGCACGCAAACCGCTAAAATTATGACGCTTCATGGCGCCCTGGAAACCTTTACCAATACTGACACCCGATACATCAACTTTTTGACCGATAACGAAATGATCAGCCGACATAGAAGCGCCAACCTCGATCATATTTTCGCCCGGCACCCGAAATTCCACCAATTTCATTTTCGGCGCAACTTTCGCCTTGGCAAAACGCTCACGCTCGGCTTTTGAAACCCGCTTGGGCTTGGCTACACCTGAACCCAGTTGCAAGGCGGTATAACCGTCACGTTCCTGGGTTTTCTGGGCAACAACCTGACAACCCTCAAGCGCCAATACGGTCACAGGCACAACCGCGCCTTCGTCCGTAAACACCCGGGTCATGCCAAGTTTTTTGGCCAATATACCTGTTCTATCTACAGTACCGTGCATAACTAAGCCCCTAACTTGATCTCGACATCAACACCAGCCGCAAGGTCGAGCTTCATCAGCGCGTCCACGGTTTGCGGGGTTGGGTCAACGATGTCGAGCATACGTTTATGGGTGCGAATTTCAAATTGCTCACGGGACTTTTTGTTCACATGGGGTGAACGGTTGACCGTAAATTTTTCAATGCGCGTCGGCAACGGGATAGGGCCGCGAACCTGCGCGCCTGTCCGTTTGGCCGTATTGACGATCTCCTGGGTCGAATGATCCAGAATTCTGTGGTCAAAGGCCTTTAGCCGGATGCGGATATTTTGACGTTCCATAATAACTTTCCTGATTTCGTTCCTGTTATCAGTCCGATTTCACACTCATAAAAAATGGACTGCCCAATACGGACAGCCCGGTAACTCTACTCAATAATCTTGCCAACAACACCGGCACCAACTGTGCGGCCACCTTCGCGGATGGCGAAGCGCAAGCTTTCTTCCATTGCGATCGGCACGATAAGTTCGACATTGATCTCTACATTATCGCCAGGCATCACCATTTCCGTGCCCTTGTTCAAGGTTACAACACCCGTCACATCGGTCGTACGGAAATAAAACTGCGGACGATAATTGTCAAAGAACGGCGTATGACGACCACCCTCTTCCTTGGTCAGGATATAGGCTTCGCCAACAAATTTCTTGTGCGGATTAACACTGCCCGGCTTGCAAAGAACCTGCCCGCGCTCAACATTGTCGCGGTCAATACCGCGGATAAGCACACCAACATTGTCACCAGCCTCACCCCGGTCAAGCAGCTTGCGGAACATTTCAACACCGGTACATGTGGTCGTTTGCGTGTCTTTGACACCAACGATTTCAATACTGTCACCAACATTGATAACACCGCGCTCAACCCGGCCGGTTACAACAGTACCGCGACCAGATATGGAGAATACATCTTCAATCGGCAGCAAGAACGGCTTGTCAATATCGCGCTCTGGCTGGGGAATATATTCGTCAACCGCAGCCATCAGCTTGCGGATGCTCTCTTCGCCAATCTCAGGGTCACGACCCTCAAGCGCAGCAAGAGCAGAACCAGCAACGATCGGAATATCATCACCAGGAAAATCATAAGAACTTAACAGCTCACGGATTTCCATCTCGACCAACTCCAACAACTCTTCGTCGTCAACCTGATCAACCTTGTTCATATAAACAACCAAAGCCGGAACACCAACCTGGCGGGCCAACAAGATATGCTCGCGGGTTTGCGGCATAGGGCCGTCGGCGGCTGAGACAACCAAAATACCGCCGTCCATTTGCGCCGCACCGGTGATCATGTTTTTAACATAATCAGCATGCCCAGGGCAATCCACATGGGCGTAGTGACGGGCGTCAGTTTCATACTCAACGTGAGCCGTAGAAATAGTGATACCACGCGCTTTCTCTTCGGGTGCGCCGTCAATTTCGTCATAAGCCTTGAAATCACCAAAATACTTGGTGATCGCAGCTGTCAATGTGGTCTTGCCGTGGTCAACATGACCAATCGTACCAATATTCGCATGCGGCTTATTACGCTCAAATTTCTCTTTAGCCATCTCTAGTCTCCTTACTTCTTAATAAATACGCTTCTTAATAAATATGGGCGACGCAATTACGCACCACCCTGCTTTTCAATTACTTCATCCGAAATCGCCTTCGGGGTGGCTTCATAATGGTCAAATGTCATGGTAAACTGCGCACGACCCTGGGACATACCGCGCAGATTGCTCACATAACCAAACATGTTGGCAAGCGGCACCATTGCGTTAATCGCCGTGACAACCCCACGAGCTTCCGTACCGGAAATCATACCCCGGCGCGAGTTCAAATCGCCGATAACATCACCCATATAATCCTCAGGCGTTACCACCTCGACACTCATAATCGGCTCAAGCAGCTTAACGGCACCCTCTTTTTTCAATTCACGGAACGCAGCACGGGCCGCAATCTCGAACGCCATAACCGAACTATCAACATCATGATAGGCACCGTCATAAAGCTCTGCGTGAAAATCAATGACCGGGAAGCCAGCCAATAGACCACTTTCCGCCATGGTACGAATACCTTTTTCAACGCCCGGAATGTATTCCTTGGGTACATTACCGCCGACAACCTTGCTTTCAAATGTAATGCCCTCGCCCGGTTCGGACGGCGTGAAATGAATTTTAACACGACCAAACTGACCAGAACCACCAGATTGCTTTTTATGAGTATAATCAATATCAACGGGGCGTGACAATGTCTCACGGTACGCAACCTGCGGCTGGCCAATATTGGCCTCAACACCAAACTCGCGCTTGAGACGGTCAACCAGAATATCCAGATGCAACTCACCCATGCCAGCCATGATGGTCTGACCCGATTCGTGATCCGTAGACACACGAAACGACGGATCTTCCGCCGCCAAACGCTGGAGGCCAACACCAAGTTTTTCCTGATCAACCTTAGTTTTTGGCTCAACAGAGATTTCGATCACCGGATCGGGAAATTCCATACGCTCCAAAATAACCGGATGATTGATATCGGACAATGTGTCACCCGTAGTGGTTTGCTTCAAAGACGCAATGGCCACAATATCACCCGCATGAGCAATCTTGATATCATCACGGTCATTGGAATGCATAATCAACATACGACCAACGCGCTCGCGCTTTTCCTTGACGGTATTCATCAAAGTCGTACCAGATTCCAGCACACCAGAATACAAACGACAGAATGTCAATGTACCCACAAATGGGTCATTCATGATTTTAAAGGCCAACATAGACAAAGGCGCATCATCAGAAGCCGCACGGGTTGTCTCCTCGCCGGTCTTAACATCAATACCTTTAATCGCAGGGATATCGACCGGGCTCGGCAGATAATCAACGACGGCATCAAGCAAAGGCTGAACACCCTTATTTTTAAAAGCCGTACCGCAGAACATAGGCACCACTTTACCCTCAAGCGTACCCCTGCGGATCAAACGCTTCAAAGTCGCATTGTCAATAGTCTCGCCCTCAAGGTAAGCCTCCATGACATCGTCGTCCAGCTCAGCAACCATCTCAATGAGCGTTTCGCGGTATTCCACAGCCTTATCAGCCAAATCAGCTGGAATTTCGACCGTATCGAACTTCGCGCCCAATTCCGCATCGTCTTCCCAGACATAGGCACACATTTCGATCAAATCGACCATGCCCTTAAATTCGCTCTCAGCACCAATTGGCAACTGCATAGCAAGGACAGGCGCACCCAAACGCTTTTTCACACTATCAAATGAAGCATAAAAATCGGCACCCAGTTTATCCATTTTATTACAGAAAATCATGCGCGGCACATTATACTTATCAGCCTGACGCCAGACGGTTTCCGTCTGAGGCTCAACACCGGCATTGGCATCCAACAGCGCAACCGCACCATCAAGCACCCGCAATGAGCGCTCAACCTCAATTGTGAAATCAACGTGTCCCGGTGTGTCAATAATGTTTAACCGCTTACCACGCCAAAAACATGTGGTCGCCGCAGAGGTGATAGTAATACCGCGCTCTTGCTCTTGCTCCATCCAATCCATGGTGGCCGCCCCGTCGTGAACTTCGGCAATCTTGTGATTTTTACCCGTATAATACAAAATACGCTCGGTGCAGGTAGTTTTACCCGCATCAATATGCGCCATGATGCCAAAATTGCGGTAATCTTCAATTTTATATTCGCGTTTCATTTTCGTCTCTAATCAATCTTTAATTTTTGGTTTTATCTACCAACGGTAATGGGAGAACGCACGGTTCGCCTCAGCCATTTTGTGGGTGTCTTCACGCTTTTTAACAGCGGAACCACGGTTATTTGCAGCGTCCAGAAGCTCTGCGGCAAGCCTCTCGCGCATCGTGTTTTCGTTACGTGAACGCGACGCAGACACCAACCAACGGATGGCCAAAGCCTGTTTACGCTCATGACGCACCTCGACAGGGATTTGGTAAGTCGCACCACCAACCCGGCGCGAACGAACCTCGACGGACGGCTTGATGTTTTCAAGCGCGTCATGGAACATACGCATAGGTTCGGTCTTAGCCCTACCCTCGACAATATCAAGAGCCCCGTAAACAATACGCTCAGCCGTGGACTTCTTTCCGTCCAACATAATCGCATTCATAAATTTAGTCAGGACAAGATCTCCAAATTTTGGATCCGGTAGAACTTCCCGTTTTTCAGCGCGGTGACGACGTGACATTATATATACCTCTTATTTAGGACGTTTAGTGCCGTATTTGGAACGGCGCTGGCGACGGTCTTTAACACCCTGGGTATCAAGCACACCACGCAGAACATGGTAGCGAACACCAGGCAAGTCTTTCACACGACCACCGCGAATAAGCACAACACTATGCTCTTGCAGATTATGGCCCTCACCAGGAATATAACTCACAACCTCAAAACCATTGGTCAAACGCACTTTCGCCACTTTACGAAGAGCCGAGTTCGGCTTTTTCGGCGTGGTGGTATAAACACGTGTGCACACGCCGCGTTTTTGCGGACACGCCTCCATAGCCGGAACCTTGTTCCGCTTTGGCTTTGGCTTCCGGGGCTTCCGGATAAGCTGCGATACTGTTGGCATAAAGGCCTCTTTATTAAACTACTGGCTCACATCATATGAACCCTGCACAAAACGCGCGAAACACCACCTCATCACCCAATAAATAGGCTCAAAACAAGACGTTTTACGCAAAACCACCCCTGTTCCCGGTAATTTTACCGAAACCAAGGACAAATATACAAATTTTTCGCCAAGAAAAGGGTCTCAAATCTCAAGAATTTGACAGTCAATTCCTTCAGCGAGCGGGAACATAACAGGAGATTCGTACAGGTCAACAAGAGTCTGCGTATTTTTTACGCTTTTTTACAGAGATGCAGGCGATTAAAAACCTGGTTCTAAATTGGCAATCAGCTGTTCCCTCACACAGAAAATTGTTCGCGCAGAATTTTTTCATCAAGTTCGTGACCCTCATCAAACAGCAAATTAAATGTTATATTATTGGCCTGCTTGACCTCCACGCTCGTGACATCGCGAAATTCGCTACTGTCGGCGACCGCACTGACCGGACGTTTACCTGGATCGAGGATTTCGAACTTTACACTGGCCGTGTTTTTCAGCAAAGCCCCGCGCCACCGCCTGGGCCTGAAAGCGCTAATGGGTGTAAGGGCCAACACGTCCGAACCCAGCGGTATGACGGGGCCGTGAGCAGACAGGTTATAAGCCGTTGACCCGGCAGGGGTCGCAATGAGAATACCGTCTGCCATCAAACGCTCCATACGCTCTTCCCCATCAATGGAAATACGGATGTGGGCAGCCTGGCGGGTCTGACGCAATAAGGAAATTTCGTTGATCGCCAAGGCTTTAAATTCGCCGCCGCGTGCTATGGCTTTCATTTGCAGAGGGCGGATTTTAGCCGCCCGAGCCTTGCTCATCCGCTCAACCAAGTCTTCGGTGCTAAAATTGTTCATCAAAAACCCGATAGTCCCCTGGTTCATACCGTACACTGGAAGCCCGCGCCGCAACAGTGTCATGTGTTTGCGCAAAGTTTCCAACATAAACCCGTCGCCGCCGAGCGCGACTATTACATCTGCATGGGCAGGGTCACAATTTCCGTAGGTGTTGGCAAGCCGGGACAAAGCCCGCTTTGCCTCAGGCTTCGCCGTGCTGATGAAAGCTATGTTTTCATATTTGAGTGCTTTGGTGGCCATAAAGTCCTTTCTAACCACTTTTATTACAATTGACCACATTACAATTGACCTTTGCGTAAATTAAAGGCTTAATGAGATTGTGGGAGAAAGTAATGCGACTACGGGGTGTCGTGGTGAGGGGTTTTGCGTCTACGGGATATAAAAAGAAACTATTATTCCTTATGGTTTCATGGGTTGGCGAATGTTTTATGCGCGGCAGTTCACGAGCTGGCTAGTGCTGGCGCTTGGCCTACGGAAGCTGGCAAGGGACAAGTTATCTCAACCTCTTTGTTCGACACTGCCAACCAGGCCTATGACGAAAATGGCGATGCCAACCAGGACATTAGTTTTTCCAAGTTCGAAGGTGCCGTGTATTTGGAACACGGCCTGACCCCCAAGACCACTTTGGTCTTACAGTCCAGCTTTCAAGATATTCAGTTTCGCGCCGGGGTGGATGATGTAGATTTTTCCGGAATTGGTGAGAGCTATATTGGGCTACGCCATTTGCTCTGGCACGATTCTACAACCGTTATATCTGCTCAGGGCGGGCTATTGCTTGCGGGGCCAGGTGAGGCTATTTCCGATGCGGACTTGGGTTTTGGTAACACGCATTTCGAAGCAAGGTTTTTGCTTGGACGCAGTTTCGAAATGGCGAAGCAAGACGGTTTTGTTGATTTTCAGGTAGCACGAAGATTTAGGCCCGGAAATATTCCCAACGAATGGCGGCTTGATGCCACGGCGGGATGGCGGCCTGTCAACGATGTCCAGATTTTAGCGCAAGGATTTTACACGGCTAGTGAAGCAGAATTTGAAATCGCACGGCGCAATACCCGCCTGAAACTACAAGGCTCGCTTGTTTATGACCGCAACCCGAAAACCTCCTACCAAATAGGCCTGTACCAAACCGTTGCGGGCAAAAACATTATCAAAGAGAAAGCGTTCTTTATATCAATTTGGTCACGTTATTAGAACGTGCACACATGTCTGGTCATTCGCTTGAATCTATGTTAGTGTTACCTCTGTAAAGGGACGCCTTATGACTGCTTTGGGCTCTATCAAGACGATACGGAAATTGGTCGGCATATTTACTTGTGTATTGGTTTCGTGCGTATTGGTCATAGTATTTTCAACATCTGCCTTTGCCAACACCAAACCCAATGTGCGCCATAGCCAATGGATCCCATTTGAGCGCACGGAGAACGGTCAATATACCATAAAGGTGAACATCAATGGAGATGGCCCGTTCATATTTATGGTCGATACTGCGGCCTCGCGCACCAGTATTTTTAACAAGACCCGCTCGCGCTTGAAACTTGAAAAAAGCGGCGAGAAAACATTCATCAACGGTATTACGGCTTCAAGTTTTCGCCCTAACGCATCTGTGGATAGTCTAGAGTTTGCAGGCCATGTTTTCCGTAACCATACAATTGTTATTCTCAAGGATTGGAAAAATAATGGTGTGCTGAAAGTCGACGGTATATTGGGTATGGACGTTTTTAAAGACATGGTGTTTGCGTTCAGGCACAAAAAATCCCGCGTTAAAATCAGTCGCAAGCCTAAATTCACCAAATCAAAATATAGAAACTGGATAAAAATCAGGCTGGAAGATAACCCCTACCCTGTTGATAAATTCGGGCTTTTGTTTACCTATACCAAGCTTGGTGATTTGCACATTCCAACCCTGCTGGACACCGGATCAAATTTTTCAGCCATTAACTGGATGAGTGTCCAGGGAACAAGCATTTCCAAAGAACGCCGCCGCTTGCGCGAAGAGTGGGTTATTCAAGGTTCCATTGGCCAGTTCAAACCGCGCATAAGGGTGAAGCTTGAGCAAACGTTTATCGGCGGCGTTAGGCTAAGAGATCATGAATTTCTAGTTATGAATTTCGATAATTTCCCGGTTAACGACTACGGAAAATATCCCTTGGTGATCGTCGGTGTTGACTTGTTTGAAGGCAGAGATTTTGTCCTGGATTTTCCAGATAAAAATCTGTACCTGGCAAAGAGAACTCACAATATTTCCGTCAAGCCTAACGCGACACGCATTAAACAATAACATTATATATTGTCTTATTTCTTGTATTTTTCCACGAAATGATCGATTTTACCAAAGATCGAATTGCCAGCTTTGTCGAGCATATCAATGGAAACCCGGTCGCCAAACTTCATGAATGCGGTGGACGGTTTGCCGTCTTGGATGGTTTCGATCATGCGGATTTCGGCAATACAGGAATACCCGAGACCACCGTCCTCAATCTTTTTACCAGGGCCACCGTCCTTGTCGCGGTTGGACACGGTGCCTGAGCCAACAATCGTGCCGGCGCATAATTTGCGTGTTTTGGCGGCGTGTGCGACCAGTTCAGCAAAATTGAATGTCATATCAACACCGGCATTGGTTTTGCCGAACGGTTTTTCGTTATAATCAACCAACAAAGGTAAGTGCAATTTGGTGCCGCGCCAGGCCTTGCCAAGCTCGTCCGGGGTTACGGCCACCGGCGAAAACGCACTGGATGCTTTGCCGTGGACAAAGCCGAAACCCTTGGCCAGTTCGCCCGGAATAAGTCCGCGCAACGAGACATCATCCACCAACGTGATCAATTTTATATGATCTTTGGCCTTGGCTTTGGAGACCGCCATTGGCACATCATCCGTGATGACGACGACCTCGGCTTCAAAATCAATACCGTGGTCTTCGGATACCGCAACGATTGGATCCATAGGGCCGATAAACGTATCGGATCCGCCTTGATACATAAGCGGGTCGGAATAGAAACTTTTGGGCACTTCGGCCCCACGGGCTTTGCGTACCAACTCCACATGATTGATATAGGCGGAACCGTCCAGCCACTGATATGCACGGGGCAAAGGCGAGGCGCAGGCTTCTGGCACAAATGTGAAAAAATCACCCTCACCTTTGTTGAGGAGCTCATAACGAGCTTGCAATAGTGGCTCCACCGTCTCCCAATTGTCCAAAGCATATTGCATGGTCGGGGCGATTTCGCCCGCGTCCACGGCGGTTTTAAGATCGCGGCTAACGATAACCAAATGGCCATCACGACCATGTTTAATAGATGCGAGTTTCATGTCTGTTTCCTTGGATTATTTGTGGCTCCCCCATGCAAGGCGGGCTTGTTTTTGTCAAGTTATTGTAATTTGCGACTACCTAATCATCAACTTCGTGCAACCATGCGGCATGACGCGGGGCTTTTTTGGTGCGCGACCATTCGTCCAGCATTTCTGGTGCCACGGATTTAAGCTCTGACAATTGCTTGGGCGTGCCTATATCTGCGGCCAGCTCCAGCCTGTGTCCATTTGGATCAAAGAAATATATAGATTTGAAAATCCCGTGATTGGTCGGCCCCAACACGTCTATATTATTGGCCTCCAGATGTTCCTTGGCAGCCAGGAGCGCATCCAGACTATCAACCCTAAGAGCGATATGCTGCACCCAGCGCGGCGTATTGCGGTCGCGGCCCATTTTGGGCTGGTTGGGCAGTTCAAAAAACGCCAAAACATTATTACCGCCCGCATCCAGGAAAATATGCATATAAGGATCATATTCCCCGGTGGACGGTACATGGTCTTCGGCAATGGCCAATTTAAACCCCATACCCAGCATTTCAGTGTAAAACTCCACGGTCTCTTTCGCATCCTTGCAGCGATAGGCCACATGATGAAATCCGTTAGTTTTGGGGGTTTTGGATGTATGGGACATGGTAACTCCTATCTTTGTATCTTTGCATATAGGACACTTTAGTTGCTACAGCAACTATATTTTTGTCAACACCAACACCCTATGCGCCACATCAATTGCTGGCGTTTTGCATTGAGTTATGTAAACTCTACAATCACCGAAGGGATATTTATGACCGCGCCCGTTTTTGATCTGACTTATGCTAACTTGCCGCAAGCATTATACACGCCCTATCAACCCGAGCCGACACCCGCGGCCAAAATGATGTTACAAAACAATGCTCTGGCAACAAAGCTAGGGATAGACGGAACATGGTTGAGCTCTAATGATGCACTCAAGTTTTTCTCAGGACAGGCATCACCGAACGATTACACCCCAATAGCTATGGCCTATGCCGGCCATCAGTTCGGCGGGTTTTCCCCGCGCTTGGGCGATGGACGGGCAGTTCTTATGGGCGAATATGTTGACGGGAACAATACTCGTCACGACATCCACTTAAAGGGCAGTGGCCGCACCACCTATTCACGCGGCGGCGACGGCAAAGCCGCACTTAGGGCCGTGCTCAAAGAATATATATTCTCCGAAAATCTGGCCGCCCTTGGCATCCCGACCACCCGTGCTTTAGCCGCCTTAACTACGGACGAAACCGTCATGCGTCAAAAGCCCCATCCGGGTGCTATTCTTGTGCGCACGGCACGCAGCCATATTCGGGTCGGTACATTTCAATATGCCCGACTTTGTCAAGACGAAACGGCCTTAAAGGCTTTGGCGGATTATAACATAGACCGGCTTTTCCCTGAGATAGATGCCCCAAACCCATATGCAGAATTGCTGTCCCAAACCATTGAAAAACAAGCCAAACTGATCGCAAAATGGATGAGTTTCGGCTTCATCCACGGGGTGATGAACACAGACAACATGGCCATATCCGGCGAGACCATAGACTTCGGCCCCTGCGCATTTATGGAAAAATTTTCGCCGGATCGCGTGTTCAGCTCCATCGACCACCACGGTAGATATGCCTGGAGCAAACAGCCGGAAATGGCCTATTGGAATTTGACCAGATTTGCCGAAAGCCTGTTGCCGCTCTTGCACACGGACGAAGATAAAGCGGTGGAAATCGCCCAAGGCCAGTTGGCCAAATTCTCGGAGATTTTCACCGAGAACTTTAACGCTCTCATGTTGGCGAAGATCGGCCTTAGCCCTGAGATGGACGGCGCACAGCAAACCTTGTCAGCCGCCATGTCCATGTTGGCCGCACAGACCATAGACTTCACCCTGTTCTTCAGACGACTGACAGATATTGCAGACGGCAAAAGCGAGCAGGTATTTCTGGCACTTTTCCCAGAGCAGGCAGACGTCAAAAAATGGCTTAAATCCTGGCAAACCCAACTGGAACCCCACGCCAAAGCCGCCCGCACAAAAATGCAAACCCTAAACCCGCTCTATATTCCAAGATTTCAACAGCTTGAAGCCGCCCTGGAGGCGGCGGAGCAAGGCGACATGGCCCCTGTAAAAGATTTACTTAAAGCAGTTACAACACCGTTTGATGAGAAAAATGAGTATGCAGATCAAGCAATTCCACTTTTAGAAAAAGCGGCTCCAATGCAGACATTTTGCGAAACATGAATTATGTTGCAAAACATGAATTGTGCCTGGGGAAAATAGAGCACAATAAAATTCAAACAACGCAGAAAGGAGTGCGTAGCCTGCCTTTTGCATAAAACAAAAATTAGCGAACATCGACACTTGCAATACCACAAAATTGTCGCTTAATATCAATCAACAAAGATGAGTAAACCCTCACTTAACCCAGGCTTAATTCTGTCTCATTTTATATGCAGGCGACAAATTTTACGGACATTAACATGACAATACTCATTGATATACATCAGAACGCTTCAATTGTTCAAGACCGTAAATCCAAAGGAGAGGCGAAGAGTGTTGGTATCACCAATCGGGTCAATAAAGACGTCGCCGTCACTTTACATCCCGTAACCGAAAAATGGAGCCGGGTGGATGTGGATGCCCTCTTTGCTTTGCCATTTAATGATCTGCTCTTAAAAGCACAAAACATTCACCGGGAAAACTTTGCGCCCAATGCGGTGCAAATGTCACAACTTCTGTCGATTAAGACAGGTGGATGTGCCGAGGATTGCGGCTATTGCAGTCAATCAGCTAAGTTTGATACCGGCCTGAAAGCGTCCAAGCTTATGGATACGCAAGAGGTGATTACAAATGCCAAGGCGGCCAAAGCGAGCGGGGCGCAGAGATTTTGCATGGGGGCGGCGTGGCGCGAGCCTAAAGACCGGGATATGAAGGCCCTGTGCGACATGGTCGGCGCGGTTAAAAAAATAGGGATGGAAACGTGCATGACATTAGGCATGTTATCAGATGATCAGGCGGAGCGCCTATCAGATGCCGGCCTTGATTATTATAATCATAATATCGATACTTCACCCGAAGATTATGGCCGGGTGATTTCAACTCGTACCTTCAAAGACCGGCTAGCGACGTTGGCACGGGTCAGAGACAGCGGCATGAAGGTGTGCTGCGGCGGCATTGTTGGTATGGGGGAACAGGCTGAAGACCGTATTGGACTGTTGCGTGCACTGGCCAATATGGACCCTGCTCCCGAATCTGTACCCATCAACGCGTTGGTGCCAGTGGCCGGAACACCTTTGGGCGATAGCGACCCTGTGCACCCGGTCGAATTTGCCCGCATTATCGCCGTGGCCCGTATTTTAATGCCGACATCCCATGTTCGTTTGTCGGCTGGGCGTGAGGCTCTCAGCGATGCGGCACAGGCACTTTGCTTTATGGCCGGGGCAAACTCTGTTTTTGTCGGGGATACACTCCTAACCACGGATAACCCAAAGCGTTCACAAGACGAAATCTTATTTGACCGCCTTGGCATTATTCCAGAATAATAACGAATGATGAAGCCCTAAAAAGCCAGTTTTTTTTTGCTGGACCGTTGTTGACCCTAAAAACTGTACCGTGATCAGCAAATGGATCGCAGGCCGCTTCCGATATCCAGGCTGTTGAGGCCGAACTTAAAAACACGCCCCATATAGGTGATACCGCGCCCTCTAAAAACGGCAAAACCACCCGTGAGGGTGGCTAACAATAGTGATAAAATTGGTTGCGGGGGTAGGATTTGAACCTACGACCTTCAGGTTATGAGCCTGACGAGCTACCGGGCTGCTCCACCCCGCGTCAATAATGTAGAGGTCATATAATGACCCTAAAGATAAATTGCAAGCCTACTTATTCACAGACATGCACATCCATTCTCGAGAAAGCTCAAAAATGGATGAAATATTTCATAAAGGAGTTTTTTTCATCATCTCTTTAGCATGCCGGGCAGCGACTTACTCTCGCGTGCCTTAAGACAGACTACCATCAGCGCAAAAAAGCTTAACGACCGAGTTCGGGATGGGATCGGGTGGGGACCTTTTGCCATAGCCACCCGGCGAGCAAAAG
>JAESQN010000047.1 GCA_016765135.1 Robiginitomaculum sp.
AAAAAACCCTGCCGGTGGGAGCGGCAGGGTCTGATAACGTGGGTTTATAAGGTGGGCCTTATAAAGGTGGGAAAGAACGGAAGGCCAAAACCCGGGGGCTGGGGGGCTGAAAAAACCGTGTCTTGTTTGCGCCTTCCGTTCAGTAAAACCTATATGACCCCCCATTTTGTCACAAACAGGGCGCAAACAAGGCAATATTGAGGCGCAGGTTAATTCTTGGTAAGGTGGTTGATGGGGGGTTAATTTTTTTGGGGGGTGTGGTAGAAATCCTTTTCTTCCTCCGTTTACGGGGGAGGTGGGCGCCTCTTGGCGCTCGATGGGGGCGCGCGCATCTTGCGCGCTACGAACTTTCGTAATTATCTGAACCACCGTACCGTCGCAAGAGCGTCGGCCCCCATCCCCCCTCTGAAGAACGAGGGGTACTTCCCCCGTAAACGGAGGAAGGAAAAAGAAGAAAGTTTGGTGTAGAGATGCAGATGAAAGCAAAACTCATAGATAGCTACGGACGCAATTATATCTTCACGGCTTACGAAGCCCCCCCCCGTATTTCGCTCGCATTTCCCCTAAACCTCCCCTATATTGCCCGCTAATCTCCCGGTGATTCGTACGCCGTTCTAATGTGAGGAATATTATGGCTGATACGGCCCCTACAAATGACGAAGATTATGGTGCGGATAGCATTAAGGTTCTTAAAGGTCTTGATGCGGTTAGAAAGCGTCCCGGCATGTATATTGGTGATACGGACGACGGGTCTGGGCTTCATCATATGGTCTATGAGGTTGTAGACAATTCCGTTGACGAGGCTTT
Source organism: Robiginitomaculum sp. (assembly GCA_016765135.1). GTDB lineage: Bacteria > Pseudomonadota > Alphaproteobacteria > Caulobacterales > Maricaulaceae > Robiginitomaculum_A. The sequence goes on from JAESQN010000047.1 coordinate 808, forward strand.
GGCCGGGCATTGCGATACGGTGTTTGTATCTTTGCACAGTGACGGTTCAGCTTCGGTGCGTGATAATGGTCGCGGTATTCCCGTGGATATCCACACCGAAGAGGGGATATCGGCGGCGGAAGTCATCATGACGCAACTTCATGCGGGCGGTAAATTTGATAGTAATTCCTATAAAATTTCCGGCGGCCTGCACGGGGTTGGTGTCTCGGTGGTCAATGCTTTGTCCTCCGTGCTCGACTTGACCATTTGGCGCGCCGGTAAACAGCACGAAATGCAGTTCAAACACGGCGATGCGGTGGGGCCGCTCAAAATCACTGGTGATGCGCCAATTGTTGATGGCAAGCCTCTCACCGGCACAGAAGTCCGCTTCCTGCCCTCGACTGACACATTTACCATGGTTGAATTTGACCGGGGTACGCTGGAGCGGCGCTTGCGCGAGTTGGCGTTTTTAAACTCCGGTGTGCGCATTGAACTTTCCGACAATCGCGGTGAAGACCCGATTGTCACGGAAATGTATTATGAGGGCGGCATCGAAGCTTTCGTGCGCCATCTTGATGCCAACAAAACCGCGCAACTGGAAAAGCCGATTGTGGTTTCCAAAGAGGGCGACGGCGGCGTTATCGTTGAGGCGGCCTTGTGGTGGAATGATAGCTATCACGAAAATGTCCGGTGTTTCACCAACAACATCCCCCAGCGCGACGGCGGCACCCATTTGGCCGGATTTCGCGGGGCGCTGACCCGTGCGGTCAATAAATACGCCGCAAGCTCTGGCACGGCCAAAAAAGAAAAAGTCACCATTAGCGGTGATGATGCGAGAGAAGGTCTGACGTGCGTATTGTCCGTGAAAGTGCCTGATCCGAAATTTTCTTCCCAGACCAAAGACAAGCTGGTGTCCTCGGAAGTGCGACCCATCGTCGAAAGTGTCATGGGCGAGGCGTTGAATGAGTGGTTTGAAGAAAACCCGGCCGAGGCCAAGCAAGTGATCATGAAAATTGTCGAGGCCGCTGCCGCCCGCGAAGCGGCCCGCAAGGCCCGCGACCTCACGCGCCGCAAATCGGCGCTCGATATAGCTTCCCTGCCCGGCAAGCTGGCCGATTGTCAGGAAAAAGATGCCTCCAAATCCGAATTGTTTATCGTGGAGGGAGACAGTGCCGGCGGTTCTGCCAAGCAGGCCCGTAACCGCCAGAACCAGGCTATCTTACCGCTCAAGGGTAAAATCCTCAACGTAGAACGGGCCAGGTTTGACCGCATGTTATCAAGCCAGGAAATCGGCACCATGATCACGGCGCTCGGCACCGGTATTGGCCGCGAAGAATTTGACATCGAAAAATTGCGGTACCACAAAGTCGTGATCATGACGGACGCCGATGTGGACGGCGCTCATATTCGCACATTGCTCCTGACGTTTTTCTATCGCCAAATGCCGGAGCTGATCGAGCGCGGCTATCTCTATATCGCCCAACCACCTTTGTATAAGGTCGAAAAAGGCAAGTCCGTACGCTATATCAAGGACGAGGAAGAGCTAAGCTCATACCTGATCGAAATGGGGACTGCGGACGCGACCTTGACATTGGGTGCCGAGGGAGGGCATGGCGCCGTGATTGCGGGCGAAGACCTCAAACGCATAGCCGCCGAAGCCATGACCGCCCAAGCCATGATTGACCGTCTTAAATCCAAAGCCTCTGATACGGTATTGGCGCAACTTGCTATCGCCGGGGCGCTCGGTCCGGACGCAGGCGAAGCCGAAGCCAAGGAAGCCGCTACCAGGCTGGATGTGGTTGCCGACGAAGGCGAAGATGGCTGGGAGGGCCGCTTTGACGACGACGGCGTATTGGTCATGCACAGAGAAGTGCGCGGCGTCGCCGAACGTGTGGTGCTGCGCCCGTCCTTCCGCGATAGTGCTGACGCCAGGCGCCTGCACAAAATGGCTGGGGCATTGGAGGAAACTTACGGCAAACCGGCCAGCTTTAGGCGCGGCGATGCCGACCCCATAGACATTTACGGCCCGGCGCAATTATTAGCCGCCGTATTTGAAGGCGGCCGCAAAGGCTATAAAATTCAGCGTTATAAAGGTCTGGGCGAAATGAACCCGGACCAGCTTTGGGAAACCACCCTCGACCCGGACGCAAGATCCCTCCTGCAAGTCCGCGTAGACACCGCCGATGGTGCGGACGAGCTGTTCACAAAACTCATGGGCGATGTGGTCGAACCAAGACGCGACTTTATTATCGCCAATGCGCTTGAGGCCGAGGTGGATAGTTAGAGGGTCGTTGATAATTTGGATTGGTTATATTATCGCAATATCACAAGTCCGTGTAGCCTGTGATATTGTGCTAGACTTAGTTTTAGCCAGACGTAATAACTGGCAAAATCGAACATTGTGCCAGGCTGTCGTTGTGGGAACGTTTTGGTGAGCAAGACAGAACTTATAAGGGATGTGATATGAAAAGTTTAGGCAAAACATTGGCAATGATGTTTGTGGTCATAACGATGGTATCTTGCGGCGGCGGAAGCACGGTTGCTCCACCACCACCCCCTCCTCCACCACCAGCTGCCCCTCCGC
>JAESQN010000048.1 GCA_016765135.1 Robiginitomaculum sp.
AAGCAAAAGGTAAGCCTCATAAGCAAGTCATGATTGCCGTAGCCAGGAAACTACTCCTAAGCGCAAATACAGTCCTGAAGAGAAATAAACCATGGGTAATTGAAATGAAATAATACAGTTGCTACAAATAAATTACCACCTTGAAACATTCACCAAAATTCGTACCATGTACCATGTCAAATTATCGACGACTTTATGTGCCGGGCGGGACGTATTTCTTTACTGTGAACTTGCAAAATCGGCGACAAACTTTGCTTGTAGATCATGTTGATATTTTGCGGGCCGTTTATGGGCGTGTGCAAAAACGGTACCCGTTTGAGACTGTGGCAATTTGCATCCTGCCGGATCACCTGCATTGTGTTTGGGCACTCCCCGAAGGGGATGCGGATTTCTCCAAGCGGTGGCGGTTAATTAAATCCGGGTTTTCCAAGGCGTTGTCGCAACAAGGCTTGGGTATTCAAGGCCGCCGCAAAGGGGAAAGCGGTGTTTGGCAACGTAGGTTTTGGGAACATATGATTGACGGCAATACGGAATTGGATGATTATATCTCGTATATTTATTTCAACCCGGTCAAACATGGCTTGGTCGATGAAATTGAAGATTGGCCGTATTCATCATGGCATAAGCTGGAAGCCGATAATTACTTTAGCGGCAATACGATGTTCAAAAATTTGAAAACCGGTGAGTGAGAGGCTAAGCCCTGTAGGGTGGATTAGCGTTTCTTGCGCGTAATCCACCTTTGGCAACCACCAAAAGGTGGATTACGGCTAAGAAGCCTAATCCACCCTACGGGGCTTGTAATCCACCTTTGGTTTGATGCTTGGCCATTGTATTTCAATCACCCACCCCCTATAACGCCCGCAAACCTACCAACACATAAGGAAACCCATGAAAATACTTGTTCGAAATTTGGCGCGGGCTACGACTGAGGAAAACCTTGGTGCGTTATTTGCAGCCTTCGGAGACGTGCAGTTTTGTAATTTGGTTTTGGATAAGGACAGCGGCGCGTCCAAGGGGTTCGGGTTTGTAGAAATGCCCAAAGCCGGGGCTGCGAAGGCTGCCATTAAAGCGCTTAACAATACTATGGTTGACGGCGCAAAAATCCGTGTGAAGCTCGCGCAAGCTAAGACGGATGCCTCCCAAATGCCGCCTCAAACATCCCCTCAAACATCTGAGTAACGCCGAAAATTCTGACATTATAGGACGCCCCCATGAACATCACCACAAAGCCTTTCGAGTATAAAGACGGTAAAACCACATGTGTGGGTTATCTGGCTTGGGACGAGACATATGCCGATCCCAAACCTTGTGTTCTGGTTGGCCATGCCTGGGGTGGGTGTGACGGTTTTGCCCAGAGCAAAGCCGTGCAAATGGCGGCCCAGGGTTATGTCGGCATTGCTATTGATGTGTACGGCGACGGCAAGACGGGCGCGGGGCCAGAGGAAAACGAAGCCCTGATGACGCCGTTTATAAACGACCGCAAAATGCTGTTGAAACGGCTGAAAGCGGCCGTGAAAGCCGCGAAAGCGCTGGAGCAAGTGGATGCAACGGCGCTGGCCATGATGGGGTATTGCTTCGGCGGGCTGTGCGCTCTTGATCTGGCGCGTTCAGGCGTTGACCTCAAGGCAGCCATCAGCTTTCACGGGCTTTTCAACGGAAACGGCTTGCCGCCCAAAAAGATCAAAGCCAGTGTTCTGGCCCTACACGGTTGGGACGACCCTATGGTACCCCCCGCCGCCGTCACAGAGCTGGGCATTGAGCTCACCAAAGCCAAATGCGACTGGCAAATCCACGCTTACGGCGACACAAAACACGCCTTTATGGTCGAAGGTGCCAATGACCCCAAAAACGGCATCCAGTACAACGCGGTCGCAGAACGTCGCGCCTGGGCCGCAGCACTGGATTTGTTGGCCGAGAAATTTGATCTGCACGGGGTTGGGTAGCGGTTAACCCGCCTCTTTCCGCCCCTCTCGCCGCCAAGCCCAATATGCTGCTATCACTGCGACGATTTCCATACCCAAAAATATATACACATATTTGTTTGGGTCGCCGTCTATGGCGATGCCGAGTATGCGGGCGGCTGTGATGCTTGTTAGCGTCAGGAGGGCGGCGAACAATCCGATTTTCAAGTTGTTCTTGAGACAATAAAACAAAAACAAACCAAACCCGAGGCTGAAACCGCCATAAGTCGTGCGCACATCAATGGCGGCACTGGTGGTCGGGAATGTAGCATCTGTGAACATCTCGAAAAATATATGCGGCGCGAAAATAAAGCTCAGCCCGAACGCGGTCGATATCAGCGCAATAATAAATAAAATCGATTTTGTCATTTACACAGTCTGCACGGAATGCCTTTTTTGGCAAGGGGTTAGGCCCTAATTTTCTCTTGACTCGTATGTATTTCCTTTATAGAACAAATCATGAACATATAAATGGGAGTAAATTATGAAACAAATAGCTATAGACATTGGTAGCGGTATGGTACTTGGTGGATTCGTGATTGTGATGAGCGTCTGGATGATGGTCTTGGGCGGTTAAAAACTTGAGGGTGACGGGTGCCGGAAAAACAACCAAATAAAAGACATGCCAAGTCAAAGAGAGTGTCGGGGTTTGTGCCTTTGCGGTGCCGTACGCCCTATTCCTTGCTGGAGGGGGCAACCAAAATTGACGAGTTGACGGCACGCCTTCGCGAGTGGCGTATCCCGGCGGCGGGCCTGACCGATACCAATAATATATGTGCGTCTCTGGAGTATTCCCAAGCCATGTGCGCAGCCGGTATTCAGCCGATTATTGGCTGCACATTGATGGTGGATTTGGGGGAGGATGATCAAACCCTCAATCCAAATCCTCACGGTGGCAGAGAACTGTCGGGTACGATTGTATTTTTGGCCCAAAATGAACAAGGTTATAGCAATCTTTTGAAACTGTCTTCCTCAGCGTTTCTTGACGCAGAGGCTACGGATTTACCCCACATAAAAATCACCCAGCTACAAGAACTAAGCGAAGGCTTGATTGTGCTTACGGGCGGTATGGACGGGTTTATCAATAAGCTGATTTGTGCAGGACAGGAAGAACAGGCCAAGGACTGGCTGGCGAAGCTGGCGAAGTGGTTCCCCCAGCGTTTGTATATAGAGCTTCAACGCCACGACTTGCCCCAGGAAAAAAAGGCCGAGCCGCATTTGATCGACTTTGCTTACGCTATGGATTTGCCGCTCGTGGCTACCAATGAACCTTATTTTCTCGACCCGGATATGCACAAGGCCCATGATGCGCTTTTGGCCATATCCGAGGCCAGCTATGTGCTGGAGCCGGATCGCCGCCATGTTTCGCCCGAGCATTATTTAAAAATGCCGGAAGTCATGGAGGAGTTGTTTAAAGACATTCCCGAAGCCATTGAAAACACTGTGAACATTGCGAAAAGATGTGCCTTTCAAAGCCCGAAACGTGAGCCGATTTTGCCGGGGTTTGGGGACGGGACGACCAGCGAGACCGATATGTTGGCCGAGCAGGCACTGGCCGGGCTGGAGGCAAGGCTGGCGCAAGCCGAGCCAGCCACCGCACGGGAAGACTATTTTGAGCGGTTGGATTTTGAGCTTAATGTCATTAACAAAATGGGCTTTCCCGGTTATTTCCTCATCGTTTCAGATTTTATCAAATGGGCCAAGGACGAGAAAATTCCAGTCGGGCCGGGGCGGGGTTCGGGGGCTGGCTCGGTCGTTGCCTGGGCTTTGCTCATTACGGATTTGGATCCGCTTCGTTACGGTTTGCTGTTCGAGCGATTTTTGAACCCCGAACGTATATCCATGCCCGATTTCGATATCGACTTTTGCCAGGAACGGCGCGGCGAAGTTATTCGTTATGTGCAGGATAAATACGGCGAAGAACAAGTGGCGCATATTATCACATTTGGGACGCTGCAAGCCCGCGCCGTGGTGCGCGATGTTGGGCGGGTGTTGCAAATGCCCCTCGGGCAGGTGGACAGGTTGGCCAAGCTGGTGCCGTCCAATCCGGCAAACCCGGTTAGTCTTTCCGAAGCCATCAATATAGAACCGGCCTTGCAACGTGAACGTGACAACGAACCCGCCGTGCAAGAGCTTCTGACCATTGCTCTGCAACTCGAAGGTCTGTACCGCAATGCCTCGACCCACGCGGCGGGGGTGGTGATTGGCGACCGGCCTTTGGCGGAATTGGTGCCGCTTTACCGCGATCCGCGCTCCGAAATTCCGGCCACCCAATTTACGATGAAATGGGTCGAGAAAGCCGGCCTAGTCAAGTTCGATTTTCTGGGCCTTAAAACCCTGACGGTGATTGACCGCGCACTCAAATATCTCAAAAAGCAAGGCATAGATCTGGATTTGGACGCCGCGCCTGTTGACGACGAAAAATCCTATAAACTCCTGGAGCAGGGTCTGTCCCAGGGCATATTCCAGTTGGAAAGCTCGGGCATGCGCGATACTTTGCGCAAGATGGCCCCCAATTCTATTGAAGAATTAACCGCGATCATCTCGCTTTATCGTCCCGGCCCCATGCGCAATATTCCGGAATATATCGAGCGCAAATTTGGCCGCAACCCGATCAGCTATCCCCATGACAGTCTTGAGGAGATACTCAAGGAAACCTACGGGATTATTATCTACCAGGAACAGGTGATGCAAATCGCCCAGGTCTTGTCGGGGTATTCCCTCGGCGAAGCGGACGTGTTGCGCCGGGCTATGGGCAAAAAGGATAAAGCCGAAATGGCGCGCCAAGAGGCCCGTTTTGTTGACGGGGCCGCAGAAAACGGCGTCAAAAACGTGCTTGCGCGGCAAATATTTGAACTGGTCAATGAATTTGCTGGCTACGGGTTTAACAAATCCCACGCGGCTGCTTACGCGATGATTTCGTTTCGCACGGCCTATCTGAAAGCCCATCACCCGGTGGAGTTTCTCGCCGCTTCCATGAGCCTTGATGTTTCCAATGTGGAAAAATTGTCGCTCTTTGCCAAAGAAGCCGGGCGTATGGGTGTCGAGATCGCACCGCCCTGCGTCAATCACAGCTTTGCTGATTTCGAGGTGCAAGCCAATTCTGATGGTACAAGTGGCAAGATATTATATGCGCTGGGGGCCGTCAAAAATGTTGGGCTGGAAGCCATGCGGCATTTGGTGGCCGTACGCCAAGAGGGCGGGCCGTTTACAGATTTGTTCGACTTTGCGCGCCGGGTCGATACCCGCATTGTCAATAAACGCGCCTATGAAAACTTGGCCCGGGCTGGCGGGTTTGACGGCTTGGAGCCGAACCGGGCCAGAACCCATGCGTCTGCCGCCGTGCTATTGTCTATCGGAGCCCGCGCCGCCGAAGAACGTAATTCTACCCAGGTCAATCTGTTTGGTGATGCGCAGGAGGCCATGGCGGAGCCGGAATTGCCAATGGTCGAGCCCTGGGGTGTCGTTGAAAAATTGGATCAGGAACTGGGCGCAGTTGGTTATTATCTAAGCGGGCATCCTCTCGAGACCCAACAAGAGGCGCTGAAACGGCGAAAAGTCGTCTATATAGAAGACGCCGACGCCGTCTATGTGCGCGGCGGGCGGGTTGTCCGTATGGCGGGGGTGTTACACAAGCGCCAGGAACGCATTTCCCAGCGCACCAAGAAACGCTTTGCTTATTTGAATTTATCTGATCCAACTGGTGAGTATGAGGTGTTTATCGGAGAAGATTTGCTGGTCAGTTCGCGCAGTTTATTGCAAGCGGGGACGCTGCTGGAATTACAGATTAAACTGGATATGCGCGACGGCGAAATACGGCTGACGGCCAATGCCATTAAGCCGCTAGCTGAAGCGTCCGGTGCGGATATTGCCCCTAAAGTCCGGGGCCTGGATGTGTATATCCGCAATGCCGAGACTCTTGAAGCCCTCAAGAAATGCATAGCAGGGCTTGAGAGTGCGCCGGTAAAAGGCAAGGGGAAAATGAACATCATAGTACCCGTTGAGGACAACCGCGAAATCGCCCTGAAACTACCTGGGAAATACGGCCTGGACGCCAGTTATCAAGCTGCCCTGAAAGCCGTAGGCGGTGTGGAGAAAATTAGCGAGTTTTAGAATTGTGGCTATAGCGAGTGAAACAAAACCTTGTAGGGTGGATTAGCGCTTTCTTGCGCGTAATCCACCGTCGGTGTGTGCCAAAGGTGGATTACGCTAAAAGGCTAATCCACCCTACGGGACTACGGGAAATTAGGCTGATTTTCCCCCTTGCCAGCCGTAATTTACCTGCTATATAGCGCACAAATTCGCAGAGCGGGGAATGGCGGCTACACACATGTAGTTTGTCTTTCCGGTGAAAACTGGCAATTGTGCCTGTTTTCTCTCCCCCGTTCGAGGCCAACCGGAGAAGGAGAAACCCATGGCACTACCAGAATTTTCCATGCGTCAGCTTTTGGAAGCAGGCGTTCATTTTGGACATCAAACCCATCGTTGGAACCCGAAAATGGCACCCTATATCTTTGGGTCACGTTCCAATATTCATATTCTTGATCTGTCCCAGACGGTTCCGCTTTTGCACCAGGCTATGGTGAAAATGCGTGATGTTGCTGCTGGCGGCGGTCGTATTTTATTTGTTGGCACCAAGCGCCAAGCATCTGATGCTGTGAAAGAATCTGCTACACGTTGCGCCCAATATTATGTTAATCACCGCTGGCTTGGTGGCATGTTGACCAATTGGCAAACCATTTCTAACTCAATTGCCCGTCTGCGTGAGCTTGAAACCATGTTAGAAAATGTTGAGCAGTCCGGTTTGACCAAGAAAGAATTGTTGAAGCTGACCCGCGAAAAAGACAAGCTTGACCGCGCCTTGGGCGGCATTAAGGACATGGGCAAAATCCCTAATCTGATGTTTGTGATCGACACCACCAAAGAAACCATTGCCATTAAAGAGGCCCGTAAATTGGGCATTCCGGTGATTGCGCTCCTCGATACCAATTGTAATCCTGACGATGTTGATATGCCTATTCCGGGCAATGACGATGCGGTTCGCTCTATCACATTGTTCTGTGATTTGATGGCCGATGCCATTCTCGACGGTATGACTGAAGGCGCGATTGCTGCCGGTGTTGATATCGGCGCGGCCGAAAACCCGGTTGAAACTGCAATCGCGGTTGATGTGCCAGCTCCTGTGAAAGAAGAAGCAAAGGTAGAAACGCCGGCTCCTGCGAAAGAAGAAGTAAAGGCAGAAACGCCTGCTCCTGCACCTGAAGTGGCAAAAGAAGAAACCAAAGCCGAAGCTCCTAAAGAGACACCCGCCAAAGAAGAAGCGCCTGCCGAAACGCCGGACGATATTTCTTTGATCGACGGCATTGGTCCGATCTTCAAGAAAAAGCTGGAAGGAGAAGGCATCAAGACTTTGACACAAATCGCCGAGTTTGATGCAAAAGCCATTGAGGCCCTGGACGAAAAACTTGAGCTTAAAGGTAAAATCGTTTCGGGTGAGTGGGTTGAACAGGCCAAAGAAATATTGGCTGGCAAACCGCCCCGCGCCAAAAGCGACGCCGCCAGAGCATAGCTTCAGGGCATAACAAAAGCGTTTAGAGCCTAAAATCAAGACGGTTCAAGCTATTGAATTGCGGGCAAAGATATCCATCTTTGCCCCATATTCTAAACATAGGGCCGCTACATTTACGGCCAACAAATTTACGGAGAGCATAATGGCTATGATTACAGCAGCGTTGGTAAAAGAACTGCGCGAAAAAACATCTGCAGGCATGATGGACTGCAAAAAAGCCCTGACGGCTACGGACGGCAATATTGAAGATGCGGCGGATTGGTTGCGCAAAAAAGGTATTGCCAAAGCGTCCAAGAAATCTGGTCGCATCGCGTCCGAAGGTTTAATCGGCCTTGGCCAAGGAAATGGTCAAGACGGCACTACATCTGCATTGGTTGAAGTTAATTCCGAAACCGATTTTGTGGCGCTGAACGAAGAATTTCAGGGCATGGTACGCGAAATTGCCGCTTTGTCCGTGGGTTCAAACAGTGATGTGGAGGTTTTGGCCGCCATGAATACATCTGCGGGTAAAACCGTGGCGGCAACGATCACTACCCTGATTTCAAAAATCGGCGAAAACATGAATTTGCGCCGCACATCTGCCCTCAGTGTGGATAAGGGCGTGGTTGCCGGGTATTTGCACAACAGTGTTGCGGATAGTCTTGGTAAAATTGGCGTGTTGATAGCACTCGAATCGGACGCTGATGCAGAAGCTTTGATTGCGCTTGGCAGAAAGCTAGCCATGCATGTTGCGGCCACATCGCCGCTGTCTCTCAGTGTTGATGATATGGACGCAGCGGTCGTGAAGAAAGAGCGTGATGTGTTGTCCGAGCAAGCCCGTGCGTCTGGTAAACCTGAAAATATCATTGAAAAAATGGTTGATGGCCGGATGCAAAAGTTCTTCAAAGAATCCGTTTTGCTCAACCAGATGTTTGTTATGGACCCGGACCGTACTATCGCAAAGGTTATCGAAGACGAAGCCAAATCCTTGGGCGCGTCTATTGAAATGACAGCATTTGTGCGGATGCAACTTGGTGAGGGTATTGAGAAAAAAGTCGAAGACTTTGCCGCCGAAGTTGCTGCTACTTTGGGCGACGCTTAAGGTAAAAAAGTCCTGTAGGGTGGATTAGCGCTCTTGCGCGTAATCCACCGTGCGGCGAACACCAATGGTGGATTACGCCAAGAGGCTAATCCACCCTACAGATTTAAATTCCCGCCCGCGTTGATTTTTAGACATGTTTATTTTTAGACGCGGGCGCAAAGCTTCGTTATAAAGGCGGGGACTGAGTCGTAAGCCTATAGGGAATAGTCAGGGGAAGAGCATGAGCGCCAAATTAAAATATAAACGGGTTTTGCTGAAAATCTCCGGTGAAGCCCTGATGGGGAGCCAGTCTTTCGGGATTGATGTGGATGTAACCGCACGCATCGCCGAGGAAGTGGCCAGCGCCCATGCCAAAGGTCTGGAAATCGGGCTCGTCATTGGCGGCGGTAATATTTTTCGCGGACTAGCAGCTTCCGAAGCTGGGATAGAGCGCACAACCGCTGATTATATGGGCATGTTGGCTACGGTGATGAATGCCTTGGCCATGCAAAGTGCGCTCGAACATATCGGGCTGGACACACGGGTTATGTCGGCCATTCCTATGACCACCGTATGTGAACCCTATATCAGGCGCCGCGCCTCGCGCCATATGGCCCGTGGCCGGATCGTTATTTTTGCGGCTGGAACCGGCAATCCGTTTTTCACCACGGATACGGCTGCGGCCCTGCGCGCCGCTGAAATGGGGTGTGATGCGCTTCTTAAAGGCACCAAGGTGGACGGGGTTTACGATAAAGACCCGGCCAAGCATGGGGACGCGGTTCGCTATGACCAGCTTTCCTATATGGATGTGATCACCAAGGATTTACAAGTCATGGACACATCGGCTGTGACATTGATGCGTGACAACGCTATCCCGATCATTGTATTTTCTATTGCTGAGAAACGCAGATTTGAAGATGTGATGACCGGAAAAGGAATATGCACCATAATTACGTCATAATTTTTATATTAGAGGTTTTGGCAAACGAAGGAGTTGAAGATGGCTATACAAGAATATGATCTCGCCGATTTGGGCCGCCGTATGGACGGAGCGATTACGGCGATGAGAAGCGAGTTTAACAGCTTGCGCACCGGGCGGGCCCACACGGCCATTTTAGATAATATTACCGTGGAAGCGTACGGCGCCCAGACCCCGCTTAACCAGGTAGGGGCGATCAATGTGCCCGAACCGCGTATGCTGAGTGTCAATGTCTGGGATAAATCTCTGATTGCGGCCGTGGAGAAATCCCTGCGCGAAAGCAATCTCGGCATCAACCCGGTAGTTGACGGCCAGACCATCCGCATTCCCATGCCGGCACTGACCGAAGAACGCCGCCAAGAGCTGACCAAAGTTGCGGGCAATTACGCCGAAGCCGCCAAGGTTGCAGTGCGCAATGTCCGGCGCGACGGTATGGAAACCCTGCGCGACCTGGAAAAATCTGGTGATATCAGCGAAGACGATCACAAGCATAGCTCCAGCGATGTTCAGGATATCACCGACAAGCATATTGAAAATATAGACAAGGCATTGGTGACCAAGAACGAAGAGATCATGCAGGTTTAAATAGAGCATGACCACCCGCGCCCCTAATCACATATTTCCGCAGCACATTGCCATAATTATGGACGGCAATGGGCGGTGGGCCAGCGGGCGCGGTAAACCACGGATTTTTGGTCATCAAGCCGGGGTTAAAACGGTGCGCCGGGTGGTGGAAGATGCATCCGAAATGGGTGTGAAATGCTTGACCCTATACAGTTTTTCCACGGAAAACTGGTCACGCCCGAAAACCGAAATTTCTGCACTGTTCGCGCTGATGCGCAAATATATCGACGATGATTTACAGACCTTGCATAAACGCGGTGTGCGGATACGGATATTAGGATCGCGGGCCGGGTTGAAGCCGGATATGTTGGCCATGCTGGACAGGGTTGAGGCTACCACCAAGGACAACAGCACATTTTTTCTCAATATCGCTTTTAATTATGGTGGCCGGGACGAAATATTGCGAGCGGCGCGGGCGTTTGCAGCAGATGTGAGTTCGGGGCGGACAGATAGCGCTGATTTGGACGAAGTCATGTTTGAAACCTATTTGGATACACATGGTTTAGTCGCGCCGGATCTGGTTATTCGCACCAGCGGAGAAAAGCGCATCAGCAATTTCTTGTTATGGCAGGCGGCCTATGCGGAATTTGTATTCACGGATGTGCTGTGGCCGGATTTTACCAAACATGATTTGCAGGCGGCCATAGAGGTTTTCCAAAACCGGGATCGCCGATTTGGTAATCTCGCACCTGTCAACACTGAAGAAGTGGCCTAGGATTATGGGGGAAATTGCGGAAACGACGGTCAAAAGCTCTCGCTGGAAAACCCTTGGTGTGCGGGCGGTTTCGGGCCTGGTTTTGATGGCCATTTGCGGTATTCCTATTTATTTTGGCGGCTGGATTTGGGCGGTTTTTATCGTTTTGGTGTGTGCGCGTGTGATTTATGAATGGGTGCGTATGACTGATATTGGCGCGGGGAAGCTGGCATTTGTTGTGCCTGTTGTCGGCTTGCTCGCGGTTATGGGCTTGGCCCAATACGGGTTGTGGCAACAGGCTCTGGTGTCGGTTGTGTTCATCGGGGCGGTAGCCACCTATGAACGCTCTAGACGTAGTGGTGGTTTGTGGGCCGGGTTTGGTGTCTTGTATGTTTTATTGCCAAGCCTGACAATGTTATGGTTGCGCGGAGATGTGGCCGGTTTTGCGGCCGCCGGGTTTGCCAAATTTTTGTTTATTGTTGTTGTGGTTATTGCGGCGGACACCTGGGCCTATCTGGGTGGTTCGACGATTGGTGGCCCGAAATTGGTGCCAAATATAAGCCCCAACAAAACCTGGTCTGGCTTGGTCAGCGGGTTTGTTTTTGGCGCGGCCTTTGGCGCTCTTGCGGCCTGGGTTATCGGATTTAACCCTGCATATGGCGCATTATTGGCTCTGCCAATTGTAGCATTTGCTGTGGCTGGTGATTTGCTGGAATCCATGATCAAGCGGCATTTAAAGGTTAAGGACGCAGGCGGTATTATTCCGGGACACGGAGGTCTTCTGGATAGAATAGACTCGCTTTTGCTGATTGTGGTTGTGGCGGCTGGTGCATTATTGTTGTGGCCAAGTTTATGGCCCATGGTCTAATAATTTATGGCTAAACGTGTCACCATATTAGGCTCAACCGGGTCTATCGGGCAAAGCACACTGAGCCTGTTACGCGCTGCAAAACCGGACGCGTACAAAGTCGTTTGCCTGAGTGCACATACCAGTGCAAAGGAACTGGCAGAGCAAGCCCTTGAGTTTAGGCCCGAATTTGTGGTGCTGGGCCATGAGGGTGATCGGGCGGATAATCGGGCTATCTTGGAAGATGCATTATCCGGGAGCGGCATAGAAATAGGTATAGGGCGCAAAGCCGTGATTGAAGCCGGGGCCTGGCCTTCGGATTTTATCATGGCGGCCATCGTCGGAGCCGCCGGGCTAGAGCCGACATTAGCGGCGGCCTCGCAAGGGACAACGCTTGCTCTGGCCAATAAGGAATGTCTGGTCAGCGCGGGCGCGTTGTTTATGGAGGCAGTGGCGGCATCCGGTACGACATTATTGCCCGTGGATTCCGAGCACAATGCGATCTTCCAGGTTTTGAACAACAAGCGGCCCGAGGATGTGCGCAGGTTGATTTTAACGGCGTCCGGCGGCCCGTTTCGCACGTTCACGGATGCGCAACTTAAGTTCGTCACCCGCGCACAAGCGCTTAATCACCCGGTTTGGGATATGGGGGCTAAGATCTCCATTGATTCGGCCACCTTGATGAACAAAGGGTTGGAGCTTATCGAGGCCAGTTATTTGTTCGAGCGCCCGTCCAGGGAAATTGATATTATCATCCACCCCCAATCTATCATCCATTCCATGGTTGAATATGTGGACGGTTCGGTTCTGGCGCAAATGGGGTCGCCTGACATGCGTACCCCCATTGCTTATGCTTTGGCGTGGCCAGAACGTATGCAGACGGATGTGAAAACCCTGGATTTGACCGAAATAGCCAAATTGGAGTTTTTTGCGCCTGACCCGGAGAAGTTTCCGGCTTTGCGCCTGGCTCGCGAAGCCCTTGAGGCGGGCGGCATGGCTCCAACTGTGCTTAATGCTGCCAATGAGATTGCCGTGGCGCAATTTTTGCAAGGCGATTTAGGTTTCCCGGCCCTTACAAAGTGTATAGAAAAGGTATTGGGGTGCTTCCAAAGGGAGAAAAGTTTTGCTAAGCCTCCTCGAAGCTTAGAAGATGTGCTGGATATTGATCAGCGTGCAAGGATAAAGGCTACTGAAGTGGTAAAAGCAATGGGTGGAACGTCTTAGGTGTTACAATTTTTAATAAATGCGGTCATCACGGTTCTAAGCTTTGGCTTTGTGCTTGGCTTGCTGGTGTTTATCCACGAGCTTGGCCATTACGCTATGGGGCGGTTTTTCGGGGTTGCGGTTGAGCGGTTTTCCGTCGGTTTTGGCAAACCCGTGCTTCGTTACAAGGCTAAATCTGGCACAGAATGGGTGGTGTCGCGTATTCCGCTGGGCGGATATGTGAAATTTCTCGGCGATGCAGGTGCTGCCAGCAATCCCGACACCGAGGAGTTGGCGAAAATTAAAGACGAAATGGACAGCAAGCACGGCAAGGATGTGTGGAAGTCCTGCCTGCATTTCAAACCACTTTACCAAAGGGCATTGGTGGCATTTGCCGGCCCTATGGCCAATTTCATTTTGGCGGCGGTGTTGTTTGCAGGCATAGCTTTGGGGATTGGTGTCTATAAAAACACCGCTGAGATTCAGACGGTGATGCCCGGCGGCCCGGCGGCGCAAGCCGGGTTTGTTGTCGGGGATAAATTTTTAACCATAGACGGCAAAGAGGCTAGCGGCGTCAATATGGTCATACAAATTATCACTTTAAATAGCGGCGAGCAGCTCGGCGTAGAAGTTCTGCGCGGCAACGAGACTGTGGATTTGGTTGTAACACCCGAGCGTCGTGAGAAAAAAGATGGTATTGGTGGTCGAATGACGGGAGGGGGCATTGATGTAGTAATTGGTGGTGCGATTGTTCACAAAACCTACACTTTACCCGAGGCGGCCAAATACGGGGTGGATAGTGTTGGCAATACGTTGTCTTCTACAGTCTACTATATCGGGCGGATATTTCAGGGCAAGGAAGATGGGAAAGCCCTTGGCGGCCCCGTGAAAATCCTGGCATTTTCTGGCAAAATTGGCGTGATGTCCTCGCAGGTTGAGGGCGGCATTGGCGCTAAATCACGCGCCCTGTTCTACAATCTACTCTCGCTGGCTGCCGTACTTTCCGTCGGCTTAGGTTTCGCAAATTTAATGCCAATTCCTGTTTTAGACGGTGGACATTTGATGTACTACGGCTATGAAGCTGTCATGCGACGTCCTTTAAGTGCACGGGCGCAAGAAATAGGGTTTCGTGTCGGTTTTGCCGTGCTAATAACTCTGTTTGTAGTATTAACATTCAATGATATCGGGTATGTCTCGAGCTTATTTGAGAAAACGGGATAAATTGTAGGGGTTATGATTAAAACCGAGACCAATTACAGTATGCGTGCTTGCCTGTTTGCCTTCTTCATGGGGGTCGTGTTGAGCCTTGGCTTGGTAACAGCACCCGTTGCTTCGGCCCAAGATGAAGCGAATGCACAAGCGCCGGTACAAGTCCGTCCCGACTTTATCAAATCCATAAGAGTTATTGGCAACCAGCGGGTGGAAGCCAACACGGTTGCTTCATATCTGTTGATCGCACCGGGTGATCGGTACAGTGAAGAGCGGATTGATTTGTCCATCAAGACCTTGTTTGCTACGGGGCTATTTGCCGATGTTTTAATCGAACCGGGCGACGGGAATTTGGTTATCCGGGTTGTGGAAAACCCGATCATTAACCGGGTGATCGTTGAGGGCAATAAGGCCCTCAAAACCGATAAAATTACAGACGAGCTAGAAGCAGCTCCGCGTTCGGTATTTACTCGTTCTCGTGTGCAGGCGGATGTGCAGAGAATTGTTGATCTATATAGTCAATCAGGCCGGTTTGCAGCGCAAGTCATCCCCAAAGTCGTTCAGCAAGATCAAAACAGGGTTGATCTGATTTTCGAAATTACCGAAGGGCCGACCACGGGCATCAAGCGTATCAATTTTATTGGTAATAACGAGTATTCCGACAGGCGTTTGCGTAAACAATTGGCTACCAAGGAATCTATTTGGTACAAGTTTTTAACCTCAAATGACAATTATGATCCCAACAGACTGGAATTTGACCGCGAACAAGTCCGGACATTTTACACGGACAGGGGGTTCGCTGATTTCCGGGTCGTTTCTGCCGTAGCGGAACTGGTGCCTAACCAGAAAGATTTCTATATCACGTTCACCGTTGATGAGGGCCTGGAATATACATGGGGTGACATAACTGTTGAAACCGAATTGGAAGCTCTCGACCAGAAAGTTCTAGAAGCCATCGTGCCCATTAGGACGGGCCGGATTTATAGATCCAGTGATGTGGAAGCTGCCATTGATACGCTGACATTTGCTTCTGGCGCGGCGGGTTATGCATTTGTTGATATTCAACCGCAGATCAAACGAAACCGTGAGACGAAAACCGTTGATCTGGTATTTAATATGGTTGAGGGGCCTAGAGTCTATATTGAGCGTATTGATATCGTCGGCAACACAACCACGCTGGACTATGTTATTCGCAGGGAAATGGAACTGGTTGAAGGGGATGCCTTTAACCGGATATTGCTGGACAGATCCAGGAACCGTGTCCGGGGGTTGCGGTTTTTTGAAGCAGTGGAAATCACTGAAATTCAAGGGTCAACACCGGACCGCGCTATTGTTGAAGTGAAAGTCGTTGAACAACCGACGGGCGAGTTATCGTTCTCCGCCGGGTTCTCGTCCGCCAGTCGTTTTTTGGTCGATTTTACGATCAGCCAGCGTAATTTGCGTGGACGTGGGCAACAATTACGCCTTGCAATTCGCGCTAGTTCTTTCCGCCAGGAGATTGATCTGCGATTTACCGAGCCGCGTTTCTTAAACCGGAATTTGGCGGCTGGTATTGAATTGTTTAACATTACCAACGACTTCACCCGGCAGGCGGGCTTCCGCTCGACCCGAGTAGGTGCGCAAGCAACTTTGGGATTTCGTGTAACAGACTTTACGAGCTTGCAGGCCCGGTATGCGCTTCGTCGCGAAACTGTGGATTGTTCAGCCGCTTTGACGCAAACGAACCCGCAATTGTGCTTGCAACAAAACAACCGCTTGTCATCAGTTCTTGGCTATACATTTAACTGGGATCGTAAAAATGACCCGATCCAGCCGACAGGTGGCTTTGATCTATTTCTGACGCAAGACTTCGCCGGTCTTGGTGGGGATGTGAAGTATCTGCGTACTGAATTTAGAGCGGCTACTTACCGAGGTATTATTAAAGATGTTGTGGCAACGCTCAAAGTTTCTGGCGGATTTATCACGGGTTGGGGTGGTGATGCCGTACAAATCAATGACAGGTTTTTTAAAGGCTCGCAGACATTTCGCGGCTTTGATCGTGCGGGTATTGGGCCAAGGCAAGTCATACTGAATAATCCAGCTTTTCCAGAGGGCCAACGAGGCAATGCTCTTGGTGGCAACGCTTTTGGTCACGCTGTTGCTGAGGTGAGTTTTCCCCTTGTAGCTTCTCTGACAGGGAGTATATTTATTGAAGCGGGTACAGTTGGTTTGCTCGATGATGAATTTAGAGTGACACCGGATCCAAACATCTTGATTGTTCGGGATGATTTATCCATCCGTTCCGTGGTTGGTAGTAGTATCTTCTGGACTTCACCATTCGGGCCTATCCGGTTCGATTTCACCCAATCGCTTGCAAGAGAAAGTTTTGATGAAGCTGTATCCTTCCAGTTTAACACAAGTACAAGGTTCTAAAATGAAAACCCCTAAATTTATTCTATCCATGGCTATTGGCCTATTCGCGACACTCACTCTGGTCAATACGGCTATGGCGCAATCGACAATTCTTGTTGTTGACCAATCCCGTGTTTTGCGTGATTCCGATGTTGGCAAACATATTAAACGCCAGATCGAATCTATCGGCAAGCAAATGGAAGCCGAAATGAAAGCGCAAGTTTCACCAATTGCAGGTGAGCGTACACGGTTAATGACAGAGTTGAAAGATATGAATGTTGAGGCGCTGAAGTCCAGGCCTGATTTACAAAAACGGGCAGCGTCTTTGCAAGAAAAAACTCAAAAATCTCAACTGGAAGTGAAATATAAGCAAACAGAACTGCAAATCACAGAGCAGAAAGCTTTAGCTAAAATCAATGAAAAGCTTGCAGCTATTATGAAGGCCATCGTAGACGAGAAACGTGCAGACGTGGTTTTGGATCGGTCAATGGTGATTTATACAGGGCCTAGCACTGACATCACTGACGCTGTCATCAGCCGCCTAAACAGCCAGATGAAAACTGTAACTGTTGTACGTGAACGTTTGCCGCGCAAGCCCTTACCCAAAGCCCAACCAACACAAGGCCGATAAACGCGAGGGGGTGGGGCGTTATGGTAGAAGAACGGTTTTATAAACATCTTGGCCCGCTCCCCCTAATCGAGCTTCTTGACACGTTGGATGTGGATATCCCCGAAGGTCAATTTGGCGACATTCAAATACAAAATGCGGCCCCTATAGGCCAAGCTGCCAACGCTGATATAACTTATTTGGACGGGAAGAATGTTGCCAAAAAAAGTGCGGGATGTAAGGCGGCGGCGTGTTTTGTTCGTGCAGGTAATGCCCATCTAGTCGGTCAAAATAATGTGCTTGCGCTTATTTCGAACCAGCCGCAGGCGGATTTCGCCAAAGTTTTAGGGCATATGTATGCGCCTTTGAAATATGGTAAAAATGGAAATCCTAGTTTTACAAATGTCACACCTAATCAGGGCGTAGTTATTGGTGCGGGGGCTGAGATAGGCGAAGGCACCAGCATTGGGCCAAATTCTGTCATTGGTCCTGGCGTTCGGATTGGCGCGAACTGCCAAATCGGTGCCAATGTTGTCATCGAATTTTCGCGGCTGGGGGATGGTTGTAAAATCCACCACGGGGCCGTTCTAGGCGGCACAGGTTTTGGTGTTACACCATCTGCTGATGGTGCAGTTGATGTCCCCCATGTGGGTAGTGTGCGCCTTGGTGATCATGTCAGTATCGGATGTAATACGACCATTGACCGGGCTATGTTCGGTGAAACGAAAATTGGTACGGGTAGCAAGCTTGATAACCTCATCCAGATCGCCCATAATGTACAAATTGGTAATAATTGTATGTTCGCAGCCTTTGTGGGCATCGCTGGAAGTGCGCGTATTGGAAACGGCGTGATCATGGGGGGGGGCGTTGGTATTCCTGATCATATTTCTATTGGCGACGGTGTGACTTTGGTGGCGCAAGCCGGGCCGATTAGAGATGTGCCAGCCGGGGAAACATGGGGCGGGGCGCCTGCTACGCCTATACGGGAACAATTGCGACAATTGAGTGCACTGCGCAAATTGGTTAAGAAAAAACCACCTGCCAAGTGAGATGCGTACAAAGTGAGGGAGCGGTCATGCAATTACCGTTTGGACAAGACATAATAGAGAAGTTTCTCCCCCACCGCCGCCCTATGCTCATGCTTGACCGGGTTAGCCAATACGACGGGAAATCCATCACAACCGAAATTGATGTGCGCCCGGATGCGTTTTTCTTCGCAGGTCATTTTGATGGTAACCCGATTATGCCGGGTGTCATAATTATGGAATGTATTGGGCAAACGGGTGCATTATTGGTTGCACTGGGCGGTGATTTTGATACGAAAACCCATTTATTGGCTTTCACGGGGTTTGAAAAAACCAGATTTCGCAGATTTGTGAAGCCTAATGAAACGCTTTGTGTCTATTGCGAATTGGTAAAAGCACGTAAGCACCTTTATAAGTTTTCTGGTCATGCAAAGGTGGGCGGTGAATTGGTGATGAACTTAGACTTTTCGGCGGCGCTAACCCCGAAAACCTAACACGGGAACAATAATGAGTATAGATATTCATCCGTCTGCATTTGTGGACAGCAAGGCACAAATTGCAGACGGCGTCAAAATTGGCCCGCTTTGTGTGGTTGGCCCCGATGTGAAATTGGCCGAAAATGTGCATTTGGTTAGCCAGGTCAATATTGCTGGTAACACGGAGATTGGAGAAGGTTGCACATTTTATCCGTTCGTGTCTCTCGGCCATCCCCCACAAGATTTCAAACATAAAGGCGGGCCGGTTAGCTTGAAAATCGGAGCGCGTACCGTGCTTCGCGAACTGGTCAACATCCACCCCGGAACCGATGCAGGGCGACCTCAAACGGTGGTCGGAGACGATTGCTATTTCATGGTCGGCACCCACTTGGCTCATGAGGGCAAGGTCGGCAACAAAGTCGTGCTCTCTAACGGCACCCAGGTGGGCGGCTGTGTCACTATTGATGATAATGTGGTCATTGGCGGTCTGTGCGCCGTGCATCAATATACGCGTATCGGCAGAAATGCGTTTATTGGCGGTATGACCACCGTGGTCAAAGACGTTATTCCGTTTGGTATATCTGTAGGTAATCAGCAACAATTGACCGGGTTAAATGTCGTAGGCCTCAAGCGCAGCGGGTTTGAGCGCGAGGAAATCCACGAAATCCGTTCAGCCTATAAATTGATCTTTGCCGGGGAAGGGAATTTCCAGGACAGACTAAGGCAAGCGGCGGATACATATGCGGACAATCAACAGGTGGTGCAAATGGTCGAGTTTATCAAGAGTCAGGACAAGCGCCCGATCTGCCTGCCTGAAGGTGCCGGGATATAGAATGGGCCGGGCAGGGAAAATTGGTTTGATAGCAGGCGGCGGGGCATTGCCCCATGATGTTATCAGCGCTGCCCAAGATCAGAACTATGATATATTTGTGGCCGCCTTGCGCGGTTTCGTCGGGCCTGATGCCTTTGATGTTTCCGCAGATGCTTTTGGGTTTGGTGAATTTAGAAAGTTGATCAAACGTTTCAAGCAAGAAAAATGCACCCATGTTATCATGGCGGGTACTGTCTCGCGGCCGGATTTTTCCACCATAAAACCCGGCATTCGCGATTTACCGTTATTGGCAAAAGTTGTCAGTGTGGCAGCAAAAGGGGATGACGCTCTGCTGAAATTTCTGATCTCCTTGTTTGAAAAAGAGGGGTTCATCATTCTGGCCCCCCAAGAGGTGCTGGGTTCTGCCTTGATGGAAGTTGGTTTCCTTGGCATAATTAAACCCGCCGCTAAACATAGAGATGATATGGAAAAAGCCATGCGCATTGCGGCTCTGATTGGGGCACAAGATATTGGCCAGGGTGCAGTGGTGCATAATGGCTTGGTGCTGGCGGTTGAGGCCCAGGAAGGCACCGACAAAATGTTGGAGCGGGTCGCGGAACTGCCGTCTGAAATTCGCGGCGGTGTGCTGGCAAAATGCTTGAAGCCAGGCCAGGAAGACCGTGTGGATTTACCGACCATCGGTGTAAAAACCATTGAACTGGCCGCCAAAGCCGGACTGGCAGGTATCGTGCTGGTGGCAAGTAAGGCTTTCGTTATGCAAGGTGATGACGTTCGGGCATTGGCTGATAAACACGAAATTTTTATTTACGGTATAAAGCCAGATGACGGTTAAGCGCCATATCTATATTGTCGCCGCCGAGAAATCCGGTGACGAATTGGGTGCCGCCTTGGTACGAGAGCTTAGAAAACAGACGGACGACGCTATTACCCTGTCGGCGATTGGCGGCAACGCTCTCAAGGCCGAGGGGTTGGAAAGCCCCGTGGATATCGCCCCCTTATCAATCCTGGGGTTCTTGGAGGCTGTGAAGTCCTATCCTATTATCATGCAGCGTGTCGCCCAGGCCACCGCCGTAATCATGGCATCAGGTGCAGATGCGGTGGTGCTGATCGACAGTTGGGGCTTCATGATGCGCGTAGCAAAACATTTGAAAAAACAAGGGTTTAAAGGGCAAATCATAAAGTATGTTGCCCCGCAAGTTTGGGCCATGCGCGAGGGCCGCTCCAAAGTTTTGGCGGACGGGGTTGATCATCTATTGACCATTCACGACTTCGATGCACCCTATTTTATCCGCCACGGGCTGAACACTATATATGTGGGCAACCCGGTGTTTGACCAGGCTTATGATACGGGCGACGGCGCAGGGCTACGTGCGGAATACAATATCAGCCCGGATACACCGGTGCTTATTATGTTGTTCGGGAGCCGTCTGTCTGAAATCCAAAGGCTGGCCGAACCGTTCGCGGATGCTATTGCGCGGCTAAAGAAAGCCTTGCCGGAATTGGTAATTGTTTCCCCCGTCTCCGACACGATTAGCGAAGATGTATTGGCGGCTGCGGCCCAGGAGAAAAGCTTGCATGACGTGATCTTGCTTGGTGAAAACCGCAAGCTGGATTGCTTCGCCGTTGCGGGCGCAGCCATAGCTTGCTCCGGCACCGTCACCACCCAATTGGCCTGCGCCGGTATACCGACCGCGGTCGGCTACAAGCTAAACACACTAACATACCTGGTCGCCAAACGATTATTCAAACCCGACTATATATCCATAGTCAACATAGCCAATGACGAACTCCTAATGCCAGAATTCATGCAAGACGATTGCAACGGAGAAAATTTGGCGGACACAGTTTTGCCCTATCTGACCAACAAAGAAACCCGCAAAACCGCCAGCCAAGCCTTAATATCCGCAACCAAAAAAATGCGTGATGGAAATGCAGGGGATGGGGGGCAATCAAGTGCCAGAGCGGCGAGGGCGGTGCTGGGGATTTTGGGAAAAACCTAAACACCCCCGCACCCCAATCATACCCAGCTCGACTGGGTATCCAGCGAATAAAGAGCGAGCAAAGCTCGCACATTATTGTGGGGACTGGATTCCCGCTCAAGGCGGGAATGAGCGGGTTGTGGGTATTGGAATGCGTGAGCTTAAGCCGGTTAGCCCTTACCTCTCACCCATCGGCACATAATCCCGTAGCGGCGCACCCGTATATATCTGTCTCGGCCTACCGATGCGTTGGGATTTGTCTTGTAGCATTTCGTTCCATTGGGAAATCCAGCCTACGGTTCTGGCTAATGCGAACAGGACTGTGAACATTGAGGTTGGGAATCCTAATGCCGAGAGCACTGTACCTGAGTAGAAATCTACATTGGGGAACAGTTTTTTCTCGATGAAATATTCGTCGTTCAGCGCAATACGTTCAAGCTCCATAGCCACATCCAAAATCGGATTGTCCGTGATGTTAAGTTCGGCCAGCACTGCGTGAGCGGTTTTTTGCATGACTTTGGCGCGTGGGTCGTAGTTTTTATAAACCCGGTGACCAAAGCCCATGAGCCTGAACGGATCATTGCGGTCTTTGGCGCGGGCGATAAATTCCGGGATGCGGTCAACCGTGCCGATTTCCTTGAGCATGTTCAGACAAGCCTCATTAGCCCCGCCGTGGGACGGCCCCCACAAACAAGCAACACCCGCCGCGATACAAGCGAACGGATTGGCACCGGACGATCCGGCTAAGCGCACGGTTGAGGTGGATGCGTTTTGCTCATGATCGGCGTGCAGGATAAAGATTTTGTCCATCGCATCGGCAATCACCGGGCTGACAACATAGTCTTCCGTCGGAACGGCAAAACACATTTTTAGGAAATTCTCTGAATAATTCAAAGAATTATCCGGATAAACATGGGGTTGACCGATAGAATATTTATAAGCCCGCGCCGCAATGGTCGGCATTTTTGCGATCAACCTGTGGATGGCCAATTGGCGCTGAACAGGATCTGTAATATCGGTGCTGTCATGATAAAACGCGGCCAATGCGCCCGTGGTCGCGCAAATCATAGCCATGGGATGGGCGTCGCGGCGAAAGCCGTGAAAGAAGCGCTCGACCTGTTCGTGTAGCATTGTGTGGCGGGTGATGGTGTTGGTAAATTCTGCGCTTTGCTCTGCGGTTGGTAGTTCGCCATTGATCAGCAGATATGAAGTTTCGAGAAATGTGGATTGTTCGGCCAATTGCTCAATCGGGTAGCCGCGGTACAACAATTGCCCCTTCAGCCCGTCGATGAATGTGATCTGGCTTTCGGTGCTGGCGGTGGAGGTGTAGCCGGGGTCAAAGGTAAAATGCCCGGAGTTTTTGTACAAAGCCCGCACATCAACCGCGTCTGGCCCCATGGTGCCGCCGTAAACCGGTAGTTCGAAATTTTTGCCGCCAAGCTCGATTTTTGCCGTGCCTCTGTTTTCAATTTTGTTTTCCATTCTTTCCTCTTTCCTATTTTTTAATCTGTAAAATATGTTTTCAGGCAATCTTCAATACGTCCGAGCGCCTCATTCCGGCCCAATAATTCCAGCACCAATGATAAATCAGGCGATGGTGCGCCCCCGGTCAGGCAGACCCGTAAGGGTGCGCCGATTTTGCCGAACCCTATATCCTGCGCCGCAATATATTGGTTTAGCTGTTCCAAAATACTGTGGTCATCCCATGCATCTTTATGTATATCTTTTAGCACTAAAAGTAAATCACGAAGTCTCATTTCTGCGTCATTTTTAAAGGGTTTTTGGGCTTTTGCGGTGATTTCAATGGGACGCTGGCGGGTTACAAAAAAAGCTTTGTCTGCAAGTTCAATCAGCGTCTTGGCCCGTGTTTTAAGATGGGGTAGTGCGGCGGTGAGCCGTGCCATTTGCGCGGCGTTTAAAGGCCCGCCGTTTTTATCCTCAAAGAATTTTTTTCCGTACAGCAACAGTGTGTCCGTATCGGCCATATGCATATGCTCGCCGTTGATAAACGCCATTTTATCAAAATCGAGACGGGCAGGGGCTTTGTTGATATCGGACAGCTCAAACAAGGCGGTGATTTCGTCGTCGTCGAACACTTCCATATCGCCGTGGCTCCAGCCAAGCCGGGTCAAATAATTACGCAGGCCCGCAGGCAAATATCCCATATCCCGATAAGCATCGACACCGAGCGCGCCGTGGCGTTTGGACAGCTTTTTGCCGTCCGGGCCAAAAATCAAAGGCACATGGGCGAAGGCGGGAACATCCCAACCTAGAGCCTGATAGATCAATTTTTGCCGGCCCGCATTAACCAGATGATCATCGCCGCGCACTACATGGGTGACGCCCATATCGTGGTCATCCACCACAACTGCCAGCATATAAACCGGGCTAGCATCAGCCCGCAATAAAATCAGATCATCAAAATCCTGATTGTTCCATTTCACCCGGCCTTGCACCAAATCATCAACAACTGTCTCGCCGTCCGGAACCCTGAAGCGCACAACAAAAGGCGCGTCTTTTGGAGGTGTGCCCCCGTCGCGCCATTTGGAGCGAAACGCCCGGCCTTGCTCGCGGGACAGTTCGCGCTCGGCGGCTTGTTCCTCGGGTGTCAAATAACACAGATAAGCATGGCCAGTTTTTATCAGGTTTTCTGCTGCGGCTCGGTGCCTGTCCGCGTTCTGGCTTTGGTAAACAATTTCGCCGTCGTGCTTGAGACCGAGCCAATCCATACCGTCCAAAATTGCCCCGGTGGCTTCAGCGCTTGAGCGGGCTTTGTCGGTGTCTTCGATGCGCAGTAAAAAGTTTCCGCCGTGCCGCCGGGCGAAATAATAACAAAACAAAGCCGTGCGCGCCCCGCCGATATGCAGGAACCCCGTCGGCGACGGTGCAAACCGCGTTACAATTTTAGCTTGATGATTTGGGTTGGACATGGGTAAAACCAATAAGAGGTGAATATAGGGGAGCTTAACATAAAAGCTACGGAAACTAAAGGGTTTAACGGGCCAAACTTGCCTAAAGGAGGGATATTGGGTGAGATATTTTTGAGCGGGCTAAACACGGCCAAAGCCGGGCTTGTGTCGATGATGGCGCGGGCAAGGTTCGAATGGTGCCTAGTCGCATTTGGCGCGGGGATTGCCGTTTATTTTAGCATGGCGACTGAGCCAGGTTTATGGCCGGGACTTGTGGCTATGGGGGTTCTGGCGGCTTTGGTGTTGGCGTCGGGGAAATATTTGGCTTTGCGCGAAATGTTGGTGTTGGGTTTGTTTCTGGTGGCAGGGCTTTCGCGGGCCATTTATCACACGCAGATGGTTCAAGCACCCATATTGCCAGATACACAGCGGGCCTATACGGTCAATGGCTGGATTGAAAATATCAAATCCTCGGGCAAATTACAGCATTTTTTCATACGGGTACAGAACATTGAGCGGCTAGACACCGACAAAACCCCGGTGCGTATCCGCCTGCGGATCAAGCCTTATGATTTCAAACCCGGCGATAGCATCCACATCAGAGCTTTACTCAAAACCCCGCCCGGCCCGGCAATCGTTGGCGGTTACGATTCGGGCCGGGCTTCGTATTTTAAACAAATCGGGGGCAGCGGGTTTGCGATATCCAAAGCCAAAACCGCCGAGTTTGCACCATTGCCGCTGGGGCAACGATTGGAACGCAGGCTGGTGAAATTTCGCTACGGCCTGTCGCGCCATATTCAAGCCCGCGCCCCGCCGCGCACTGCCGGATTACAATCCGCCCTCTTGACCGGAGATAGATCCGCCATTGCGCCCGCCCAGGCACAAGCTTTGCGCGACGCCGGGCTGGCGCATTTGCTGGCGATTTCCGGATTGCATATGGGGCTGTTGGCCGGGGGGTCTTATTTTTTGATGTCGTTATTTTTGGCCTCCATAGGGCCGTTGGCCCGGCGGTATGATATGCGTAAATGGGCCGCCGCCACGGCCATTTTGACCGCCACCGCATATTTGCTAATATCCGGGGCCAGTGTTTCGACCACGCGGGCCTTTATTATGGCGGTGGTCGTGTTTTCCGCCGTGATATTGGGCCGCCGGGCTTTGTCCATGCGCTCGGTGGCGTTGGCGGCGGCGATAACACTGGTGTTGCATCCGGAGAATATTTTATCGTCGGGGTTTCACATGTCCTTTGCCGCCACCGCCGCCTTGATCGCGGTTTATAGATATTGGGCCGACAGGCGCGTCTATACCCGCCCTGCCAACTTTGCGCGGCGAATGTGGAGCGGTTTTACCGGCATGGCCGTGACCAGTTTTGTCGCAGGCGGGGCCACGGGCGGTTTTGCGGCTTTGCATTTTCAACGCTTCGCCCGGCTCGGGTTTCTCGCCAATATATTGGCCATGCCCATGTTTACCCTGGTGGCTATGCCCGCCGGATTTTTGGCGGTGTTGGTCATGCCGCTCGGCTTGGATAAATTACCGCTCCTCGTGATGGGGAAGGCGCTGGATTATGTGTTGGCGGTCGCCGTCTGGGTTAGCGAAATGGACGGAGCTTTGATGTATTTCAAAAGCGCCAACGGACAAATCATCAGCCTGTTTGCCCTCGGCTTTGTGTTTTTGTGTTTGGGGCCAAAGCGGATACGGATAACAGGTTTCGCCATGCTGATTGGGTCGTGGTTTATGTGGGCCGGGATACATAGGCCGGACATGCGCATATCCGACAAAGCCCGCGTGGCATTTTGGGACACGCGAGATGTCAACATCCTCACCGTAGACCGCAAGCGCGGCGACGGGTTTGGCCGCGCCCGTTTCATAGAACAAGCGGGGTTGAAAACCGCAGAACTACGCACATTCAAAGACGCTGGAACAGTGTGCGACATACAAGCCTGCCGCATAGAACTAAAAGAAAAAATCATCAGCATCGTCCACACCCCCGAAGGCGTAGCCGAAGCCTGCACAGATTCCGATCTGGTAATTCTAACCCTACGCGAAGCCGGCCCAAGAACAAGACGCCAATGCGGCGTGCCGCTCCTGGATATCCGCGAACTAAGCCAAAACGGCGCCCGAGATATACACATAAAAAACGGCAAACTAAAAATCCGAAAAACTAATCCGAAGGCGCGCAAGGCTAGGCCTTGGGGGTGATGGGGTGACGTTAGAGAAAATCAGCTATAGGAGACATTAAACGTAAGCATAATACAGAATGTGTAATTTGCTTGCTTTTATTGTGATTTGACACATCTTGAAATTATGGCATGACGCAAGCGATATAAAACACAGTGGAGAACTGTTATTCATAAAATTACAAACATTCAACATTTGAAATGAAGAAGCATTCTAGAATGCCGAATCCACCGAGAAAGCACCATTTTGTGCAGGCTGCTCATATAGAGCAATTCATCAACGCTGGCGGCACACTTAGCGTTTATAGTAAAAATGGAGAAGATTTTCCCGGTACGCCTAAGAGTATTTTTAAGAAAAGGGACTTGAATTCATTTGTATCACCGGATGGCCTGGATACTAGCTTTGAAAATTTTGTGACGAAGCGAGAGAACATATCATTCCCGGCAATAAAACGAATTTCTTTAAAACGTGAGATAAGCTTAGAGGATTTGCCACTCGTTATTGCTTACCTATCTCTTTCATTGATTCGAAATCCAACTGTTCAAATCGGAGTGGTTGAGCTACATCGTCTTTGTGCCGTAGCCTCTGCAAAAATAATGGACAAAAATGGCATGTTCGGTATACCGCCAGAGTCCCTTGGACAGGGTAAATCAATGGCAGACTTAATTGACGAAGGTATTTTGGATTTTGATATTAACAATATTGTGTATTTAAAGTACTTTAGCGAAATGATTGAGGCTGTGTTTCGAGTTCTTATCGGAGGGTTCAAGTGGTCTTTGTTGCAATCCCCAAGTGGTAACGTAGCTATCTCAGACCACCCACTCACCTTTCTTACCCCTGGAATGGATTATCGTGCATATGGTATACCGATGGGAGGTCAGAATTGTGAAATAGCATTTCCTATTTCTAAACATCTATACTTGATTGGGCGCTGGGGAGACCCATTTCAAAACTCTGATTCTGAACTTGCAGTGGAGCAGTTGAATATGCGACAGGCTGTTTTTGCCAATCGACAAGTTGCTTCCAGCGAACCCAATTCAATAATTAAGGGCTTGGTCTCAAATTACTGCGCAATAGGATTTCAATCAAAAGCGAACGGAATCGAAATGGGCGATGGCACACCGATTATGTTGCGAAGGGGTGTTTTTCCTTTGACCCAGTGCTCAACAGTAAATTGCTACGAGTTTATGCGAGAAGTCGTGCCGTTGTCCCGCTTGCTTTAGAATAATTCCCAGGTATTTAATATTTAACGCGATTTATTTTAAGCCAATTATGGATTCCAGATTAGCTAATTCTAATGCTCTATTCTTGTTGTAAATATATCTTCCTAGGAAAACCCAACTACCCACCTGCCGCTCACCCCTGCGAATGCAGGGGTCTATTGCTGGGTTATCGGGGATGCCGGAAATTCGGTTATGGATACCTGCATGCGCAGGCATGAGCGGTTTTAAAAAATAACTCACCTTTACTTAGCTCATCCGGGCAGGTGGGGGATGTAGGGGTTTAACGGGATATATATTGTTTGTTTTGGGCTTGAATATATTTTACTATTGCAGTATGTTCATTAAATGTTCTACACTTATATCTGCACCAATAAACCACACGGCACCCTCTACACAGGTCATACGGACGACCTTTCTGCACGGGTCGAGCAACATAAGCAGAAAATTTTCGATGGTTTTACTGCGAAATATGGATGTGACAAACTGGTATGGTTTAAGGAATATCATACCCGAGAAGATGCATTCAGGAAAGAACGACAGATCAAGAAATGGAAGCGGGTTTATAAATTGAACGTGATTGAACTGTTTAACCCATTTTGGATAGATATTCACGAACAACCCGCTTGGCCACCAATAAACGGACATCTACCACTCCCACCTAATCTTTAGGCTAATGCTCTGACCTTGTTCTCTCCCCCATTATTTCTTTCATTACATAAAATCCCAAAAAATCTAATCCACGGTCTCTGCGGCGCGTATATATTAAGCGCATGAATTATATTTCTGAATTTAAAATAGCGTGTTTGTGTAGTGTGTCCCCGGTGGTTGTGTTGGGGCTTGGGGATGCGTCTGTGGTTGAGGATGTGCGCTTTGAACATGGGGGGCGGCCCGTGAACGGCGCGTTGGGGTTCTTCGTTTGGTTTCAGATTTGGCTGGATTGGTTGTGGGCTGGATGTGATTTTGGGTGTGGGGTTGGCTCGGATGTGTCCGGTGGGCAGGATTTGCCCAATCGGTACTTGCGGCGTCTGGAGCGGTGTACCTTGCCGCCCGTGCGTAATTTTGGGGTTTTTTGGTTCTTGTTTCCGCGTGGTATTAGCGGTGGGCAATATATGGAGTTGTTGTGCAGGTTGTCCCCTTTGGGGCGGGCGCGGATATACGGATTTGTCTATTATGGCTCCGTCCTGCAAAGGCGGGCTTTGCTGGTTTGTTATGACCACGGTTGGTGGCGCGAGCCGCTCGGTGTTTTTGGCCGGGTACGTTGCGGCGTTTGGCGTGTGCATTTATGGCCCGGATGGTGGTTCTGTGTGGTGGTTCTACATGATGTTAGCCAAGAAAAACCCCGGGCGGAACGGCCCGGGATGAGGATTTCGCGTGGGTTATGGGTGGTGTTTGGACACCAATAGAGCGCCGCTCTTGAAATACCTGCTAACAGGTTTCCCTTCACCCCTCACCTTGTTCCTCTCCCAAAAGGAGAGGAACAAGGTGAGGGGTAACGGGGGTGCGGGAGACGATCATAATTTCACACCTTTGTAGCTTGAACGGTACAGCCACAAACATGTGTTTCCCTAAGCCACATTACTAAACTGGTTCATGGTGTTTTTGTGGCCGCCGGCTTTAAGAGCGCGTTCGCCTGCTACCATTTCTTTGAAACTGTCGCCGATGTCGGAGCCTACTTCGTGTTGGTGTTTGACGGCTGAGACTTCGCGGCGGATTTCTTCGCGCTGGATGGTGTTCACATAGGCCATCATTTTGTCGTCGCCGAAATAGCCGCGTGACAAATCATCCATAAATTTCGCTGTCATGTGGAAGGTCGGCAGTGTGATGAGGTTGTGGAATACGCCAGCTTTTTCCGCGATGTCGCCCTGGAAACTGCGCAGGCGGTTATCGGTTTCCAAGCCAAGCTCCGTGTCGTCATATTTGGCCGACATCAGCGCGAGGCCTTCGGGGTATTCGTCTGCTTCTATTTTCCCGGACGCGATCCAGTCCTCGCGAACCTGGCCGCGCAAGTTTAGTGTCCAGTTAAAGGACGGGGAATTATTATAGGTCAGCTTTGCGTCTGGCACGACTTTCTTAATCTCGTCGACCATGGCGCCAATGACGCTCACGTCCGGCGTTGCGGTTTCAATCCACAAAAGATCCGCGCCGCCGTCAACGAGGCTTGAAATACAATCCTCGATGACGCGCTCGCGGCCCGTGTCTTGTCTGAATTTATATAGGCCATTGGGCAAGCGCACGGGCTTGACCAATTTACCGTCCAGTTGAATAGCGACTTCGCCTTCGCCCAAAGGATTGGCATCCGTGACGTCGCTGGTTTCCAGCCATTTTGTGTACTGCGCCGCGCTATCACCGGGTTCGGTAGAAACCGGGATTTTCTGGGTTAGACCTG
Source organism: Robiginitomaculum sp. (assembly GCA_016765135.1). Lineage (GTDB taxonomy): Bacteria > Pseudomonadota > Alphaproteobacteria > Caulobacterales > Maricaulaceae > Robiginitomaculum_A. The sequence continues at coordinate 30,150 of JAESQN010000048.1, forward strand.
CGCCGAGGCTATCGGTACGGGCAACAATCACCCCGTCCTCAACGCCCATTTCTTCAAAAGCTAAGCGCACGGCGCGGAGTTTCTCGATGAAATCTTCGCGGGGAACCGTGACCTTGCCGTCTTGGTGGCCGCACTGTTTGGCGTCGGACACCTGGTTTTCAATCTGGATGCAGCAGGCACCTGCCTCGATCATTTTCTTGGACAGTAAATACGTAGCATGGGAATTACCAAAGCCCGCGTCAATATCGGCGATGATCGGCACGACATTGCTCTCGAAATTATCAATGGCTTTTATAGCTTTTCTTGTTGCAATCTCGTCGCCAGTTTCTTTGGCGGTTTTTAAAACTTTGAAAAGGTCGTTCAACTCAACTTCGTCGGCTTGGCGTAGGCTCGCATAAATCTCGCTAATCAACTCCGGCACGGCAGTTTTTTCGTGCATGCTTTGATCGGGCAAATGGCTAAACTGGTTGCGCAGACCGGCAATCATCCAGCCGGATAAATATACATATGTGCCCTTTGTTGTACCTTTCATGCGCTTGACGGATTTGATCATTTGCTGGGCGTGAAAGCCGCTCCAGCAGCCTAAACTCTGGGTGAATTTGGCGGTGTCTTTGTCGTACGCCTTCATGTCTTTGCGCATGACCGTCGCCATTTTCTTGGCAATGTCCAAATGGGTTTTATAGGTGTTTTGCAAATTCAGTTGCACCAGATCGTCCACAGAGATGCCGCCCGGTACGACGCCGTCCGGATAGCGCTTGAGGTATTTTTTCAGAGTTTTTGCATAGGATTTACGTTTGGTCATGGGAGTGTCCTTTAAGTGTATTTGAGAAGTTGTTGGTAAGCTGGCAAAGTCAGAAATGAGACGAAATCAATACTGGTCGCGCATTTTTTGAAAAGCTCGGCGGCTTCGGCGAAATGGCCTTTGCGGAAATCCGAGACGCTCATGGCGTCTTCCAATTTTTCGATTTCCTGGGCGAAGATCCGGTCAAACAATTCCGAGTTCATTTTGGCGGTTTTGCCGTCGGCCAGCTCGACTAAGACGCTGTGGCGCAACCATTGCCAGATTTGCGAGCGGGATATTTCCGCCGTGGCCGCATCTTCCATCAGGTTGTGAATAGGCACGGCCCCGCGCCCGGAAAGCCAGGCGGCGATATAGATAATACCGACCGATATATTGGTGCGGATACCGTCCTCGGTGATGCTGCCTTCGTGGGGTGCGAGCATGGACTCGGCTGTAATTTTTGGCGCCAGGCCTTTGCGTAATATCTGGTGCGGGCCGGGCATGTGTTGGTCGAACACTTCCATAGCTACCGGAACAAGACCCGGATGGGCCACCCATGTACCGTCATGTCCGGCCAGAACTTCGCGTTCTTTATCGGCGCGGACTTTGGCATAAGCTGCTTCATTAGCGGCATCATCATTCTTGACCGGAATTTGCGCGGCCATACCGCCCATAGCATGGGCGCGGCGACGGTGGCATGTCTCGATCAATTTGAGGGAGTAAGCCTGCAAAAAATCCTTATCCATCGTCACTTGGGCGCGGTCAGGCAGGACGAAGCCTTTATGGTTTCGCAGGCATTTGATGTAGGAGAAAATATAATCCCATCGACCGCAATTCAGACCGGTGATGTGAGATTTAAGCTCATAGAGGATTTCGTCCATCTCGAACGCGGCGGGCAGGGTTTCAATGAGAACGGTAGTTTTAACCGTACCGTGGGGAATGCCCACAAAAGTCTGGGCGAAGTTAATCACATCATTCCAAAGCCTTGCTTCTTTGTGGCTCTCCAGCTTGGGGAGATAGTAAAAAGGCCCTCTCCCTTGCTCGGCCAATAATTTGCCGTTGTGGAAAATATGCAGGCCAAAATCACACAGGCTTGCTGACATGGGGCGACCATCGACGGTGATATTGGCTTCTTCAAGATGCCAACCGCGTGGGCGCACCAACATGGTGGCGATGTCGTCGTTTAGCTTGTAATCTTTGCCACTAGCAGAATGCGTCAACTGCCCCCGGGCGAAATCATACATGTTGACTTGTCCGTCGATCATATTGTCAAAGCTCGGTGCGCTGGCGTCCTCAAAGTCCGCCATGAACATTTTTGCACCGCAATTGAGCGCATTGATCATCATCTTGCGGTCAACTGGCCCGGTGATCTCAACACGGCGGTCGCGCAGGGCAGGGGGGATAGGGTCAACCTCCCACATGCCCGCACGGATATGGGCGGTCTCGGGCAGGAAATCTGGAAGTTCGCCGTAGTCAAACCGGTCTTGACGGTCCTGGCGATATTCCAGCATATTGCGCCGGGCGCGGCCAAAACGGCGCTCTAAATCAGCCAGAAACAAGAGCGCATCCGGGGTGAGAATGGTCTCAAAACCAGGGCGTAATGTTCCAGTGACTTGTGCCAAGACCCGGTGACGGGGAATATCTATGTTGGGCGAAATGGTGGTCATAGCTGGCTTCCTGAGTTTGGTTCCAGCATTAGGTAGGCGTAAAACCAGAAGAAATCCAGAAACAACGGGTGCATAAGAATTGATTGTAAACAAAGGACTTGTAAATTTGTAAATATTGTAAAGAATAGAGGTGTTGTAGGGTGGATTAGGCTTCTTTGCCGTAATCCACCTTGCGGCGTGTGCCAAAGGTGGATTACGCGTGAAAAACGCTAATCCACCCTACAGGGCTATTGTAGGAAACCTAGAGAAAATGAACAAACAAAAACTCATGATCGGGCCAAGGGTAAGGCGCTTGCGGCAGTCTTTGGGCATAACCCAGGCGGCCATGGCTGATGAACTGGGTATTTCCACCAGCTATATGAATTTAATCGAACGCAATCAGCGGCCCATGAGTGCTAAAATATTGTTACGTTTGGCCCAAGTTTACGAAGTTGACATTTCCAAATTATCACCAGAGTCAGATGCTAAAACGGTTCTGGAGATTGCCAGGATTTTGAAAAATCCGACCTATCGTTCCTATAGCATTTCTAATGCCGAAATTAGAGACAGTGTTGGTGTCAGCCCGGACTTTGCCCGTGCCTTTGTCACCCTGCATGAACGGGCTGAGGAATTAACCGTGCGGGCTTCCATGCACGACGACCCTTTGGCCGACAGGGATAAGGTTGAGCTTTTGGAAGAGAGCGCCGGAGCAGTGGAAAATGTACGCCGATTTATCCACGACAGTCAGAATTATTTTGATGCCATTGACCGAGCGGCAGAAGACACGGCGGATGAACTTGGCCTTGGCAATCGTCAACCTAATACGGCGCTTACGGACAGGCTCAAAGACGCGCACGGTATTGTGGTCAGAATTGTGCCCGCAGATATTATCCCCGGACAGTTTAGCTTGTTTGACCCCCATGCCAGCCGTCTTAGCTTGTCTGAACTGCTCCCGCAATCCGGGCGGCGGTTTCGCATTGCTTATCAATTGGGTCTGCTGGAGCAACGGGCATTGATCGATGCGACCATCAGTAAAGCCGCTTTGCCAAGCACGGAGGCGGAGGATTTGGCGTGTCTTAGCCTGGCCAATTATTTTGCCGCTGCCGTTCTCATGCCTTACGGCCAGTTTTTGAAAGCCGCCAAGGATAATCAATATGATGTGGAGATGCTGACCAGACGTTTTGACACCAGTTATGAGCAGACCGCCCACCGTCTCACCACACTCCAGCGCAAACGCGCCCGTGGTGTGCCGTTCTTTTTTGTGCGTGTGGATATGGCTGGAAATATTTCCAAGCGGTTCAGCGCTGGCAAATTTCATTTCTCGCGCTTTGGCGGCGCTTGCCCTTTGTGGAATATTCACGCTTGTTTCCAAACACCCGGCGAAACCATTCCGCAGGTCATTGAGATGCCGGACGGTACGCAGTATTTTAGTGTTGCTCGGGCGGTGCTTAGGCCCGAAGGGGCACATGGGCAACGGGCGCAAATGGTGGCCATTGGCTTGGGCTGCGAAATGAAGCACGCTGGGGAGCTGGTTTACAGCAAAGGCAATGTTGATCTCGCGCCAACCCCTATCGGGGTGAATTGCTATATGTGTGAACGCCCCGCCTGCCGGTCCCGCGCCCATGCCCCCATCAACAGAAAGCTAAGGTTTGACGAACGGGCCAGAAACCAATCTATTTTCAGATTTGAAGGGTAAAGCTTAAATTTTCCAGCCCTCTAAATCTTCCAACCCCAATGCAGGGCACACACACCGCCTGTGTAGTTTTCAAAGCCGACACGGGCGTATCCGGCGTCTTTTATTATTTCGGCGAATTCTTCTTGTTTGGGGAATTTTCTGATGCTTTCTACGAGGTATTGATAGCTGTCTCTATCGCCCGTGAGGACTTCGCCCATGGGGGGGATGACGTTGAAAGAGTAGATGTCGTAAAATTTGCGCAGCCACTCGGTCGGCGGGGTGCTGAACTCCAAACAGAAAAACCGCCCGCCCGGTTTCAACACCCGGCGCATATCGCGAAGGGCTTGCGGGCGGTCTGTGACATTACGAATGCCAAAGGCTATAGTGATAACATCAGCAAAATTATCGGGGAATGGCAAAGTTTGCGCATTACCGCACACGCGGGTGATATCCATGCCAGCATCTTTAACCTCGTCTATGCCCGCCAGCAACATTTCGGCGTTAATATCGGCAATTATAGCGCGGGCCGGTTTGCCGCCTCTACGAAGCCTAACTTGCTCGGCCCGTTTGATAAAGCGCCTGCCTAGATCACCAGTGCCGCCCGCCACGTCTATGTGTAGCTCGCCGGGCTGGGGGTTAATCTTGGCGATGGTCATGTCTTTCCAGACACGGTGCAACCCGGCGCTCATGGCATCGTTCATCAAATCATACTTGGAGGCAACGCTGTCAAATACGCCGCGTACCTTAGCTTGCTTGTCGGCAACGGGAATATCTTCAAACCCGAAATCAATTGTGTTTTGCTTTGTCATAGGACCTCAACATGGCAAGAAAACCGCACGGCTTCAAGGGGCGATAGTTTTACTGCCCGAAATAATAATCAAGGGTGATGCCGTAGCGGCGCGGTTTTTCGTATTGCACGGTCACATTATCCAGCAATGGCCCTAGTCCCGCCCCCCAACGAAAATTGGTCACGGGTTTGTTGAGGTCAAAAAGGTTTTTCACCCACAATTTAACTGCCCATTTTCCGTGCTGTGGCCGATAACCTGTCCAGCCATTGACAATGGCATGGCTACCGACAAAGCTCAAAGTTCGTAACTCGAAATCATTGGGCGCGGTCTGGTTCGCATAATCAAGATGTGTTTGCCACGTTCCGTTCTTTAATGGGTGTTGATAATCGACCACGGCGCTGAAGCTTAATTCCGGAGCCGTACCGAAACCTGTGCCGGACAAATCCCGGCCTGGTTCAGGCATAAATTCGGTGTATCTGGTTTTTAAATACCCCAGGCTGGCCCCCACATTCAAATTTTCAGTCATGCGCCAATTCATATCCGCTTCAACCCCCCAGACCCGCGCCTTGGCGGCGTTGGTCAGGGTGCGCAAGAACAAAAATGGTTCTTGGGAAATGGAGACCTGTATGTCCGTATAATCCATGTAAAATGCCGAAGCGTTGAGCCGGAAATGCCGGTCAGGCGTTTGGAACTTAAACCCGGCTTCATAATTGGTGACAAATTCCGGTTCGGTGAAAAACCCGCTGGGCGCATCCAAATCGGCCTGGCCAATAAAATCGTCTTTTACCGTAGCACTGCGAAATGCCCGCGCCGCACTGATATAGGTGGTGAGGTTGTCGCTCACACGGTACCGCCCGCCCAAAGTCCAGGACAGTGGATCATCGCGCAAGCTTTGCGTGGTGCGTAGGGCATTTAGCCCGAACAAGGCAAAGGTTTCACCAAATATAGAATAATCCACATTTCGTGCGTCGCGGGTGTAACGCAGTCCGCCGAACAGGTTGAGCCTGTCGGTTAATTTGAAATTTCCGTGTCCGTAAAGTGCAAGGCTCTCATTATTGCTGACAATTCTTTGCCCGTCCAATTCGTCGGGTGGATGCAGGGCAGGGGGCAGAAAAAATACTTGTTCCAGAAATGCGGTGCTCATCAGGGGGAAGGCCGGCGCATACAGGCTTTGGGTTTTTAAATAATAGAGTCCGACCACATAATCATAGCGCTCATATTGGGGCGAGCTTAGGCGAAATTCCTGGGTGATATCTTCATTGGCCCCGTCAAATTGGTTGACGGTTATGGCCTGGGGTAGACGGTCGCTGTCCTGGATGTAAAAATCGCGCACATCCGACCAGGCGCTAATGGATGTGAACGTGAATCCGTTGTCCGTAACATAATCCAGATGCAAAGTGGCACGCTGCGCCTTTTGGGTTTGGCGTTCTTCTTGGTCAAAATTGACCGTGTAGGGGATGGTGTCGGCCCCGATATTGGTAATCGGTTCGCCCTGGGCATTGGGATGGTCATCACGGTCTTGGAAGTCATAACTGAGCCGGGCGGAAAGCTTATCATCGGGCGTAAACAGTATTTGCCCCCTCAAGGCCGTGCGGTTCTCGCTCCCCAGTTTTTGCCCACCGTTTAAATTGGTGATATAGCCGTCTGCGCGGCGTTTCAGACCAGATACTCTGATGGCCAGTTTATCCTTGACCAGAGGTATATTGACATTGGTCATAATTTGCTTGCGGTCAAAATTGCCGTATTGGGCCTGGACACGCCCGCTGATTTTGGTGTCCGAGACAATAGGTGTCCCGGTGGTGATGTTAATGGCCCCGCCAACAGTGTTGCGGCCAAAGAGTGTGCCTTGCGGCCCCCTCAGGACTTCCACCTGTTCCACATCTGCCATGGCCACGTCCAGTGCCGTATCGGCGCTTACATATACCCCGTCAATATACACACCCACGGCCCGCCCGGCTGTGCGGTTAATACCGCCACCTATACCGCGAATGGTAATATTGCTTTGGCCAGCTTCTCCGGCCGGGGGTTGGTACATGTTGGGAATTTGTTGGCTTAGATCAGCTAGGCCATCCGCTTGCAAGCCTTCGATCTGCGCCGTGCCGAACACGCTGAGGGATATCGGTACGTCCTGGGTTTTTTGCGCCCGCTTGGTGGCGGTCACTATGATTTCGTCTATTTGTGTTTGGGCATTCGTAGTGAGTGGTGTGCAAATGAGTATTATCATACTCAGGGTGATCTGCTTCTTGGTGAGTATTCTCATGGTTACCGCGCCTAAAATTATGACTATGCCAGCTTGCCAAAACCCTGTAACTGCAAACAAATATAAATACAAAGGAAACTATGCCTGAACTGCCAGAAGTCGAAACCGTGCGGCGCGGACTTGCACCAGTTATGGAAGGGCGCAGGTTTGAACATGTGCAGCTGAACCGCGCTGATATTCGTTTTCCGTTCCCTGATGATTTTATAGGGCGCTTGCAAGGCGCGGTATTGGAACGCTTGAGCAGGCGGGCTAAGTTTTTGGTGGCGGAGCTTTCTAGCGGCGAAACCTTGCTCATGCATTTGGGCATGAGCGGGCGGTTTGTTATAGAGACGGGGAGCTGGCCCCCGGACAGTGGCACCCACAACCCCAAACACGACCATGTTGTCTTTACCATGTCTGGCGACGACAAGACAATGTCAGGAAAAGACAGGCCTCTCATTATATATAATGACCCGCGACGATTTGGCTTTATGGAACTATTAAAGGCGGGCGATAAAGGCCGTATGGCCGAGCTTGGGCCGGAGCCTTTGTCCAATAGTTTCAGCGGCCCGGTGCTGCACGCAGCTTTACGGGCCAAGAAAGCCCCAATAAAATCGGCACTGCTTGACCAACGCATTGTCGCAGGGCTTGGCAATATATATGTATGTGAAGCTTTGTACGGGGCGCATATTTCGCCGCTGCGCCTATCCAATACATTGAGTGAGGATGAGTGCGAGTTTTTAAGCGCCGATATTAAATCCACACTTGCGTTGGCCATAGAGGCAGGCGGTTCGACGCTCAAGGATTTTGCCGCCGTGGACGGTGCGCTCGGATATTTCCAGCACCGTTTTAAAGTTTATGACCAAAAGGGCAAAGCTTGCCCCGACAAACACTGCGGTGGGACAATAAGCCGCATTAAACAATCTGGCCGGTCCAGCTTTTACTGTGATATGTGCCAGAAATAGTTTATGGATACGCATATCTTGCCAAATACTGCGCTGCTGGATATACTTGACTTCACATATACCGATTGAGAATTATTATGACACTTTCCAAAATTTCACCTATTAAGCTTCGCCAAACCCTTGTGACGTTGCATTTGTTATTTGCCGGATTTATGGCCCCAGCTTTTTTACTTGTTGCCATATCAGGCGGACTGTATTTGCTTGGCAATAAAGGTCAGACAGCATCACAGGTGATCGAATTGCCTGTGTCGGCTAAGTTGGATTTCACGTCCAAAACCCTGGATGCTGATGTGCGTGCTTTGCTTGCGGACGCCGGGGTTAAACCCCGCTTTGAATATGTTAAAACACGCGGGGATGATGTGATCCACCTGCGTCCGACCTCTCGCCGTTATATTGAGATGACACAGACAAAAGACGGGCTGAGCGCCGCGCTGATGACGCCAAATTTGCAAGCATCCATGATGGAACTGCACTCTGGCCACGGCCCGAAATTGTTCAAACTTTACCAGAAATTTGTGGCGCTGGCGTTGCTTTTCGTGATTTTTGGCGGGGTGGTTGTGGGTCTGTTGGCGAGGCCATATCGCCGTAAGACGATTATGGCTCTATCGTTTGGTACGGTCGTGTTTTGGGTGTTGGCATTATTTGCTTAAAAATAGTCCGTGACTCTTCTGTCTGGGGGCGTAAAATGCCAAGCTTGAAATTCATAAGGATACCACATGGCCTATAATACGTTAGAAGTTACCAAAGACGCCGGGGTTTGCATTATCAAGCTGAACCGGCCCAAAGCGCTGAACGCACTCTGCGCCGAGTTGACTATGGAATTAGCCGACGCGCTGGGCAAGCTTGAGGCGGACGACAAAATTGGTTGTGTAATATTGACAGGCTCGGACAAGGCTTTCGCCGCCGGGGCTGATATTACCGAGCTTAAAGACGGCACATTTTTGGGCATGTATGACCATGACGTGTTTGGCTTGTATTGGGAGGCCGTAGCCCGGTTTCGTAAACCGATCATTGCGGCTGTGGCCGGATATGCTCTGGGCGGCGGGTGTGAAATCGCCATGATGTGCGACTTTATTATTGCGGCGGATAATGCCAAATTCGGCCAGCCGGAGATTAACCTGGGCGTTATGCCGGGCGCGGGCGGCACGCAGCGTTTGACCAAGGCGGTCGGTAAATCCAAAGCCATGGATATGTGCTTGACCGGGCGGATGATGAAAGCCGACGAAGCCCACGCTTGCGGCCTGGTGTCGCGGGTTGTGGCTCTGGACGAGCTGATGGAAACTGCAATGGAAGCGGCGAAAAAGATCGCCGGACAATCCCAGCCTATCGCTATGATGACCAAAGAAACCATCAACACTTCATTTGAAACCACCTTATCCCAAGGCATTCATTTCGAACGCCGTCTGTTTCAGGCCATGTTTTCCACTGACGACCAAAAAGAAGGCATGGCGGCCTTTGCAGAAAAGCGCAAACCGCATTTTAAGAATAAGTAGAGCCGTGAATGACACAAACAATCGTTCAAGCTCATCACCACCCGTAAACTTCACCCCGGTAAGCACCAAGTTTCGCTAATTGTCAACGGAACGGAACTGGAGGGGCTGGATTTTCGGTTGGTTGATGGTTCAAGGCGTAAATGACTGTCAGAAGACGGTTGACGGGCGAAAAACTTGGGGCTATACGCCGGATTCTAAATTACGCCGATGTTCGGTATATACGAGGAAATAATGGCAAATACATCATCCGCTAAAAAATGCGTGCGCAAAATGGCTCGCAAAACGGCAACAAATAAAAATCGTCGCACCGGAGTGCGTTCAACGCTTCGCAAAGTCGAAGATGCAATCACCGCAGGTGATCAAGATGCAGCCCGCACCGCACTGGGTCAAGCTGAGCCAGCTATGATGCGTGCCGTTGGTAAAGGCATTTTCCACAAAAACACGGGCGCCCGGAAAATATCCCGGCTGTCCAAGCGTGTAAAAGCTATGGTTGGTTAAATGCCTGGCTCATAAGCCGCCGCTTTCAGCGATAACGTACAAAACCCGGCCATTGGTCGGGTTTTTGTGTTTTTTTTTGCTCTGAATCTATCAGAAAGTCTCTGTGGTTTAATTACAACTAGAGAGGGGGTTTGCGCATTCATAAAAAATAATTTCTTTACGCGCTGCAAGCAAATGCCCGTGGAAATTAACTTTTTTTCTGTCAAGCGCAAAAACTTAAAAAAACATGAAAAAACCCCATTGACGCAGTGCTTCAAAGCGTCTTTAAAGGGGCAAGGGAGGGCCTTCCTGTGGGGGGTGTCTGCGTCAAAGTGTCCAACCAAAGCTAGAGGAGGTCTGTGGATTTCTCCTTTGGTTTCTATTATATTATATATATTTTTCAATGATTTAGAGCGTTTTACCGTTTTAAGTCACCGATATTTTTGGGGGTTTAAATGAGCGATTGGCAAGATAAATCTGACGGGAAGCCCAAGGGCCAACCCAAGGATATGCAATCGCAGGAAGATTCCGCCAACCTTGACGCAAATGTATTGCAAAAGTCCCAAATCAACGATCCAGCCCAAATTTGGCGGCAAGTTCAAGGAAAATTGCGAGCGCATTTAGGTGACCGTGTCCACATGTCGTGGACTGGACAATTGGTTTTACAATTTGCGGATGAACGGCAGGTTGTGCTTGGTGCGCCGTCCAAATTTATCGTCGGGCGTATTGATGGCAAATATGGTGATCTCGTGCGTAAATTATGGGCAGAGTGCGATAGCCGTCATGTGGAAATTGGTAATTCTGCGCCCAATGCGCCCGAAAAACGAAACACCACCCCGTCAACGCAAAAGTTACAGGCGCAGGAATTAAATAGGCCAATGGGGGCGAGACCTACCTCGCATACCCCACAAGGACATTATAGCCGTTCGGCTTCGCCTGATAACCGTCCGGCCACGCCTGGATTTACTGCCCCAACCCCTGTTCAAAATCATGAACGGTTTACCTTTGAGAATTTTGTGGTCGGCGCGCCCAATGAATTGGCGTTTGCTGTGGCCCGCCGGGTCGCCAATTCGGCGGACAGCCAATATAATCCAATTGTTATTCACGGCCCGCACGGCATGGGCAAAACCCATTTGTTGCACGCGGTTAAGGCGGAGGCTGCCAAGAAAGACCCATCCAGACGTGTGCGCCTTATATCATCCGAGGATTTTGTAGCGTCTTTTGTGCAGTCTGTACGCGCCCAAGGGCGCAGTGAAATTGATGCTTTTAAGGCAGGGCTTCGGGATGTGGATTTACTGATCATTGATGACGCCCATTTTATCGCCGACAAACCCGGCTCTCAAGAAGAGTTGATGCATACACTGATTTCGCTGGTTGATAGCGGCAAGCAAATTCTTTTGGCCTCAGACCGTCATCCCCATGCCATTCACAAGGCCAGTGATCGGTTGAAGTCATATTTATGTGGCGGTTTGCTGTGCGATATTGGGGCGGCTGATTATGAGTTGCGCCGCCGTATTCTCGACCGCTTAATTGAGCGGCGTAGAACGGGTGGTCATGCATCTTTGGTTATGCCCCAAGATGCCCGCGATCATCTGGCGGCCCGTATCAATGCGACCCCCCGGGATCTGGAAGGCGCCTTTAACCAGGTCGTGGCCAGGCTGGAGTTTCTCGGCAAGCCTCTGACCCTGGACAGTATCCAGGAAGCTTTGGCCCATTCGCGCTATAGCGGGCAGACCAGGCCAACTGTGGACAAAATCCAACGCGCCGCCGCCAAACATTTCGGTATCAGCATGGAAGAAATGTTGTCCAAACGCCGGGCCCGTGCCATTGCCCGTCCGCGCCAAGTTGCTATGTATCTGGCAAAAATGCTGACCACAAGATCTCTGCCCGATATAGGCAGACGTTTCGGTGGCCGTGACCATACGACGGTCATCCATGCGGTTAAGCGTATAGACAAGCTACGCGCCGAAGACACAAGCCTCAACACAAGTGTCGAGACTTTGCTGGAAACGCTTAAAGGCTAATTCTTCACCACGCATGGATTGATATCTATCATTCAAACACAAGCCAGCACTGGCAAGTTAGGGCCTGTGGACATTTAGCGCAAACGGCATGAGTTGGCCCTTTTTGGCTACAGATCAGACCATTTTTAGTGGGGTGTGAAGTAGGCTTGTTTTAAGCGGCGTTTTGCACAAAAAGAACCTGCGAAAGTATCCGTAGTTTTTGCCTGTTTTATTTTAAAGGAAAAAACAGGCCATCTATAAGCACCACTAAATGCCTGCGACCTTCACTCATTTTTCGCCAGATATTCGCCGCAACCTATGACTTTGGCATAAGCCATTGCCAGGGGCGCCATGAAAGCTGCGTGCACGTGTGGGGCAGAGACTTCTTGACCGTTGAACTCTTGCTCTTTTGCACCGCACGCATCTTCGACAACCGTAACTGTATAGGAGCCTCAGGCAAACCCGGGACGGTTCGCACCATAAACGCATGCCAAAGTAAATCACATTAAAGTGAATTGTATTATTACCACCTTGGCGGCACAAACATTCTTGTCACACTGCTGTGACGGAGACTATTATGAAGACGATAAACAAAGATATTCCTGAGCTTTCTCTTGAAGATATGAGGCAGGTAACGGGCGGCGGGGATTATTCAGGTGTTTTTATCCAGCATCTTTTTCTTAAACAAAAGAGACAGAGATGAGATTTTTTACACTGACTATCTTAAGCGCGTTATTCTTGGCAAATTTTAGTTTCGCGGCAGAAAAACGGGGGCCGAGCTTTGCTCGATCTGGAATTGAGAAAGCAGAATGCTATTATAATGAAGCAGGTGAATTCGTCCTAAAAGGCGGGTTTGATCACCAAGCCAGTAATTGTTTTGCGCAGACCTATAAGCCGGGAACAAAAACAATTCGCATCACCTCGAAAGGTGGCTCAGTCCCAACTGGGCTTGGCTTGGCACACTGGCTTAAAGATGAAGACTTCCATCTCATTGTCGAAGACAAGTGTAACTCGGCTTGTGCAGTATATATTTTACCGTTAGCACGCGAGCTTACCGTATTGAAGGGAAGCAGTATTATCTTGCACGGCGCACCCTCTCACGATCTTCTTAAGAGGATAAGAACAGCAAATGGCAAACGGCGCATGATTGATCGGAATATAGAGAGCGGGTACAGTAAAAAAGAAGCAAAGAAAGAGTACAAAAACACCATAAAGTATCTTAAACGGAATATCGCGACCCAAGAGCCTTTCAAGGCCCGCTTTAACATAGGCGATGGCTGGTTTATGGAGCCGGAGAGCTGGACTGAAGACAATAGCCGGGTACCTGTTGCTGATGATGCAGAAACTTGGCTGCAAAAAATGATGTAAATGGATTTTTTGTTGACCGTAAATTTATCGAAACCTGTTTGCCAAATGTGAAGATCAACCAATATTTTGGCCCCACGCACGCAGAAAACACAAAAATTTCAGGCTTTAGCGAACGGATTAAAAAAGCAAATGTCGCCATTCGACCAGACGCCGAGTGTACTTCCCAAAGCCAAGCCACAGCTAACCTGGATGCCCATAAAGAATGGGCGCGGGCAAAGGAATAGTATTGTCCATATTACCCATATTCTTCAGGGCTAATCAAACCATAACAAAGGTATGAAATGATGAAATATACAAAACTTGTTTTTCCGCTATTGATCAGCAGCTTTGCATTAACGGGCTGCATTATCACGGCTGAAGAGAGAGCCACCTATGCTAATAAATCCTGTCAGGACTTGCTTGCGTCTGTGCAACCTCGAAACCAAGACCTGTTGTTTAATACCAAAGGGCCATTCACGACGCCTAATGATATCATAGCAACAGTTTTCCAAACCGACGAGCAGAAACAACAAGCGGCTTTGCGGTCTTCCTATAGCAAAAGATGCGTGCGCGAATGATGCAATCGCAGGCTGACTTCGGTAGGGTTATGGGCTTCTAAATACTGAAGGATGGTTTTGTGTGTAGTTGATATATAGATAGTGGTTGGTATAGCGATAAAACGCCTGCAAGGCGAAAGCTAGGGGAGCCATCATAACAAATTGCATAAAGAAGGCCGCTGCGATGAATAAAAAATATTTTCTCCTAATCGCGTTTCTGCACAAAACACCTCAAAGTGACCTGAGTTTGGCCACCTTCTTGATCTCAATCGATTTATTATGCTCAATCAATTCTGACATATTGTCTTCTACCCAGTGATCAAGCGCACAAATTTTTTCGCATAGCTCCACGCCCAGCGCAGTGAGTTTATATTCAACATGGGGCGGAATCGTTTTCATGTCCAGCCGACTTATA
>JAESQN010000049.1 GCA_016765135.1 Robiginitomaculum sp.
CCCCCATCCCCCCTTCGGGGTACTTCCCCCATGAAAAATGGAGGAAGGAAAAAATAGCCCTACCCCTCATTACTGGCACTTATCTGCACCCTGCCCGCTTCTGTAATCGCATGGTCTTGTGGGCGGTACATGTCCTCGACCACTGCGCCGGGCCAGATATAATCGCCCGGTGTTACGGCACGGATTAGATAGGCGGCCCTATATGTTTTGCGGCCATATGTGCGGGTGGCGGCGACAAATCTGTCGTCGCGCATTTCCGATGTTTGGAACTGCGACAGCTTGCCAATGTTTTTATAGGCCGTATCGCCGGGCTGGATGATCGCTTCTATTTCCATGCCAGCGGGCAATAAATCCGCGAGCACGGCCAAGCCAGAGCGGGTTTTTGTCGAGCTGAAACTTACTTTGACAATATAGCGTTCGCCCTGTTTGATATTGGCAAGGTCAGCCAAGCTCCCGTCCAGTTTCTGGATACGTTTGGTGATTTTATAGCCCTCATTAACTGCCAAAGGTGCTTTGGTCGGTGTACCGCTGATCATCACCGAGCGCCAGACTTGCTTGTCAGTCGTGTTGGTAAATACGGGGATATTCACCATGTCCGTACCGTACAAATGCGCTTTGGCTATGCCGGCATTGACTGATAATTCAGCGTTTGTCGCAGAAATACGCACTGGCTCACTATCTTTCAAGAAAGCACGAATGGCGAGAATGACCTGGGCCTGGGCCTGGGTGTTGAGTTGGTTCGGCTGTTTGAGATGCTTTTGGAAAGCCGCTTGCGCCGCTTGCAAATGCTCATCCTGCCCGTTCTCCTTTATCATGGCCAATAGGCCGGACGCATCACGGGTCGGGGATTGGTAATAATCATCCTCAATGGTTTTATCCAGCAGGCTCAAAGCTTTCACATAAGCTTCATCGGCACGGCGTTCATCGCCCATCATGGACAAGGCCGTGGCCAAATGTCCCCATGACAAAGCCGAGCGCAATTTCTGGCTATGATTATCGGCAAAATAACGCATGTCTTTTAATCTGCCTTTGCCGTTTTTGGCCAAGACATAATGGGCATAGGCGGCGGCTTCGGCTTGGCGGGACAAGCGCCGCTGGGTATTGTCTACCTCGTATTGATAGAGGTAATCAAGATTGGGGTATCTCGACATTTTCGTCATGTAATTCAATGCGTTCAAAGCATTACTTAAAGCTTTGTCGGACACCACATAGTCTTTATCTTTGGCGCGGAGCAGGAAATCTGTCACATAGACACCAAGCCAAGGCCGGGCATACCGGTCATTGGCACGCCACAAGCCGAAACTTCCGTCCGCGTTTTGACGGTTGACCAGACGGTCAACGGCCACCTGCAAAGCCCGTTTGGCCTCACCTTCGCCAATACCCGGCACCCCGCCCAGTTCATGAGCATAAAGTAGCGGCATGGCGGCACTGACGGTTTGTTCCGTACATCCGTAAGGATAACGAGATACGGCGGTCGCATAGGCGGTCGGGTCAACGCCGGGCGTGCGCGAGAACGATATATTGATATCCACCGAGCCAGGGTCAAAGCCTTGTAGCATATCTGCGTCCAGTGCGTATGTCGCGCCCGCCTCCATTGGCGCGGTGATCATTTTGGTTATAGGCAAAAAGGCCGAGCGGGTCTCTATATCAAAGGCGGAATTGACCGCATAACCATCCGGGCCTTTTATGGCCAGATTGACGGTGCTGATCCCGGTTTGGTTGGTCAGGATTTCACGGCTCACCATTTTGCGCTCGCCTTTATCAAGGGTGAGTGTGTCGCTTATATTTTCACTTGTGTTTTTAATGGACAGCACACCGCTCCCGGTTAGCAGGGCTTCGTAATCCCCGGCTACACCGCCGACATTATCCAGAGAAATTGCTGCTACGGCTCTATCGCCCGGCGCTAAAAAACGCGGCAATGATAATACGGCTGGCACGGCGTCGCGCACAATCATGGGCTTGACATCACTGCCTATTGCCGTGCGGCTCCAGGCCGTGGCCATCAGGCGTAATTTACCGTTAAAGTCCGGGAGTTCGACCGGAACGATCACCTTACCGCCTTTGACATCCACCAGACCGGAATAGAGTGACACCACTTTGATCGGAGCGGCGGTTAGCCCCTCCCCGCCCAGGCTGTCACCACCTGAACGGGCCAAGGTTGGCGCGCCTAAATTTGGATTGAGCAAGCGGGCATAATCGTCGCGCACGGTTACGGGCAAGGCCTTGCGGGCGAAATAAAACGCTTGCGGGTCTGGTGATTTGTATTTTGTGATTTGCAAAATACCTTCGTCAATGGCTGCCAAGGTCAGATAGATATTCTCCCCGCGCGGTAGATTATCAAAGGTCACGCTGATGTTTTGCGTTTGGCGCGGCTTGACCACTTCGGGTACATCCACACGCACACCCAGTTTTTGCGCACCCACATCGGCTTTCATATAGGTAATGCCAACGGCCCGGCGCGGAACGGGGCGTGTATCAGCACTGCGCGGTGTGTAAACACTCAGCAAGGCATAAACGCCCGCACCAATATCGTCAGGGATACGCACGGAGATTTCCGAACCACCCTGGGGGATATTGACGGTTTGCACACGGCGCACCGATTGATCGGCAATCACCAATTCGCCTATGCCAGCATAGGGTGAATTGACGACTAGCTTGATGGTTTGCCCAGGTTTGATGTCTGCATCCGGCCCGCCGAGTTCAATTTGGTCAGGCGCATCGCTAAGCTCGCTCCCACCCCAACCAACTGAGAACCGGGTGGAGGCGGATACATCGCTGGCCATATCATTTATCATCAGGCGGTAACGGCCCCAGTTCAACGACCGGGCTATGTTGCCGCCAGCTTCAACGTCTACGTCCAGATTGCCGCGAGCCATTTCAATGTCCCGGCTGTCATAGCGGTATTGCCAACGGCCATTTCTGCGGTACCAGTTATAATGGCGTTCCTCTTTGACCAATACCCATTCAGCTTTTACGGATTTTGCTGCGCCTTGCCAGTCTACGGCTTTTATATTAAAGCCCGCAGGTTTGCCGCGTTCGGGGCGGCGGTCAAATTTGGATTTAATACCGATATACAAGTCTTGTGTACGTACGGGAATACGGGTCGAGTTTTGTACATAGCGACCACCAGGCTCGGATACGCCCGCCATGATTTCGGCGCGCAAGGGAGCCATGCTCTCAATGCCTTCGCCTTTAATGCTTAAATCTAGTTGCAATACCCCATTTTCGTCCGTCGTACCGCCGCCCAGATCAATAAATTTCTCGCGAAATGTTTTTCCTGCTAAGCCAAATTGGTAGCCTTTCAGGGCTGGAAACGGGTTAGGTTCAACCCGTATTCTGGCCTCGGCCTCACCCGCTAAATCCGCACCATTAGCCCCATATAAAAACTGCGCCGAAACTTCCAAAGACCGGATTTCGTCCCTGCGTAAAGGCGTGTCTTCAATCTTGATGTCTACTTTTAATTTCTGCGGCACGAAATCCTCGACCGAGAAGCTCGTAGCGCCGACCCGGCCCAAACCGTCCACATCAACAATTGCTCGCCACACCCCGCGTGGTGCGGATTTTGGAATGGCAAAAGCTTGAAGCACGGTGCCTGCGTTTGCCTTATTAAACCGGGTTTTGCGAAATTCCTGACCGTTAGGCTTGAGATAACGCACCTGTCCGGCACGGCCCTCTACGGCGACGGCCTTGGCATCCCGTAGCATAGCGGTAAGATTGGCGGTTTCGCCCGGACGGTAAACACCTCTGTCTGCGAAAACATAAGCGTCAATGTCCTTGGCGGCAGTTCGCCCGCCGACGGCAAAGGCGGATAAATCCAGCGGCGAACGGTTAAAGTCGAGCACGGCATAATCACCTTCTGGGCCGTAAGCCATAAGCATACGCGGGCTTAACGGCCCTTTGCCTTTCAACAATTGCGTGTCGAAATGCACCCGGCCATTACTATTTGTCGCCGCCCGGCCCAACACTTCATTATTACGAGCCACCAAATCCACACGTATGTTATTGGCAGGCCTAGCCGTATTGATCGAACGCACGGTAACATCAAGCCCGGACGGGCTTTGGTAAGTGGTAAAGGCCAAATCTGTCACGATTATCCAGCGCCAGGCCCGCGTCGGGGTGTAGTCCTCATCACCCTTGCTTGGGCGCACGGCTTCGACAATATAAGCACCCGGCTGTAATGTGCCGATGACATCAGACAAAGGAAATACGGTGGTGATTGTTGTGTTTGGCAAGCTTTTGACGGGCAATGTGCCTTTCCAAATCTGTTCGCGCACCTCTGTAGCTACATTATCATAGCCGTAATAATAACGGCCTTCTTCAATGGTTTGGCCCGCATCGGGGTTGCGCCGCGCTATCATGCGCTCACCAATTCTAAACACCGTAATATCAAGCTCGGCAATATTGGTGGTTTCTATGGCCAGGCCTTGGGCGCCAATACGCGGCAATATAACACCCGTGCCCGCAAAGGATATCCGGGCCGGCTTGTCACCAAAGCTGATTTGCAGGCTCTGGTCTTCTTTCAGTGCCGCACCGCTGGCGCTCGTCAGACCACTGAGCATGGTCACTTCATAGTCTTTGGAAAACTCAAGCCCCGCCAAGCACAATGCCTGGCCATTGACTTCGGTGCTGATTTTAGTTTCGGGTTCCACGCGTATATAGTCGGCAAGTTTCAGGTTGTCCGCACGGTTCAGCGGCTGATTAAACTGCAAACAAGCCCGGGTAGTAGCCTGCGCATCGTCAATTTTCCAGCCAGTATTGGCAAATTCTATTTTTCTCGCAGGAGATCGTGTCACCGGAGGACTTGTTCGCTCTGGCACCGTTCGTACTGTATCCGCCCTATCTATACTAACAGGCTTCGGTTTACCGCTGCCCAAATCCGCCAAAAGTCCGTAACCAATCCACCAGGCCAGTAAAAACATTGAGATTACACTGACGACCAGGATTGATTGACGTTTCATGAGCGATTCCTTTTTGGTTTATCCCTGCCTATATCACAAATTTGACGCGATTGTGCCAGAAATGGGGGTTTTTGGCGGCAATGTGCGAAAAAATTTACGCTTTTTTTACCAAAACCTCTAACCGCGTTTAAATCACTTCTTCGTATAACACATCCCATAACCGGGAAAACTCGGGGTAAACTGATCTATGGGAAAAGACAATGAAACTTAAAAAATTACTTTTAGCTGGTGGGGCTGCCGCGATTGTGACGGCATCAACAGCATATGCATCTATATTGGATCGTCCGTTCTTCCAAGTCCTTGGCGTTGTAATCGTCTGGGGAGCTGATAGTGTAGACGGGACAGTCGCACCAATTGCGTCCGACTTTGTACTCTTGACACCAGCATCTGGTGCTGCTGGTGCAGACCTTATCGGTGCTGATGGTGCAGCCGTTATTACGGGTACTTTGGATCCGGTTACATCTACGGGTGCTGGTGCGACGGCTGCAAATCCTGTTTCAAGTGCAGCTTCAGGCGGTGCGTATTCCGATGCTAACTCTAGCGGCGTACTTGATGCAGGCGATACTTTAACCGCTTTTGGTGTTGATGCTACTACTGATATAGACGGCCTGGCCAATGAGCATAATTCAAGCTTTTATGTAGCGTCCAATGCTGCATTTGATATTTATGCGCAAAGCTCAAACCTTAATGCTACTGGCGACTTTTCCGGTTTGACTGCAAGCGCCATCAGCTATTCTATGGCTTTGACCTTATCAGGTACTGACGGTACTCTGACATTTGGCGGTAACGCTCAATCGCCAGTAGGTGGCGGCACTGGTCCCGTTGCTGCTATCAACGATCTTGGCGACATGACGACTGCTACCAAAGTCTTTGACGGCGGTCAGCGCACGGCTGCTTCGGCCGGTGGTTTGGTCGAGCAATCCGTACGTTTTGACAACACATATAACTTGTCTGTTGGCGGAGCTGGTTACGACTTGTCTATGGGTGTTGGTACAATTAGTGCCGACGTTACCTATACAATCTACGTTCCGTAGTAACGAATACGTTCACGCATAAGATTGTCTCCAGGTTCTGGAGTGGTCTGAACGACTAAGCCCCGCCCATTTGGGCGGGGTTTTTTGTTTGCAGCACAGTTAATGAACCGGAAAACATTTCCTGTTACATAATATGAAACTCATAACGGAGCACCACAATGAAGCTGGGCCTAAACATCAAAAATTTCTTTATTGCATCAATATTGCTGTGCGCGGGGACGATATCTTTGGCGGCATTTTGGGCACCGAGCGCCTATGCCTTTGGTATTGGTGTACAGCCCTCGACCGTTGAAATGACCGTAAAGCCCGGTGATCGTCACCGCCAGATCATCACCATTGGCAATGTCCACAAAACCAAAACCATCAGCATGACTATGGGACTGGCTGATTGGACTTTGAACGACAACGGACAATTGGCTTTAAGCCCTCCGGGTGAAAGCGAACGTTCGTCCGCCGATTGGATAAGGTTCAGCCCGGCCAGTGTGACGCTTAAACCTGAAACGTCTATGGACATAATCGTTGAGATTAGCGTTCCGTACAAAATCAAGCACAAGGGCGACCACCGCTTTGCCCTGTTGGCCACCACATTGTTGCCAGAGACCGACGAGCGCGGTGATGTGTCGGGTGTCTGGAACCGCTACCAATTGGCTTCGCTATTTTATCTGACCGTAACACCTTCAACCAGCAATCCGGTTATCTCCAATGTGGCCATCAGCAATACGGACAAAAAACTTTTGACCATGTCCATCAAGAATGACGGTGATGCCCATGCCCGCTTGAAAGGCACGGCGTTTGTGAAAGACAAAACCGGCAAGACGGTCGCCGAGAGCCCCATGTCAGCCGTAGTGCTTGACCAAGGCACACTTAATTACGCCTTAAATCTGGATGGCCTTGAGGGTTTAACCTCCGGCACTGATTACCGAATTGAATTTGATATGAAAAACACATTCGCCCCGCAAAACAAGTTCAAAGCCACCCGGGTGGATATTGCACCACTGGATTTCCGTGCGCCCTAGCTTCAAATTTGGCAGTTTTATAGCCGTCCTGAGCATGATATCAGGATGGCAAACCACCGCCTATGCCAGTTTCCTGGACACTGATTTTTGGTGCCGGACTTACGGTTGCGCCGTTGTCCATGATGGCCAAAATTTCGACATTTACGACAATTTCATATTCGCTCAAAACCAGTGTTGCGTACCCAATGGCACACCTATGATCCCCTTCTCCCGACGATTTGGCGAGTTTAACCTCACGGGCGGTTTATCCGCCAATCAAGCGCCAAACTCGAACCAGAGCATGATACTTGGTATCACGCAAAATGGCGTCATCACCCAGTCGCTTCAGGATAACGGCAATGGCTTTCTCGACGCATCTGATAGTTTCGCCACCGGGTTTGTTATGAACGCAACCACCAATATCGCTCTGGACGGCCCTGGTCGCCAATATTCTCACAGTTTTTTCATTACATCGCGCAATACAAGGTTTTCCCTGAGAGGCCTTTCCTCCATAAACTCGGCCACACAGGATTTCGCCAATACATTATCCTTGAATGACATCAAAATAGACGCCGCAGTTACAAGGCTCGGTAATGACGGCGGGTTTCGATTTGGGCGCCGGGCCATCACCAATAATATTGCCGTTTTTAACGGTGTGACCGATCTGGGAGATTTGCAAAACTTACCCACCAGAGTGTTCCAGTTTAATCGATTTACCGGCATCAGGCGGGGCAATGGCGATATCAATGATCAAACCATCCGCCTGGATTTTCTCTACACAATGCCGGATTACGATATGTCTATGGGGATTGGTTCTCTGAATATAGATGTATTGTACGATCTTTATAAAGAACCTTAAATACTGTTATATTTCAACCATCTAAATGATGGTCCTAACCTGTCCTGACATCCGTTTCTATACGCGCCGCCAGTTCCGGATCCAAATTCAGGGCCATAGCCAATTCGTCCAAATAGTCTCTCTCTTGAGGATTGAGGCCATTGGCGATACGGGCTGATGCGGCGTAGATTTCCCGTGCTGCCTGTTCGCTGTCTGCCAGAGCCGCAATGGCTTTGGCGCTTTCTGGTTGGGCCATTTTTGTTTGGGTAAAGGCAATCTTTAGCGCGTCGGCACTTTCAGAATTATGGGCGTTGATCAGCTCCAATTCTTCCGCGTCGATACTGCCGTCGACCTTGGCGGCGGCGATCATGGCGCGCAAGAGAACATCAGCACGAGCCTCGGCCTGGGGGCCTTTAAACAGCCCGATAATATCCTGGGTTGATTTCGGCATTTTCCCGCCGTTCTTTTGGTAGGACTTCCATGCCAAAGTCCCAAGCCCGGCCAAACCACCAATCATGGCCAGTTTACGTCCTGAACGCGAGGATAACAAGAGTGCCAACGCCCCGGCGGCGGCCCCTGCCCCCACGCCTTTACGCAGCGCATCACGGGAAACTTCATTGTCTTCAACGCCAAGTTTGTCGATTAAAAAATCTTCGCCCTTACTGGCGATTTCCTTACCCTTGGCCGTCAGTCCTTTTGTGCGCGCCTTGCCCTGTACGGCCAAATCACGGCCAGATTCAAGCAATTGATCAAGATAATCTTGAATACTGTTTTTCACATCTTCCATGATACTTCCCCAGCTATGTTGAAAACCTAGTTTAGCATAACACATATGCTTTTTCAAAACGCAAAGCACAGAGATTTTTGTATATATTTGGATGTAAGCTCGTAGGCTAACTTACCGCTTAATACGGACAATTGCTGCCTGGCTGACTTCACCGCCAATGTCCCGTAATGCCGTGTTTAGTTCCGCTGCACTGCTGGCAGTATAGGCTGTATCCGGACTGGTGGCACAGGCTTGCAAGAGCGCTTTCCCTCTCGCAGGCGCTTCAAACGCTACAGTAAATATGGTGATACTTTTTGCCTTGGCCTGGTCACACAAAGCTATTGTTGACACATCAAACTCCGATTCATTGTTAGCACCATCGGTCATAAACACGATATAGGCGGTCAAATCATCAACATAGCTTATCTCATCTATTACCTGGTCATAGGCATATTGGAAACCAGGTGTAGAATTGGTGCCGCTTCCAGTTACAAGAGCATTTACCTGTCTTACGGTCACAGCATACCCAGCATTGATATCCCTGGTTGGCCCAAGCACTGCATCATATGTGGAAAAACCGGTGCGTATAGCGGAGACAAGCAGTCTCGGGTTTCCACTGGTGCTGTATAAAGTGTAAAACATATCATCAACGGCGGTTTTTAAAGCCTCAATTTTTACGCGCCCATCATTGGATAACCGGTTCATGGAGCTTGAAATATCCAATACCAGATAAATAACGAACGGGTCCATTTGGTCTATAAAAAACCCGCTAGTGCTTGTCGCACTGATGATCATGCCGTCTATCCCAAGCAAGTTACCAAATACAGTCTGATATCTGGAACTAGCCGTCACGGTTACCTCTTTAGCCGAGTTGTCGATATTGATATTGGGTGTTCCTTCAAGGGATAAATTATCGATAAGTGCGACATTTTCCTCAAGTATTTTTCTTGCTAACACCGCAACCTGAGATTCGTTGGAACGCGCAACACCGGCCCCGGCCAAAGCAGCCAGATCAACGGAATCCTGAAGCCTGGATTTAACACCAATCATACCGTTATAGTCGTAAGCAACGCCGACGAGCGTTACAATCATCATCATTGCAACTGCCGATGTTATGGCAAAACTTCCCCGTATGTTGTCACGCCAACTGCCCATACACCCAATAACATTATGTACAAATTTTACCATATCACCCCCAAAGGAGGTTTTATAACAAAATACTTTTAAAAAATGATGAAACCCTTGGTGAACTGTGATAGCTATAACTGCATTGTCCTAGCTTACAACCAACCACTACTCGTTCACGTAAATTTTCCGACACCTCGCGCCCAAATGCGTCATGACTTCATAGTTGAGCATGCTCGCGTGGGCGGATTGTTTTTCAAGGTCTTCGCCAAAAAATACGGCTTTTGCACCCAATTCAACAAAACCATCATAGTCAGTTATGTCGAGGATTGTATAGTCCATGCTGACGCGTCCAACGACAGACACACGAGATTTCCCCAGTCGGGCGGAGGTGACAATGCGTTTATCCGAGCCGCTTAGATTAACCGGGAGACCGTCCGCATACCCGGCGCTGACAATGGCGACCTTCATATCGTTTTCAGCCGTGAAAGTTGCGTTATACCCGAGAGTTTCCCCGGCTTTCACGGTTTTAATCTGCAAGACCGGCGCGTGTAGTTCGACCACGGGTTTTACTTTTTCAGCATCCGGGTTATCAGTGACTTTGCCGCCGTACAAACCAATACCGGGACGCACCAATTTGAAATGATATTTAGACCCCAGATAAACACCGCCCGTATTGGCCAGGGACAACGGCACCATAGGCATTTGCCCAGCGACTTTCTTAAACCGTGCGAGTTGCTTTGTATTAAGCGGGTGGCCCGCCTCGCCCGAACAAGCCAGATGGGACATCACCAGATCAATATCAAGGGCCTCCAACAGGGGTTTCTCACTGGCAAATATCTCGGCTTCTTCGGGCGGTATGCCCAGCCTGTTAATGCCCGTATCAAAATGCAAAGCGGTGCGCGGGGCATGTTTAACCGGCTTACAAGCCTTGACCCAATCACGGGCCTGGGTCAGGGAATTGATGACGGGCTTTAATTTGCTGCCAAAAAATATGGCCGTGTCCTGGGGTGTGTTACCGCTTAGGACATAGATACTGGCCTTGGCTCCAATGGCCTGGCGCAAGATTTTGCCCTCCCCGGCATGGGCCACAAAAAATATCCGACATCCTGCCCCGTAAAGCGCCCGACCAACAACCACCGCGCCCAAACCGTAAGCATCAGCTTT
Organism: Robiginitomaculum sp.; assembly: GCA_016765135.1. GTDB lineage: Bacteria > Pseudomonadota > Alphaproteobacteria > Caulobacterales > Maricaulaceae > Robiginitomaculum_A. The sequence goes on from JAESQN010000049.1 coordinate 10,884, forward strand.
GACGCTAGCCCCGATTTTAGCAGGCGCGGCCATAGCGGCCAGGTATTTATAATTGGCGGCGAGCGACGTCAAATTAACCGTTAAGACAGGTCTTGAGGAATAGGATTTTACGTCAGCCATTATGATATATGCACCGTGTAGCGTTTTTTAGCCAATCCCCACACCCCGCTCATACCCGCGCAGGCGGGTATCCAGTTGGATATCTCCCTAGGCTCCCGC
>JAESQN010000050.1 GCA_016765135.1 Robiginitomaculum sp.
ACAATATATTGATGCCAAAATCCGTAACCAAATCAACCGCGCTCGGCTCCTCGGCATTTAGAAATGACATTGTATTTCCTGAACAGGCTCCGCCTTGAAGCCACAACAAATTGGCCATATTTTTCCTCCTCGTTTGTTATATGTGCAACCGCACTTGCTTTACATACTAATCGGATAGGGCTTTTTAACAAGCCAAGCAGATTTACAGTTGTCGTGGTTTTCTTTTGTAAAGGGTGAATAGATAACAAAAACAATACCTTAACTAACTTGCGGCAGGAATGTTTCTTTGAAATAACTGGTGATGCAAACTTACTTTGCAGTGGAATTGCAAACAACATAATCACTAATCGTGCTGACAAGCGTTTAACCTTGGCGATTCCCACATTTTGGGCATTCGATTTCGAGTAAATATCCAAACCAGATTCCTTCGCAGCGCGAGCACCAATGGCCGGATAATTGTTCCTTGGGAGGCCATACTTATCGCCCATATTTCCCTTGCCTAAATCTTTAAAACTCTTATCCGCAGGTTGCGGCAAAACCCGTGAGTGCGGAAAAGCAATAACGCTTGGATTTGGCTTGCTACCTTGCTCTTTTTGGTCATCGTCACTCATGGCCTGCTCAACTGGTATTGGCGAGTTGGTAACGTTTTATTTTATTGGCAAGGCCCACTCTGGAAAGCCCTAGCTCTTTTGCAACTTTGCTTTGGTTCCAACGCAGTCTTCCCAGCGCCTCTTTCACCAAATGCTTTTCCAAGCTTTCGACTTTCTCTTTTAGTGTGTCCCCAGCAATAGCCAAATTTGGGTGCGTATCATCAAGAGCCGGGTTTGGAATAATAGCCAAAAATTCTTCAGACATATGACGGCTGGTTATATATTCGCCGTCGCTGGCCAGTGCGACCATGCGCTGGATTTCATTTTCAAGTTCACGGACATTGCCCGGATAGGGATGGTGCTGCAAGCGCTCTAAAACATTATTGGAAATACCCAGCAGTTTGACATTGGTAAGCTCTGTATATTTTTGCGTAAAAAATTCTGCCAGTACGGCAATATCATCGCGGCGATCCCGAAGCGGCGGGACAACCAATTCAAAGCCTTTGAGGCGAAAATACAAATCTTGGCGAAATTCGCCTTTGCTGACCATTTCGGACAACCGCCGATTGGACGCGCAAATAATCCTGACATCACAATGATAGACATGATCCGAGCCTAAGGGTTTAACCTCGCCCTCTTGCACTAACCTAAGTAAGCTGACTTGAAATGCAGGAGAGATTTCAGAAATTTCGTCCAAAAATACAGTACCGCCGTCCGCCGCCCGAAACAGCCCGAGCCGGTCACTGATAGCGCCAGGGAACGCCCCGCGCATATGGCCAAACAATTCGGAATGCAGCATTTCATCGGATATGCCGCCGCAATTTTGCACAATCAACGGGCTACCGGTTCTGTTTGAGTTAAAATGAATGGCGCGCGCCATCAGCTCTTTGCCCGTACCGGTTTCGCCTTGAATAAGTATAGGTAAGTCCGTGCCCGCCGCCTGTTTGGCAATATTGCAAAGTTTTGCCATAGGTTCCGAAACATAAACCAGTTTTTCAAAATTACTACAATCGGCAGAGACCCGTCCATTTGGTTTGCTGGCAAAAACCGGGCTGTCGTCATTAAGTTTAAGTTCGCGGGAAATCAGCCTATGGCGCCGGGATAACTCGGCAGTTTCCAGCGCCCGTTTCACCACCATGCCGACCTGCTCGACATCAATCGGCTTTCTGATAAATTGGTAAATCGCGGCGCGTTCGGCAGCCTCATGGTCTTTCTTATCATCGCCATTTTGCTCTTTAACCAAGATGCGCATGGCATTCGGGCAAGTGACCCGGCATTGTTGAAGAACATTTAACGCGCTCTTGCCCTCAAGATAGGCTTCGCAAATAACAAGGTCTATATTGGCTTCTTCCGTAAGCTTTAGCGCCTTTTTGGCCGTGCTTGCAATAAGCACCCGATAACCGTATTCATCAGAAAGAACAGATTTGACCGCAGCCCACTCTTGCTCATAAGCAATCGCCAACAATACTGTGCTAACACCCGTCATTCACCCGAAACCTTATTATCTAATTGCATACTTTGTTAGCATGGTAATTTTGGCGGTGCAATGGGAATTATATGGATGTGCTTCAGCATAGAAAAGCTATTTTCATTTTTACTGTCACAAATTTGGTTTGGCTCCGCACACGGAGACGAACCTGATATAAGATTCATTTTGGATACTTAGTGAGATTCATTTTGATTATGAAATGGATTTAAGTCATTGTAATTATTTAATTATATTGAAAGGCATGAGTCCTGCTTGCGGCTCTATACTTTTCGAGTCTTAAAACTCACCTTTTATGTGCTTCGCGCGCTTCCTTATCACCGCAATTATATCGTCAAATATTTCGGATTTGATGCCTTGGGATTCAAGATTTGAGCGCAGATCTTCGGATTTTTCTGCGCAAACATCAGCCATTTTCATGAGCTGATTTTTAAGGTTTTTGTATGCTGCTTTTGTATCAGGAACCAAGAGGTTCCAATGCCGTAAAAACACATCATCGGGCTTGTATTTTTTACCAATTTTCATGGCCATGCGGATTGATAATTCGGGGTAAACTTTTGTGCACAAAAGATCATAAGCAGGGGCAAGATGCGGCTTGGCATTTGTGTAGAGCAAAGAATAGTTCTTGCCGTGCGCGTCTGCATTTCCGATTAGATATACCCAGAATCCTGAATGAACCATTTTTTGCTTGCGGTTTTTGTTTGGATTGATTCTAAGGGGGTATGAGGCGATCTTTTTCATTGTCACCGAGCGAACGTCGTGAACTTTTGTCGGTGCTGCGTCGGCACAAGGAGGACGGTCTGGTTGTACGCCGTGCCAACGCTCTGATTTTGCTGGATGACGGCAGGAGTTCCATGGCGATTGCTGATTTTCTGTATCTTGATGTCGGGACAGTGCGCACATGGCGACGCGCCTATGAAGCCGAGGGGATGTCCAGCCTCGCCATTGCTGGCTATTCAAAGCGCGAGGGCTATCTGAGCTTTGAACAAGAAGTCGAATTACGGGTGCATTTGACCACCCATCCGATGCGGACTGCGGACGAGGTTCGTGCCTATATTGAACAGACTTACGGGCAGGAATATTCCAAACCGGGTGCGATGACCGCAGGGAATGCCTCTTGTGAAAATTGATGAGCCGCCTTGGCTTTACTTATAAGAAGCCCAAGCTTTTACCGCTACAAGCCAGCCCCTAATCTCAAGAGAAGTTCATCGCGGGTTATGAGGCTTTATGCACCGGGTTACCTGCTGATGAAGCGATTGTATTCGCCGACGCAGTGCATCCTGAACATCAAAGCCGCCCGGCTTATGGCTGGTTTCCCAAGGATCGTCAACCGGTGTTGGCCGCAAATTCAGGCCGCAGGCGGATGAATATTCACGCCGCCCTTAATCTTGAAACCTTCCAGTTCCAGCATGTGGAAGCCGTAAAAATCAACGCGGAAAGTACATTGCACCTGCTCAACAAGATAGAAACTACCTATCCGGACAAGCGGCATATTCATGTGTTTCTGGATAATGCCCGCTATCACCATGCGCGGATTCTGAAACCGTGGCTGGGCGCAAATAATCGGCGGATAAAACTACACTTTCTGCCCGCCTATGCACCGCATTTAAACCCGATTGAGCGACTGTGGGGTGTCATGCACAAGCATGTAACCCATAATAAACATTATGCCAAATTCAATGACTTTGCTGCTGCTATTTTGGCGTTCTTCTACAAAACCTTGCCAGACAAGTGGCCAATATTTCGTGATACCATAACCGATAACTTCAGAGTCATAACCAGCGAAAAACATATGCTTGTTCAGTGAACGGGGTATATATACCTTAGCAGGTTTGTATCTGATACGAGGGGCTACGCTAAAACTCATTGCGTTGCGGATAATGCCAATTTTCCCCGTCTCGGTCGCGAGCATGTATTTAGCCAGTTCATTGGCTGAAATGCGAGGGTGTTCGTAAGTTGTTGTGTAATTTGGAGAACGTGCCATGAGTGAAGACCTTTTCGTAGTTGATAGAATCGACAAGAATCGCTCGATCTGTATATCAACGCTTGCAAAAAGTACAGTTGCAGGAAATGACGTAGCTCATTTAGGCAACGAGACAGGCTATTTCATTTATGAAGTAGACAACCGCCCAAACTTTGGCGGTATAATTGTGCTCGCTAAGGCCGCTTCATCAGAAGCGGCTGTGCGGTTAGCGGAAATGTGGATGTCAAAGACTAAGGCAATGCACCAGTCGATTTAATGGTTTCTATGGCCTTATCAAAATCTGATTTGTAGCTATCGTCTTGTATGGGCTTGAACTTAGTAAATTCTACAGCGGCAGTTTTATCTGCGGTCGTCTTCTTAACCCGCCCATAACCTCTCAAAATTTGATACTCGTTGAAGTTTAAGAAGTCATCCAGTTTGCTATGCCAGTCTTTCATGGCCATGCGTCTACCTTTCTGGGCAAGGTTCTCTGCATAATCTAAAAACATGGTCACGAGTCTGTTCAGGTCTGATACTTCGTCCTCAGTGAGGTAATTTTTAGCTACTGATACATCAGACTTACGAATTTTGCCGCCAGAGCCTTGGTTTGCCCAAGTGGTTAACCCCATATTCGGCAGGTTATGGTCTGCTCGAAGTTTAACAATTTCGGCAGCGGTCATTCCCGTAACTGCGTATTCAAGTTTGTTTTGAGTATGGGAAAAGAATTTTTTTGTCAGATCAGATCTAGCGTCATAATCATGACTACACTGAATGTAGATTTCAGTAACCTTTTGATAGAAACGCCGTTCAGACGCTCGTATATCACGAATGCGCTCAAGCAATTCATCGAAATAATCTTTTTCGAATAACTGACTTCCCTGTTTAAGGCGGGCGTCATCCATAGCAAAGCCTTTGACAAGGTACTCTCGCAAAATTGAACTAGCCCACTGCCTAAACTGAATAGCTTTTCTAGAATTAGCGCGGTAACCTACAGATAAAATGGCATCGAGATTGTAATGTTCAACTTTATAAGTTCTGCCATTTGGTAGAACTGTTGCAATTTTTGCAACAGTTCTATCTTTAACAAGCTCGCCAGAATCAAAAATGTTCTTTAGATGTCGAGAAACCCCTGATTTATCGATTCCAAATATTTCGGTCATCGCAGATTGAGTGACCCACACATCTTCATGGGCAACAAAAACCCGTATTTTATCAGCGCCATTACCAGAGCTATAAAATAGAAAGTCACTTTGTTCAGGTATTTCAGGTGTGGCAAATGAAAGCGTTGTTGATGACATGAGATTATCAGCAATATCATCAAAATCCGCATCAATAGGTTCAATTATGCTTGGTACTTTAGCCATTAGTAAGTTCCTTATAAGTGAGGCGTTTGCCTATACCAGCTTTAATGGTAGAGGAAATAAAGTCGAGAGTCCCGGTTTTTGCGGCGTTTATGGCGATTTGAAAATTCGTTCACATAGCGGTGTAAGGTTTGTGCCTTGGTATTCGGGATAGGTTTGGCAGTGACTTTTCCGCCGCGCTTTAATACACCAATGACAGCCGTTTTACCAACCGCACCACGGCCTTTATTGAGTTTCTTGCTCTTATGTTTGTTCTTTTCTTTGCCGCCAATAAAAGTTTCGTCAACTTCGATTGTGGAGCCGCTATCATTATCGGCATTACTATCGCTCGACAACCAACATTCACGAATACGTTGTGATAGAAACCAAACGGTCTTTTGAGTGACACCAAGTTCTTTAGCCATTTGTACGCTGGATATGCCTTTGCGGGCAGTTGTAAGCATATACATAGCCATTAGCCACTTGTGAAGTGGTAAGCGAGATTCAGCAAGCACTGTGCCTGTGCGAACGCTAAAATGCTTACGGCAAGATTTACAACGATAAGCCATTGGCTTGTGGTTTTTGGTTTCGGTAATGGTATGGCTACCACAGTGAGGGCAAACAGGTTGACCAGCCCAGCGTTTTTCTTCGAAGTAAAGGCGAGCGGATTCCTCATTAGGGAATTTCTCAAAAAACTGATATAGGCTTATAGTTTCTGGCTTAGTCATGGTATTATCCTTAGTTTACAAGAATAATATCTATCTAGCCAAATAAGTCAAGGGTTAAGTGGCTAGTTAAGTATGTAGTTCCCAAAATGAAATACAGTTGCTGGGCTCATAAAATATCGGTTTCTTTTTCCTGAAAGCAGATTATATTGTTTGGCAAATAACGTCAAACATAGAGAATAAATCGGTCATGAAACCTCTTGATAAAATCGACAGAAAAATATTGCATGTCCTGCAAAAAAATGGGCGGATGTTTAATGTCGACTTGTCAAAACAAGTGAATTTAAGCCCAACACCCTGTCTTGATCGTGTGCGCCGCTTAGAGCGCGACGGGTATATTGAAGGGTATCACGCCAAGCTCAATGCTGAAAAAATGAAAGTGAGCTTTCTGACATTTATGACGGTTTCCCTCGATCAGACGAATGAGGGGGTTTTTGAAGGGTTTAAAACTGCCATTGAAAACATTGATGAAATTGTCGAATGCCATATGGTCGGCGGCGGATTTGACTATCTTATAAAAATAAGAACGGAGTCTATGGCAGCCTATCGGCAGCTTATGGGGGAGAGGTTTTCAGAAATTCCGGGAATAGCTTCGACCAACAGCTATTTTGTCATGGAAGAAATCAAGAACACACGGTTTTACAAAATTCCTGAAACCTGAGGATTTTCGCTCCATATAATATACTGAAATAATACATATAACCCAGATTATATAACTGAATAGCCTGCAATATAGGCACACATGTTGCGAAATTTATGATTTCTATATCAGAGCAATTTTGCTTTGATGAAAACCTTCAGGTTTGTAAATGTCCGCTTCCACTTCCAATAGAAATACGGTCAAGAGTTCCGCATCATTATCAAAAATGGCAATGGGTAAATATGCGCCAGAAACAGACATTGTTGAAGAGCTTTTGCGGGACAATAAAATTTCGGTGCAAGACCTGAAACATATTGAGACGGACGCAGTTTTTCTGGTGAAGGCTTTTCGCGCGCGGCCAGACAAGCAATCCATGCTCGATGCTTTTTTACAAGAATACGGGCTTTCAAATAAAGAAGGTATCGCCTTGATGTGTCTCGCCGAGGCCTTGTTGCGTGTCCCCGATGCCAAGACGCGTGATGATTTAATTGCCGATAAAATTGCGCCTGGTGATTGGGCATCCCACCTTGGAAATGCCAGCACGCTCCTAGTCAATAGCTCAACATGGGGGTTGATGTTGACGGGGCGAGTGATTGCGCTGGACGCAGAATGGGCCGTTAAGCCTTCAGGGTTTATTGGCCGCCTGACTAATAAAATAGGGGAGCCTGTTATCCGGCGGGCTGTCGGCCATGCTATGAAAATACTCGGCGGTGAATTTGTTTTGGGCGAAACGATTAGCCAAGCGATCAAGCGTGGCCAAGAGCTTTTTTCTCGCAAGCAAATTTATTCATTCGATATGCTGGGCGAAGGGGCCAGGACATATGGGGATGCTGACCGTCATTACCGTTCTTACCTCGAAGCCATTCGGCGCACGGGTGAAATCGGCGAAAAAGGATCTGTGCTGGAGCGTTCCGGTGTTTCAGTTAAGCTCTCGGCGATCCACCCGCGCTATGAATATGCCAACCGTGAGCAGGTCATAGAAAGCGTGGGGGCGCTGCTGTTGAAACTGGCGCGGGAAGCGGCGCACGCCAATGTAAAGCTGACCGTCGATGCTGAAGAGGCGGACCGGCTTGAATTGTCATTAGAGATTTTTGAGTTTGTTGCCCGCTCGCTTGATTTGACAAGCTGGCCGGGTTTTGGCTTGGCTATTCAGGCTTACGGCAAGCGGGCGCGTAGCGTTATTACCTGGATCGCCGATCTGGGAGCAGAACTGGAATGCAAATTCATGGTGCGCCTGGTCAAGGGCGCTTATTGGGACGCGGAAATTAAACATGCGCAAGAATTAAGCCTGCCAAATTTTACTGTGTTTACACGCAAATCCACAACGGATTTATCCTATATGGTGTGTGCGCAAGATATGCTGGCGCGGCGGGGAACTCTATTTTGTCAGTTTGCGACCCATAATGCCCACACTGTTGCTGCCATTATGCATCTGGGGAAAAACATGCCGGGCGCGTTTGAATTTCAACGTCTGCACGGCATGGGCGAAGCGGTTTACGCGGTTGCGCGAGACCATTTCAAGGATTTTCCGACGGTTCGTATTTACGCACCTGTCGGCGGGCATAAGGATCTTTTGGCTTATCTGGTTCGGCGCCTGCTGGAAAACGGTGCTAATAGTTCATTTGTTAATCGGTTTATGGATGCGAAGATTGCCCCTGAAGATGTTGTTCGCGACCCCGTAGAGATTACCCGAAATTTACCAATTGTCCCCCATCCGAAAATTTCAAACCCGGAAAATATATTTAGCCCTGAAAGTGTATCTGATATGTCCCGTTCTAATTCGAAAGGTTTCGACCTGACAGCGGCTAGTTCTATTGCCGCGCTACATACCGAAATTGACCGCCTCTATAAGGAAACATTTCGGGTAAGCTCTCTGTTGGGCGGTACGGCCTTGACACCAAGGGACGAAGAAGGACACGAGGAAGCGGTTGTCAATCCTGCCAATACCCAAGATGTTTTAGGACAGGCGCAATGGGCAAATATTGATGATCTTGATGCGGCTTTTGACAAAGCAAAAACCGCGCAACCAGCTTGGGACTTGCGCGGCGGGGCGAAGCGGGCAGAAATTTTAAACCGCACCGCCGACATGCTTGAAGATCAAATGTTGCGCTTTATGGCTATTTTAATACGCGAGGCGGGCAAGACATATGATGACGCCGTCGCCGAAGTTCGCGAGGCTGTGGATTTTTGCCGCTATTACGCCCAGCGTGCCAAGGCCGAGTTTACAAAGCCAACAATGCTACCTGGGCCGTCCGGGGAGGCCAATTCTATATTGCTATGCGGGCGCGGTGTGTTTGTTTGTATCAGCCCGTGGAATTTTCCGTTGGCTATTTTCATGGGCCAAACCGTAGCCGCCCTTGCCGCTGGCAATAGCGTGCTGACAAAGCCAGCCGAGCAGACACCGATCATCGCCTTTGAGGCCGTTAAACTCTTGCACGAGGCTGGCGTCCCAAAAGATGTGCTGATGATGGTGCTCGGCGACGGCGGCGTAGGCGCGGCATTGATTAAGCACCCTTCAGTCGCGGGTGTGGCTTTCACAGGTAGCACCGAAACCGCGAAGCGCATCAATCTGACATTAGCCGAAAAGCCGGGGCCTATTGTGCCCTTCATTGCGGAAACCGGGGGGCAAAATGTGATGTTTGTGGACAGCACGGCTTTGCTGGAACAAGTCACAGATGATGTAGTTCAGTCTGCTTTTAAATCTGCGGGACAGCGTTGCTCCGCCTTGCGGGTTCTCTATCTGCAAGACGATATCGCAGACGAGGCTATTGCCATGATTGCGGGCGCGATGCAGACATTGATACTTGGCGACCCGCGCCATCTTGTAACCGATATTGGGCCGATTATAGACCGGGGCGCAGCGGATATGCTCCAGCGGCATATTTCGGAGATGAAAGCGCACATGAAAACGAAAGGTTTGCCCGTCTATACAGTTCCGGCTCCTAAGAATCTCAAACAGGGTATATTTGTCGTGCCGCATCTGTTTGAAATTGATGATATTGCACAATTGAAGAAAGAGCATTTTGGCCCCATCCTGCACGTCATTCGCTATAAGGCCTCGGATTTGGACGAAACTCTCAAGAGTGCTTTTTCGACAGGTTACGGCCTGACATTGGGCATTCATACAAGGATGGATCGCCGCTGGGCCAGCATTTTCAAAAAAGCGCCTGTCGGCAATACATATGTTAACCGCAATATTACGGGCGCGGTTGTCGGCTCGCAACCCTTTGGTGGTCAAGGGCTTTCAGGCACGGGCTTTAAAGCGGGCGGCCCCCGATATCTTTATAAATTTGCATCTGAAAAGACATTATCCGTGAACACCATGGCCTCGGGCGGAAATACTGAATTATTGACACTGGATTAAGCGATAAGACCCGTAAAACCGAAGCCTTCATTATATGCCTGTTTTGACATTGCGACCAGATACTGCTATCTGACAGGATAAGAAGGTGCCAAATGATTTCGGATATTTTTGGGGGTTCGGGCTTAATTTGCACTCTTTATCTGTAAGGTTCACTAAACAGTGAATGAATCTAAGGTAATTTCGGTGGTAAAGTCGCTTAACTATGAATGAGACACCTAAAAACATTGAAAAACTATCAATGCAAGATGCCTTCATTGCGCATAGGGGTGTTTTGGTCGCTTATATCTCTCGGTACCTCCTCAATCCTGAAGATGTTGAGGATATTTTGCAAGAAACCTTTCTCAAATCTTTGGTGGCCAGTCGGCAGAAGGATATATTGTCCCCCAGGTCCTATCTTTTCATAGTTGCCAGAAACTTGATGTTTGGCAAACTTAGAAAAAAATCCCGAGACATAATGAAAGAGATCGGCGAGATAGACGAGCGGTATCTTGCATCAAATGACGTTCCCGCAGATATCAGCCTTCACCAAAAACAAAAAATGACGGCATTCATTACGGCGACGAACCAATTACCGTCTCAGTGTCGCCGGGTATTTTTGATGCGAAAACTGATGGGTCTGTCACAGGTTGAGATTTCCCAAGAGCTGGGGATTTCCAAAAGCACTGTTGAGCGCCATATTACGAATGCTATAAAGAAATGCCAACTGATCATGGCCAAAGAGGGATATGAGGTAGGTGTAAAGCATACGGATAAAACGCTGGTTCCACTAAAGCAGGTACGTGCAGATGACTGACGAAAAAGGAAAAATCACAAACTTGAACACAAGCCTGGACACAAGTGCTATCACAGCGGAGGCTGCATCGTGGGTAGCGCAGCTTGATGGTGAAAGCATAAACAATGCTGATCGGTTAGCTCTAAGAGAGTGGGCGTCAAGAAGCCCAAAGCATATGTCTGAACTTCGCCGGTTGGGTGAAATATGGCTTGATATAGACGCCGTACTAGAGGCCGAAATTCAAAAATTTGGTGTGCGCCCGTCATTAAGAGGGGTGACGGCTGCAGCCATTAAAACAAGACCCAAAGCGGCTTCGGGACTGACCGCGATTGCAGCGGCATTACTTTTTGTCTGCGCGTTTATTTGGGTGTCCCTGCCAAATACGTCTGAGGCTCCCCCCGTTCAAATCGTCTATAGTGTCCCGTACGGCGAAAACAAGGTCTTTAATTTGGACGATGGTTCCACCATTCATGCGAATACAGATAGTTTTCTTGAGGTCGAGTATAATCAAAAACAACGCATCATTAGACTGATTAAGGGCGAAGCTTATTTTGACGTCGCACATGATGCTAAAAGACCCTTCCTTGTTTACGCCAACGGCAGTATCGTCAGGGCTGTGGGCACGGCATTTTCAGTTCGTATTGGTGTTGGCGAAACCTCTGTCATTGTGACAGAAGGCAAGGTGGAATTGATCAGTATAAAGCGCGGCTCTGCCCAGCAAAGCAAGTCAGATATTGCCGTCAAGCCGAGAAAAAAACCGACGTTCGTTTCGGCCAAAGAAAGCCTTACCATTACTGCGAAAAATATTGATTTGGTCGCAGAAGTAAAACCCATTAGTGAGGACGTCATTAACAGAAAACTAGCCTGGCGTCAGGGGTTGGTCATATTTGAAGGTGACCCGCTTGTTGATGTGGTTGACGAAATTTCGAGATATACTGATTTCCAAATCATCATCTCCGACCCGGAAATAAGAAATATTCCTATTGGTGGTGCGTTTCCGGCAGGTAAGGTGGACGCTCTGTTGGGAGCGCTTCAAACATCATTTGGCATATCAGTAGAACGTGTTAGTGATGATGTTATCTATCTTAAAAAGGCGGTGGATAATTAAGCCTGTTGCTGGAATGCAACACCTTTATGTTATTATGAATTAACACACATTAGTTTTGGGGGTTGCTCCGCTCCCACGGCTCTTTATGTACGAGCCTCTGGAACAAGAGTGTCGTAAGAAAGGAGGGGGATGATATATCGGTGGAATCGATTGTTACTAACGCTAGTCGTATCGGCCACAGCAAATTTTGCTGTGCTGGCGGCAGCGACAGAAACAGCTTATGATATTCCAGCACTGCCTTTGGCAGATGCTTTAAATCAGCTAGCCCAACAATCTAATCGACCTTTGCTTTTCCCTTACAATGATGTGCGTTTGCTGAAAACTGGTGGTGTTTCTGGCAATCACACATTTGAAGACGCACTTGACCTTTTGCTGACAGGCACTGGTCTTCAGGCTCACATAACCAAAGAGGGGGTTATGACAATTGTTGTCATAGCTGAACCTGATATTACGGAGCAGGAAGACATAATGAAAAAACTATCAATTAAGAATAAACTCATCAGCGGAGCTTCGGCAGTCATTATTGCCAGTACTTTACCCGCGCAGAGTATTGCACAAACACCAGACGCACCTACAATTAATAATGATGAAATCATTGTTTTAGGGTCGCGCCGTGCGCAAGTTCGCTCAACATTGACGGCCCCCGTTCCTGTTGATGTTATTACAGCCGAGGACCTTACCGCACAAGGCAGCACAGATATTATTGATACGCTTATTTCCGTTGTACCGTCCCTAAATGCTAACCGTGAGCCGATTAGCGATGCCGCTACATTGGTGCGCCCCGTCAATCTTCGGGCTTTGCCAGCCGATCATACACTGGTGCTTGTGAACGGTAAACGCCGCCACAGGGGCGCTGTTGTCGGCGAGTTTGTTTCGGGTGTAAACCGGGGCGCGCAAGGCGTCGATATTAACCCTCTGTTTGGAGCCAGCCTAAAGTCTGTCGAAATTCTTCGTGATGGTGCTGCGGCGCAATATGGTTCAGATGCCATCGCTGGCGTTATCAATTATTCACTTCTTGATGATCCGGACATCCGCCAAGTGACATTGCAATACGGTCAGGCTTATGCGGGCGACGGTACAACGATAGAAGTTTCTGGAGCGTTTGGTTTTCATCTGGGCGATGAAGGTTTCTTGACACTGGCCGTACAGCTTAAAGATCAAAACCCGACTAGCCGGGGTGTCCAGGACGGCGAAGGCACGAATAGTGGTGCGTCGGCCCTGCAAGCCGCAGGTTTTCCGGTAGCCGACCCTGTGGTTGTTTGGGGACAACCCGAGGTTAAGAATGATTTTAAATTTGCCCTAAACTCTGCAATCCCTGCGGGTGCAGGTGAAGTTTATCTATTCGGAACCTATGCGACCCGCGAAGTTGACGGTAGTTTCTTCTATCGTAACCCAACGAACCGGGCTGGCGTATTTGCCTCTGATGGCAATGCTCTATTTGCTGATCTAACGGGTGCAGGATGTCCCGTTGGTGCCCTTCCAACAGGAAGCTTTACCGCTGCGCAGGCCTTTATTGATAGCGCGCCGGACAATTGCTTTTCGTTCTTCAATCAATTTCCGGGCGGATTTACCCCTCGTTTTGGCGGCACAGTGGACGATCAGGCACTGACGGCAGGTTTTAGAGGCGATACGGACGGCGGACTTGGCTATGACTTCAGTGTTGGCTTTGGGTCTAACAATGTCGATTATAGAATTTCAAACACCGTCAATGCCTCTTTGGGGCCAAACACCCCGACCAGCTTTGAACTTGGGGCGCAAACGCAATCCGAAATCGTTGCCAATGCCGATTTTACCTATGGTGTTGACATGGGTCTTGCTTCAGATCTGAACGTGGCATTTGGTGCTCAATACCATACCGAGGAATTTGAAATTACGGCAGGTGAACCTGCGTCTTTTGCGGTTGGCCCGTTTATTGATCAAGGTTTCTCCGCAGGCTCAAACGGATTTCAAGGTTTTAGCGATGACGTTGCGGGCGCATTCGAACGCAATAGTGTCGGCCTCTATCTTGATTTGGAAGCTGATGTCACAGATAATTTCATCCTCACAGGTGCGGCGCGATATGAAAGCTTCTCTGATTTTGGTGATACATTTAACATTAAAGTAGCCAGCCTTTATCAGTTCAATGATAATTTTGCCGTTCGCGGCTCGTTCAGTACGGGTTTTCGTGCGCCTACTTTAGGGCAATCAAACCTACAGCGTTCCTCTACCGGTTTTGACGCCGGGCAATTGATTGAACAATTGGTAATCGCCAGCACAAATCCGATTGCGGAATTCTTTGGCGGCGGTCAACTCGATTCGGAAAAAGCTCGAAATATTAGTTTGGGCTTTACAGCGAGACTTGGTGCTTTGAGTTTCACTGCTGATTATTTCGACATCAAAGTAGATGACCGGGTGGCGTTAACGTCATCTGATATTAGCGATGCAGACCGCGCAACGCTCATTGCAAGCGGGCTCCCTGAAGCTGCGACGATCAGTAATGTTCAGTTCTTCGTGAATGATTTTGATACAAAAACCAGCGGTTTTGATATTGTGGCTAACTACCCAATCTCCTCTGATTTTGGTGACACCAAATTTACACTGGCTTTCAATTATAATGATACGCAAGTCACAAATCGTGGTGCAACAATTGATGATGGCAGACAGCGCGAAATCGAAGATGCGCTGCCGTCAACGCGGACAACATTTACGGCGTCTCACGATGCGGGTGCGTTCGATGGTCTTGTACGGCTAAACCTCTTTGGTGAAGCCTTCGAAAACCTGTTTAATGACAGCACATTGCCGGTTGTGACGCCATCTTTGCTTATTGTGGATGCCGAAATCGGGTATGAGATCAATGATCACTTCCGGGTCGCGGTTGGTGCTAAAAACCTGTTTGATACTTTCCCGGCTGAGTGGGCAACAGCTGGTTTCACGGGTCGTGACGGTGGATTTTTGGGAGCAATTTATCCTCTGAACCACCCCGCAGGCTTTAACGGTGGTAGCTATTACCTCCGCATAAGCTCAAACTTCTAAGTATTGCCTTTGGTTGACTGGGGACAGTGATAAACTATATCACTGTCCCATTAACCAGGAAAAAAACTGACACCGACAGGAATAGTATTGCTGCACCAATAGCGTATTTGTTCCGAAAGATGACCGCGCTGAAAGCTTAAATAAACACGTCAGTTTTATCAAACCCGCTCCACGAAACCGTCCAGGACTTTCTTATCTCCGGCTTTTTCGAATGCTACGGTTAGTTTATTGCCGCTAATATTAGTGATGTGGCCGTAGCCAAATTTTTGGTGAAAAATCCGCTCTCCGGTTTTGAAATTTGAACCTGGTTCTTGAGCCGGTTTGCGTGTAGCGGAACCTTCTATGGTTTTACTTTGGTTTTGCTGGTAACGGTTCCAACCAGGTGATCTAGGCTTGGTATAGCCCACATCGAAACTATCGGCAAAGCTTTCCGCTACCCCCGTATAACCGCCCGCCATATTATTCTCGCCGCTAAAATACCCGGTGTCGGATTTAACCTCCACATGCTCGGGCGGTAATTCGTCGATAAATCTGGACGGAATGCTGGACTGCCATTGGCCGTAAATCTGGCGGTTGGCGGTGAAATAAATTTCGGCGCGTTCTCTGGCTCGCGTAATGCCTACATAAGCCAGGCGGCGTTCTTCTTCGAGGCCGGCCATACCGCTTTCGTCCAAGGATTTTTGCGACGGGAACGAACCCTCTTCCCAGCCCGGTAAAAACACCAATGGAAATTCCAAACCTTTGGATCCGTGCAAAGTCATCAAGCTTATCTTGTCATCATCGGCTGCACCCGTATCCAAATCCATGACCAGGCTGACATGCTCCAGATAGGCCTCTAACGTGTCAAATTCGCCCATGGCCTGGATCAGTTCTTTCAAATTCTCCAAACGGCCTTCGGCCTTGGGGTCACGGTCTCTTTTCCACATGGCAGTATAACCGCTCTCGTCCAAAATCCGTTCGGCCAGTTCGGTGTGGGACAAATCTGCGCCCGCCGTCCGCCAACGGTCTATGTCGAAAATAAAAGCTCTAAGCGCCGAGCGGGCCTTGCCGCGAATTTCGTCGGTTTTCCCCAGTTCCCGCACTGCCGTCTCCAAAGACACGCCCATAGACCGCGCCGCCATTTGCAATTTCTGCACAGTGACCGCACCAATGCCGCGCTTGGGCACATTAACAATGCGCTCGAAAGCCAAGTCGTCCGTGTCGGATTTAACCGTGCGCAGATAGGCATGAGCATCGCGGATTTCGGCCCTCTCGAAAAAGCGCGGCCCGCCTATAACCCGGTAAGGCAAACCTAGGGCAATAAAGCGTTCCTCAAAACTACGCATCTGCCGCGAGGCCCGCACCAACACCGCCACATCATTATATTTACGCCCATTGCTGAACCAGTTTTCGATCTCGCCAGCAATCACGCGGGCTTCTGCGGCCCCGTCCCACACGCCGCTGACGACTACCTTTTCACCGCCCTTATCGTCCGTCCACAAGGTCTTGCCGAGACGATCTTTATTGGCGGTAATCAGTCCGGACGCGGCAGCCAGAATATGCTCGGTCGAGCGGTAATTGCGTTCAAGTCGTACCACTTTTGCGCCGGGAAAATCGGTTTCAAAGCGCAATATATTATCAACCTCCGCACCGCGCCAACCGTAAATCGACTGGTCATCATCCCCGACAACACACAGGTTTTGCTCACTTTTATCAGGACGTTGCGCCAACAGGCGCAGCCACAAATATTGCGCTACATTGGTATCCTGGTACTCGTCCACCAGCAGGTATTTAAATTTGGCGTGATATTTGGCCAACACGTCCGGGTGTTTTTGGAAAATGGTCAGATTATGGAGCAGCAGATCACCAAAATCCACCGCATTTAAATCTTTCAGCCGGCTTTGATAAATCCGGTATAATTTAGCCCCGCGACCTTCAGCAAACCCGTAGCCGTCCCCGGACGATAATTTATCTGGCGTCTTGCCTTTGTTTTTCCAACCATCGATTAAATGACCCAAATGACGGGGCGTCCAGCGTTTTTCGTCGATGTTTTCGGCCCGCAGAATTTGTTTAAGCAGCCGTAACTGATCGTCCGTATCCAATATGGTGAAGCTGGATTTAAGGCCGACCAGTTCGGCGTGGATGCGCAAGATTTTGGCGGCAACCGAATGAAATGTGCCGAGCCAGGGCAGTCCCTCGACCCGTTCGCCAATAAGTTCGCTGACCCGTTCACGCATTTCGCGGGCCGCTTTATTGGTGAAGGTGACGCATAATATTTGCGACGGCCAAGCTTTGCCCTGGGCCAAAATATGGGTAAAGCGCGTGGTCAAAACCCGCGTCTTGCCCGTCCCCGCCCCGGCCAAAACCAAAAGCGGCCCGTCAATGGCTTCCACCGCCGCACGCTGTTCAGGGTTAAGCCCGTCCAGATAAGGTGCTGCGCTCATTACGCCGACCATAGCTTGTTGGGAAATGGGTATAGAATCAGGTGAAGACATAGCTAGAACATAAGGCAAACAAATCTTGGGGTAAACCGTGCTTATGTAAATTATTCCTGCGGCGCGGTATCTTTGTAGGATTTTTGTGCTTCAAAGGGCTCGAACCATTTGGCGAGTTTGGGGGCATGGGTGCGCCAGCTCATATCGGCGGCGCGAAAATCTATATAGCCAAGGGCGCAGGCTATAGCCAGATTACCGTATTGCCACGGCTCGCCGAGTTCATCGACGATATCTTCAAGATGCAAGAGCGCCCTGCCCGTAGCGTTTTCCTGGCGCATAGCCCAGAAATCCCACCATTGCTCTTGCGGGCGAATGCGCTCCATACGAAAGGTCAGCACCGCGTCTATGATACCGTCCCCAAGCGCATGTAGAGTTTTTTGTCGCCATGCCGCCTGGCCTTTCGGTAACCAGGGCTTGTCCAGGTTATCCAAGTATTCACAAATCACCGGGCTGTCATAAATGGCCGTTTCGCCAAGCAATAAAGCCGGGACTTTGCCGAGCGGGTTAGCGTTGTGCAACACATCCTCATCATCAAAGGGTAGGGTTTCGATCTCCGTAACATCCAACCCTTTTTCGCGCACAAGAATGCGGATTTTGCGAGAATAAGGGGATGTTTTCGAGATGAGGAGTTTCACGGGTTTCACATAAATTGTAGGGTGGATTAGCGCTTCTTGTGCGTAATCCACCATTGGCATTCACTGCAAGGTGGATTACGGCTAAGAAGCCTAATCCACCCTACAATTCGAATTTCGTTCAAGCGTCCGCGACCTCTACCGGGATGATGGTTACGCTTTCACCGCAGCCGCAGGCATCGGTCTGGTTCGGGTTTCTGAACACGAATTTTGAGTGCAGAATTTCGGTTTCGTAATCGACGACAGAGCCGAGCAGAAACAGCACCGCTTTGGCGTCCACGACGATTTGCACGCCGTTGTCCTCAACCACCTCGTCAAATTTTTCAGGCTGTTCCACATATTCCATCAGATATTCCATGCCCGCGCAGCCGCCGTTCGTCACACCAACCCGCAAAAAACCCTGATCTCGTTCGGCAAGGATTTCTCGTACCCGCGCTGCTGCCGCGTCCGTTAAGGTCACAAGCTTTGGTATTTGTCTTTTTTTAGTTTGGGCCATTATAGTTCCTTTATGCTTCCCGGTCGGTCGCTTTCGCTCCCTCTTCGCCTCTTGTTAAAACATATTCAATTCGAGCCGTGCTTCGTCGCTCATTAAATCGGGCGTCCAAGGCGGGTCGAACACCATATCGACCTCAACCTTGTTGACACCGTCGATCATGATACAGGCATCGTGCACCCATATTGGCATTTCTCCAGCCACAGGGCAACCCGGCGCGGTTAGTGTCATATCAACTTTTAGTGTGCGGTCATCCTCAAGCTCAACCTTGTAAATCAAACCCAGCTCATAAATATCCACCGGGATTTCCGGATCGTAAATGGTTTTAATCTGGGACACGACTTCCGACGAAATCCGTTCAATATCCGCGTCCGTAGGTTTGGACGTATCAGGCGGCGGGCCGACGTCAATCACATCGCGTTTCGTTTCTGTATCTGTTTTCATATCTTCCATAATCTCACCTATATAGTGTCTTTATTACGATAAAAAAGCCCTCTTGGCTTTGTCGTTTTGTCATGACAAAAACTTTCGCGCTTTGTGGACGGCTTTTACCAGCCGGTCTACTTCGTCCTCGGTGTTGTAAATGCCGAAACTGGCACGGGCGGTAGAATGAACGCCAAAGCTTTCCATCAAGGGCTGAGTGCAATGCTGCCCGGCGCGAATGGCAATGCCGTATTTGTCAACAATTTGCGCAATGTCGTGGGCGTGTGCGCCTTCCAATGTGAAGGATAATACCGCGCCTTTGTTAGGCGCATCACCAATAAGCTTGAACGCGTTAACCTCACGAAGGCCCGCCAAGGCGCGGTCATAAAGCTTCATTTCGTGGGCTTCGATCTCGGCCCGGTCATATTGGTTCAACCAATCAATAGCCGCTCCCAGCCCGATAGCTTCGATGATCGGCGGCGTGCCTGCCTCGAATTTATGGGGGATGTCAGCATAGGTAATGCGGTCTAAAAACACATCTTCTATCATCTCGCCGCCGCCTTGAAATGGCAACAGACGTTCCAACATTTCCCGCTTGCCGTATAGTGCGCCAATACCGGTGGGGCCATATAATTTATGCCCGGTCATCGCGTAAAAATCCGCATCTATATCCAGCACATCCACCGGGAAATGTACCGCCGCCTGGGTGCCGTCCACCACGAAAATACAGCCCTTGTCATGGGCGGTTTTGGCCATAGCCTTAACCGGGTTTATGGTGCCCAGAACATTGGACATATGGACGACCGACACGATTTTTGTGCGCGCCGTAAACAGGTTTTCATAGGCTTCCAGATCCAATGTACCGTCCGCGTTAACTGGCACCCATTTGATTACCGCCCCCAATCGTTCGCGCAAAAAATGCCACGGCACGATGTTGGAATGATGTTCCATTTTTGTCAGGATTATTTCGTCGCCCGCTTTAATCTCGCCCATCAAACCATAAGCCACCAGGTTCAAGGCTTCGGTAGCTCCTTTGGTAAATATGATTTCATTTGCTTCTGCCGCCCCCAGGAACTGACAAACCTTTTGTCGGGCCGCTTCAAAAGCTTCGGTGGTCTCGTTGGCCATTGTGTGCAAGCCTCGGTGCACATTGGCATAGCTGTGCTGCATTTGGCCTTGCATGGCTTCGATCACTGCCGCCGGTTTTTGGGCACTGGCCGCATTGTCAAGATAGGCCAAAGGCTTACCGTTTATTATGCGCGACAGGATCGGAAATTCGGCGCGGATATTTTCCACATTCAAGCTCATGAATTTTGCTCAAGCCAGGCTGTGATGCGGGACATGAAATCCTTATTGTCATCCATGCCGTCAAAAGCTCCGGCCACGAAAGCCTGGGTCAAAAGCGCGCGGGCCTCGCCCAGAGGAATGCCCCGTGTACGCATATAGAACAGTGCCGTTTCGTCCAGCGCACCTATGGTATTGCCGTGGGCGCAAGCCACATCATCGGCGTAAATCTCCAGCTCTGGCTTGGCACGTATATGGGCCGTGTCCGACAGCATAATCGCGTCGTGGCGCATCTCCGCATCAGCTAATTGTGCCGGGCGGCGCACATGGAACTTGCCCTGAAACACACCCCTTGCCTTATCGGTGACAACGCCCTTGACCGATTGACGAACGCGAGCATTTTCCGCGCCCAGATCAATATAACTGGTCATGTCCAGATGGCGTTTACCGCCGAGCAAATACGCCCCATGAATGTTGCATTCAAAATCTTTGCCCAGCGCCGCAATCCGGGTTTCGAATCGGGTTAATCCAGCCCCGAAACCCAAACTATGCTGCGTAATTTTTGCTCCGCCCCAGGCACTGATATGGGTGGTAGCTATGCGGGTGGTTTCCGCGTGGTCGTCTTGCAAAATGGTGCGGGTTAGATGCGCACTCTCGGCCAGATCAAAGCTGACCTCGATATTGACAAAGCTTGGATTGTTACTGTTATGGGTTTCAACCACATGTAATTTCGCACCCTTACCAAGTTTAAAAACAATACGGGCATGACCGGAATTCAGCCCGCTAATATTGACATGTTCACCGGATGTAAAACCGTCCGGCACGATAATACTATAGGCATCGCCAGCAAAATTGGCGGCCAACTTGCCCATCACACTATCACCGGGAGATTTGATTTCGCGGGTAACAATCAGGCCAGTCGGCACGGTCAATTTCGGCTCACAAGCAGACGTTAATCCAGACTTCTCGCCCCCCAAAGCCGCACGTACATCCGTCCATTTCCAGGCTTCCATACGGCGGTGCGGAAGGGTTTCTATGATAGCTTTGGTCATGACGCCCCCCCCCGTTCATCCCCATGACAATGGGGAACCAGCGTATAAAGAGTGCGCAAAGCGCACACATGATTTCTCACTGGATACCCGCTTTCGCGGGTATGAGCGGAGAAAAAAGAACGTGTTAGTTCAAGCCGCATATTTGTCATAGCCTTCTTTCTCAAGCTGCTTTGCAAAGTCCGCCCCGCCGCTGGCGACGATTTTTCCGGCTGACAGCACATGCACCCGGTCGGGTACGATATAATCCAAAAGCCGTTGGTAATGGGTAATAATCAACATGCCGCGCTCAGGGTTACGCAGGGCGTTGACCCCGTCGGCGACAATACGCAATGCGTCCACATCCAGCCCGCTATCGGTTTCGTCCATGATGAGAAATTTAGGCTCCAGCATCATCATCTGAAATATTTCCATGCGCTTTTTCTCGCCGCCCGAAAACCCGACATTGAGGGGGCGTTTGAGCATGTCCGGTTTGACCTTGAGATCCGCTGCAATAGCGCGGGCTTTTTTCAAAAACTCCGGTGCGGACATCGGTTCTTCGCCGCGTGCTTTAAGCTGTGCGTTTAGCGCCGTGCGCAAAAAATGCATGGTCGGCACGCCGGGAATTTCCAGCGGATATTGAAACGACAAAAACAACCCCGCCGCCGCCCGTTCTTCGGGTAACATGGCGAGCAAATCCTGGCCTAGATATTCAGCACTGCCCCCGGTGACATCATAGCCGTCCTTGCCCGTAAGCACATAAGACAAAGTAGATTTCCCAGACCCGTTAGGCCCCATAATAGCATGGACTTCGCCAGCCGGAACTTCGAGGCTAAGCCCGTTCAATATAGTCTGTTGGCCATCATTCACAGTGGCCGTTATGTTGTTAACTTTTAGCATTTTTCACTTTCATAATTCCTAAATTTTCCGCTCATACCCGCGAAAGCGGGTATCCAGCTTGATATCCAGATGGATACCCGCTTTCGCGGGTATGAGCGGGGTTTGGGGCAGTGGTGTATATGGGTGCCCATCATTCTTCACCGTCAAAATAGTCTGCGGCTCCAACGCCGATTTTACCGAGATGGTGGAATTTAGCATCTCTTGAGGAACCGCCTTGGGGGATATCTGCGCCGACCAGAAATTTGTCTGAATCCGGGTAGACCACAACGGACGTGCTGCCATTGGTAGAGAACGCCAGATATTTTAGATCGGTTTTCCCTGTATTGATCAATTGGTGGGCCACTTCCGCCCCACCCGGCGGTGCGCCCAACATATCGCCGGCTTTGACGGGATATGTGGCATCGCCAAACCGGTATTCGCCGCTTCCGTCCAGGATAAACATCATTTCATCATCAAGCAGGTGCGCGTGAAACGGAAAGGCACATTTGCCGGGCGGCACTATGGTTAGCATACAGCCCAAATTTTTCGCACCCAAAGCAGGCCCGAGCCGACCAAGTTTGGCGGCAAATTTTTCACCGTTTCCAAACTCTATCATCGGCACATCATCAATGTTAAGCACGGGCGGGTTTGGTTTAGTTTTTGGCTTGGTATTTGTCATGTGAACCTCCTATATCCAAACATCATTAGGCGCATTGTATTTGTCTGCCACATCTGCGTCGCCATTGTTTTTTGTGGCTTTGGGTTCGATCAGAAATACCTGGGCTTCACCGTGGGCTACGGGGCGGTGCTCAACGCCCCTCGGGACGACGATGGCCTCACCTGTGCTTAACTCGACTTTATGGGTGCGAAATTCCAGGGTGATATTGCCCTTCCAGATAAAAAACATTTCGTCTGCGTCGGCATGGCTGTGCCAAGGGTATTCGCCCTTAATCTTGGCCAATTTAAATTCCTGCCCGTTCAGCTCCGCCACGATTTTCGGACGGAAGTGCTCCGAGAACAAAGAGAATTTTTCGTCAATGTTGATTTTATCAATCATCTCCCTAACCCTTAAACGCCGTGACTTCGATCTCGACTTTCATGCCGTCTTCAATCAAACCCGCAATTACCATTGTTGCGGCGGGTTTTATGGCGCCGAATGCGCGCTGGAGTTCGGGCTGGATTTGCTCGATCACATCGCGGCTGGTCACCGTGTATTGCACCCGCACCACATGACCCATTTCAAACCCGGCGGCTTGGAGGGCGGCGTCGATTGTGGTGACGGCATTGCGGGTTTGTTGGGCGGCGCTTTCTGGCATTTTCCCGGTTTCGTAATTCGTGCCGGTTGTGCCCGATACAAAACAAAAATCACCCTGAGCCACGGCCCGTGAATAGCCAAATTTGACCTCCCACTCAGAGCCGCTGGACACATGTTTACGTGTTGGCTTTTTGGTTTTAGACATTGTGTTTTCCTTTAAATATTTCTGTGATGAAATTATTCATCCGACACTTCCTTCCAAGCTTATCGCCACCAATTTCTGCGCCTCTACCGCAAATTCCATTGGTAATTTTTGCAGTACATCGCGGCAAAAGCCGTTGACCAATAACGCCACCGCTTCTTCTTCGGAAAGCCCGCGCTGGCGACAATAAAACAATTGTTCTTCGGAGAGTTTCGATGTGGTGGCTTCGTGTTCAAACTGGGCCGTGGGCGTATCGCTGGCAATATAAGGCACCGTGTGGGCACCGCATTGATCGCCAATCAGAAGACTGTCGCACTGAGTGAAATTGCGTGTACCTGTAGCTTTTTTATGGGCGCTAACTAGTCCCCGATAGGTTTGGTTTGAACGGCCCGCAGATATACCTTTGGAGATAATTCTGGATTTAGTATTTTTACCCAGATGGATCATTTTGGTACCAGTGTCGGCTTGCTGAAATCCGTTGGTGATGGCGATAGAATAAAATTCTCCGGATGAGCCATCTCCGCGCAAGATGCATGATGGATATTTCCAGGTAATGGCCGAGCCGGTCTCGACCTGTGTCCAGCTTACCTTGGAATTATTGCCCCGACAATCGGCGCGTTTGGTGACGAAATTATAGACCCCGCCCTTGCCTTCCGCGTCGCCCGGCCACCAGTTTTGGACGGTGGAATATTTTATCTCCGCGTCTTCCAACAAGATCAATTCCACGACCGCTGCATGCAATTGATTTTCGTCGCGCATGGGCGCGGTGCAGCCTTCCAGATAGGAAACATAGCTGCCCTTGTCGGCAATGATCAAGGTGCGCTCAAACTGGCCCGTACCCTGGGCGTTCATGCGAAAATAGGTCGAGAGTTCCATAGGGCAACGCACGCCGGGCGGAATATAAACGAAGCTGCCTTCTGAAAACACGGCGGTGTTTAAGGTGGCGAAATAATTATCCGTGGGCGGCACTACGGTGCCGAGATATTTGCGCACCAGTTCAGGATGTTTCTGCACGGCTTCGGACAGCGGGCAGAAAATCACCCCGACTTTGGCCAACTCTTCCTTGAACGTAGTGACCACAGACACACTGTCAAACACGGCATCCACGGCCACACGCGGCGCGCCCTGCACCCCGGCTAAAACCTCTTGTTCCCTGAGCGGGATACCGAGCTTTGCGTAAACTTCCAGCAAGTCCGGATCGACCTCGTCCAAGCTTTTTGGCCCGTCCTTGTCGCTTTTTGGCGCGGCGTAATAATAGGCGTCCTGGTAATCAATCTTGGGGTAATCGACCATGGCCCATGTGGGTTCTTCCATAGTCAACCAACGGGCATAGGCGTCGAGTCGCCATTTGAGCATCCAGTCCGGTTCGTTTTTCTTCGCCGAAATAAACCGGACGATATCCTCGTTCAGGCCCTTTGGCGCAAATTCTTGCTCGATATCGCTCTCGAACCCGTATTTGTATTTGTCGGCTTCCAAGGCGCGAACGCCCTCTACGGTACCTTGTTCGATAGCGTCTTTTGCGATGTTGTCTTGCTTGCCCATTATGCGGCTCCCTTAAATGCCTGGCGGCGAATTTTAGTCCATGCTTTCAAAAATATATCTGCGTCTTCGGGCTTGGACGTATATCCCAAAGACAAACGTATTGCGCCTTTGGGGGCTTTGTCTGCCAGCCCCATGGCGGTGACGGCGCGGCTTGCACCTGTCTTTCCCGATGAACAAGCCAGCCCGGTGGAGACGCTAACACCCTCCAAATCCAGCCCCATCATCAAAGTCGATGAGGCGGTGTCCGGCACGGCAAAAAATGATGTGTTGGGCAAGCGCGGCGCGCCTGCACCGAAGATAACCAAATTTGGCTCCATAGATTTCAAGCCCGCCTCAATAGCATCCCTAATATCGCTAGTGTTGGACATATCCGACACCGACACCGTTTTGGCCGCAACACCAAACCCGGCAATGCCGGCCACGTTGAGCGTCCCGGCCCGGCGGCGTTTTTCCTGCCCGCCGCCAATCATCAAGGACGTAAACGGTGCGTCCGGCGACACATAAAGCGCCCCCACCCCTTGCGGGCCACCAATTTTATGGGCGGAAACGGCAACATAATCCGCCAGCCCTACGACACTGAGCGGAATTTTGCCCAAGGCCTGCACGGCATCAAACAGCAAAAGCCCGTTCATATCGCCCACCAAATCTACAATTCGCGCCGCGTCCTGAATAACGCCCGTCTCGCTATTGGCCACAGCTACGGCCACGAATGGCCGTCCGTATTTCGCCGCGTCGTGGCGGGCCAGTTCTGCACTTAGCCACTTCAAATCCAAAAGACCGGACGCCAGGGCAGGGATTATTTCCACCTCTGCGCCGCATTTCTCACTCATGGCTTCGGCCATCGAAATTGAAGCCGGATGATCCATACTTGATATGAACAAACGCTTGCTGCCTGCGTCTACTACAGACTTTATCACGGTGTTGAGGGCTTCGGTGCCGTTGGCCGTAAAGATCAAATCCTGAGCGCAGACCCCCATTGCCAAAGCCACCGCTTCGCGCCCGTCCTCAACCAATTTACGGGCGGCGCGGCCATGACCGTGGGGCGCGGACGCATTGCCCGGCGTAATCAGCGCTGCAAGCATAGCTTCAATCACGTCCGGCCTGGCCGGAGAGGAAGCATTATGGTCCAGATAAAGTCCCATTATTCCGCCGCCTCCATCTTGGCCACTAATTCGGGGCAAATTTGCGGGAAACGCTGGTCAATGACATCCTGGATAGATATGGCGTCCAAAAACCCTTCAATATGGTCTTCCATCGCTTGCCACAGATCATGGGATAGACATTTCGCACCTTTAACTGTGCAACCAATCCCCGTATCGCCGCAGCGCTTGGTCTGGATTTCCTCCTCAACCGCCCGCATGACGCTGCCAATATATATATGACTGGCAGGCGCGGCCAATTTATACCCGCCTTGGGCGCCGCGTTCGCTGTCCACAAGGCCAGCCTTGCGCAATTTTCCAAACAATTGCTCCAAAAATGCCAGCGAAATATCCTGACGCAGGGAAATGTCCGACAAGCTGACAGCGCCTTGATCTTTGCTCGAAACGGCAATGTCGGTGATGGCCATAACAGCGTAACGGGCTTTGGCGGTCAGTTTCATAGCTTACTTTCAGTCATGTGCCGGGCATTTGGCAGTCATGTGCCCAACATTCGGTGGTCTTTCGGGCGTTGGATCCGTTTTCAGGCGCTTGATATGTCTTTTTTTTTGCATTTTGCGGAAAGGCCTGTTAGAAGCCCGCAACAACAAGGTTTCAAACACGCGATTTACTAATTCCGACTAAAACAGTCAAGTATTATAATACTGATTTTTTTGGAAATTTTCGCGCAAAAAGAGTGAATTTTATGCCAGAAGTAATTTTTGCCGGCCCTGAAGGTCGGCTTGAGGGGCGCTATCACCCCAGTGATGATGCCGCCGCGCCGTGTGCCATCATTTTATCCCCCCACCCAAAGGCGGGCGGGCACATGGATCACCGCATTCCGGTAGCCATGTATGAGTGCTATAAACGGCGCGGGTTTTCCGTGCTGCGGTTTAATTTTCGCGGTATTGGTCGCTCCAAGGGCGTGTATGATCACGGCAGTGGCGAATTACAAGATGCGGCCTATGCGCTGGATTACCTGCAAAGTTTCAATCAAAACGCACCGTTTTCCTGGGTCAGCGGGTATTCTTTCGGGGCCTGGATAGGCATGCAACTTTTGATGCGCCGCCCGGAAGTATCAGGCTTTATCTCCATGTCTCTACCGACCAATACTTATGATCTGGCATTTCTGGCCCCGTGCCCGGCTTCAGGTTTGATTACATATGGCAGTCTGGATAGTGTCGTGCCGCCCGAAGAGGTTGAGCGAGCCATTGAAAATATCCGCATCCAAAAAGGCAGAAAAATCCACGGCGCGTTGATTGAAGGCGCGGATCATTTCTACAGTGAGAATTTGGATGTAGCCTTGGAAGAAATCGAAAAATACCTCGATACAGTTTTCGAAGAAAGTTATTGCCCACCAAGAGAGCCGGGGCTGATCGGGTTTGAAGCTTAGAAAACTGTAAAGCCCTGTAGGGTGGATTAGCTTCTTTAGCGTAATCCACCTTTTGTGTACACCACATGGTGGATTACGCGCAAGAAGCGCTAATCCACCCTACAAGTCTTTCCACCGTGCGCCGGTTTTGCCACACCCGTAGTACCGGGATATGACAACGACAATCCTTTGACACTGCGCACAGCGAGATAGGCGAAAGCTTCCGCTTCCAGATCATCGCCGCGCCAGCCTATTTGCTCAGCCGCGATTATTTTACCAATGGATTGTTCTCGTAAGGCCGCCATGATCATGGGGTTTTTTCTGCCGCCGCCGCACACTATAATGGTTTCAATTTTCTGCTGGTTGTGCTGGTAATGGGCCAATGTGTTGGCAATGGCCATGGCAGTAAATGCGACCAAAGTCGCGGCGCCGTCTTCGGATGTCTGGTTTTTTACATCAACCAGCACATCAAAATCCCAGCGGTCTGCGGATTTGGGTACGGGTTTATTGAAAAACTCCGCCCCTAACCATTTATCTATCAAGGCAAAATCCGGCGTGCCTGCCCGTGCCAAAGCTCCGTCTTTGTCATAACTGCCCAGCCCGCAAGATTGTACCCAGTTATCTAATGGCCCATTGCCAGGCCCGCAGTCCGTGGCCAGTAATTCACCGTCCGGCGTTACAATCGTGATATTGGATACACCGCCAATGTTCAGCACTGCGGCGTGCAATATTTGTGGTTTTTCCAGCAAAGCCTGGTGATAAACGGGCGCGAGAGGCGCGCCCTGCCCGCCCGCTTGCACATCTTTGGTGCGAAAATCATAAACCACATCCACATCCAACGCATCCGCCAAGACCTGACCATCACCCAATTGCAAAGTTTGCCCGTTTTGTCCACCTGTTGGTGGGCGATGTAAAACCGTCTGCCCGTGAAATCCGATTAAGTCTATATCCTCATTTTTGTCATCTGTCATCAAGGCTTGCGCGGCTTCGATGTGGGCTTGGTGAATAATGGTTTCCGCCTGAGCAAATATGTTTGGCGGCGTCCCTTTGAAATTCCACTGCAAGGCCGCTTGGGTGGCCGCACCCAATATGTCTTTCTCCTCATCGGTGTAAGCGCGAAAATACGTGGCACCAAATCCGAAAACCCGCTCCCCGTCCGTCTCAATGACCGCCGCGTCAACGCCGTCCAAAGACGTGCCACTCATCAGGCCTAAAGCTTTATATCTAGTCTTGCCCATTAACCCGCTTTCCCTATAAAGAAGTTCATTCACCTAGCCTAGAGCAATACCATGAGCAAATACAAATCCGAATTGATGAAAACCCTGACGGAACGCGGTTTTTTGTATCAGTGTACCGACGAGGCAGCACTGGACGCTTTGGCCAGCAAAGGTGATTTGAGCGGCTATATTGGTTTTGATTGCACGGCTCCGAGCCTACATGTCGGCTCATTGGTGCAAATCATGATGCTGCGGATTTTGCAAAAATCCGGCGGACGGCCCATTGTGCTTTTAGGCGGCGGCACCA
This sequence comes from Robiginitomaculum sp., assembly GCA_016765135.1. GTDB lineage: Bacteria > Pseudomonadota > Alphaproteobacteria > Caulobacterales > Maricaulaceae > Robiginitomaculum_A. The sequence continues at coordinate 29,245 of JAESQN010000050.1, forward strand.
CCAAAATCGGTGACCCGTCCGACAAGGACAAATCCCGGCCCATATTGACACCCGAAAACATTGAAGACAACAAAAACGGTATCAAACAAGTGTTCTCAAAGTTTCTGGACTTTGATGGCCCCAATGCTGCGATCATGGTCGATAATGCCGATTGGCTCGACAAGCTTGGCTATATCGAGTTTTTGCGCACTATCGGCACACATTTCACCATCAATAAAATGGTGGCCCTGGAGAGCGTCAAACGCAGGCTCGATAATGAACAGCCCATGACGTTTTTGGAATTTAATTACACTCTGTTGCAATCCTATGATTATCTCGAACTCTACCGCCGCCATGATTGCCGTTTGCAAATGGGCGGGTCTGATCAATGGGGTAATATTCTTGGCGGAGCCGATCTGACACGGCGCATTGAAGGCGCAAACGTGTTCGGTTTTACCACACCCCTGATCACTACGGCGTCCGGAGCCAAAATGGGCAAGACGGCGGCCGGAGCGCGGTGGTTAAATGCGGACGCAAATTTGGGCAGTGGGTTTACCCTGTCGCCCTATGATTACTGGCAGTTTTGGCGAAATACCGAAGATGCAGATGTGGCCCGGTTTTTACGCCTGTTTACGGATTTACCTTTGGAAGAAATTACGCGGCTGGAAGCCTTTGAGGGTATGGAGATCAACACCGCCAAAATCCGTCTGGCCAATGAGGCCACGACAATGTTGCACGGCGTGGATGCGGCCAAAGCAGCCGAGCAAACCGCACAAAAAACATTTGAGCAAGGCGGAACCGCCGCTGGCCTGCCTACCTTTGAAGTGCCTGTCGGAGATTTGGAAAATATATCCGCCACCGAAGCAGGTGTCCTCACCGGGCTTTGCGCTTCAAACGGCGAAGCCAAACGCCATATCAAAGCCGGGGCGCTCAAGATCAATGACGAGAAAACCACAGACGGTAATGCAAAATTATCGGCAAGTGATGTCAATGCTGACGGGGTTATAAAAATATCCGTCGGTAAGAAAAAACACGCGCTGATCAAGCCAGTTTAGGTACAAGTTTTGTAGGGTGGATTAGCCTCTTGGCGTAATCCACCTTGCGGCGTGTGCCAATGGTGGATTACGGTTAAGAAACCTAATCCACCCTACATTTTTTGGCTTTCTCCCGTCTTATTTCTGCGTCTACCTGCGTCTTATAGCCCCGCAGCAATGCGCGTTTTTCTCGGACAAAATTTGCGCCTGTATCGCGGGCGGAGATGATGCGGTCTACACGAAAATTGCGGTAGTCTTCGCGCAGTTCGCACCATGTGGCCAACAAATGAGCGTTTGGGAAAAATATCAACGCCAAAGGTTTGACGATGCGCCTTGTCATTTCGCCTGAAAGAGCCTCATATTCCAAATCCATCACCGTAGCACCCCGAATAGCCAGACGCATGATGCTCATCATATGCAAGTGTTCGTGATGACCAAAGCCCGGCGCATAAAGCGCCGTGTCCTCGGGCGCAAAATCTGTGGTTGAAACGGCCCGGATTTTCTCCAAAGCCGACAAGGCCGCGCCTTGCAGTATCGGGTCAGCCTCGCGGCCAACAAACCGCAAGCCGATAACCAAGGCGTCCAACTCGTCGCGGTCAAAAGACATGGGCGGGGCATCAAATCCGGCCCCCAGCATATAACCAACACCCGCCTCACCCTCGACCGGAATGGCTTGGTCTTCCAATGATTTCATGTCCCGGTATATCGTGCGTTCGGAGACTGCAAATTCAGCAGCAAGTTGGGCCGCCGTCACGGCAACACTGTGGCCGCGCAAGCGGTCTATGATGCGAAATAAGCGTTCAGTTTTTTTCACTTGCCTCTCCTGACATACTGCTGTCAGTATGGGTGTGTTAGAGGTGCCCGTAAAGGAGAAAATCATGATCGGATATCAAACCGTAGGTACGAATAAACTCAGCAAAGCGACCGTTTTTTACGACACGCTGTTGTCGAAACTCGGCGCAAAAATCACCATGGAGGAGGCAGATAAATTTGTCTATTGGTCGACGGCACCAGACAAGCCGGGCTTTTGTGTCCATGTGCCCTTTGACGGCGATAAAGCAACCATAGGCAATGGCTCCATGACGGCTTTTGCCGTAGAAACGCCCGAAATGGTCGATGAAATGTACGCCTTGGCCATAAAGTTTGGTGCCAGCGACGAAGGCCCGTCCGGGCCACGCGGCGGCGGATTTTACGCCGGGTTTTGCCGTGATCTGGACGGCAATAAATTCAATTTCTTCTGCATGACAGAAGCTTAAATCCCTTTACGAAAGAAATTAAAATGATTGAACTATACAAATTCGTCCCGCAATTTGGCATGCGCGATGCTAGCCCATTTGCCCTTAAACTTGAGACCTATTTACGTCTTGCCGGGCTTGATTATACCGTCAATGAGGTCATTGATCCCAGTAAAGCTCCCAAAGCGAAAATTCCGTATATTGTGGACGGCGATCAAACTATTGCCGATTCCAGCCTGTGCATCACCTATCTGAAAGACAAATACGGCGACCCTTTGGGAGAGAATTTATCACCTGAGCAACATGCTATTGGCCATGCCCTAAAAACCATGCTTGAAGAGCGAACCTATTGGGTCATGGTCAACACTCGCTGGATGGATGAAGAAAACCAAAAATTGATAAAGTCCACATGGTTTGGCGGCATACCCGCACCCATACGTGGATTTATTTTCGGTAAAATTATCAAAGGCATGAAAAAAACCATGCACGGACACGGCATAGGCCGCCATACTGACGCAGAAATTATGAACTTTGGGTTGGCTGATTTAGCTGCTTTTGAAAATATCCTTGGCGATAAATCCTATTTATTCGGGGATACCCCGTCCGAATACGACGCCACGGGCTACGGCTTCCTTGCCAATATCATGGCCAAACCGTTCCCAACGCCCATGTCGACATTTATAGAAAACTCAAAAAACCTGTCAGCATATATCAAGCGGGTGGAAACAAAAGCGTTTGATTAAACGCTTATTTCTCAATCGTTTCTTCTGCTTCCATGACGATAATTTTGCCGCCGTCTTTGGTGTCTTCCACAGTGAATTTTTGCTCAACTTTTGGATATAGCTTTGGATCGCCCACATAGATGGCGACGCCGTAGCTCCGCAACATCACCTGGCCACTACCATCATTGGCGCGTGCTTGCAAATTCACATAATATTTATTCGGCGTTTGCGCACTGACACTAATATTTAAGGTGCGTACTGCATCGCCTGACATAGAAAAACTGGTCTGACTATTTGCTGTTAGCGTCAGGCCTTCACTGGCATTCATACTGATATCTAATGTACCAGCGTCATATCCCTCCTGGATAAATATCTGGAAATTTTCCACAAAACCCGGATCAGTATTGCCGTCATAATTGTGAGAAAAACTGACATCAGCACCTTGTTTTATAGTTGCGGTTTCCACCAATATTGGTTGGTCTTTCGCTACCGTTTGTTGCTCCACTGCACCCTGGCTGGAACAGGCTGAAATCGCAGTCAAGGCAAGGCCGCTCACAATAGCAGATATAGTTTTATATATAGTCATTTTATCACTCCAAATTAGTCTGTTGCTACAATATCAAAACACGAATCACCGGCATTTGTCGTAATGCTGTTGAGGTTATGGAAATCATAAGCATCTAGCACATGTGTGCCCGCAGATAACGTACCTGTAAATGTCTCGGTTTCAGCCAGCGAGCTTTCCGCCCTAGCCACAAGAGAGCCGTTCCTCCAAATTAGGAAGTCGGGATCACGACCAGTGTCTCCCGATGTTCTCGTCATGGTGATAGTATAGGTTCCAGCCGTAGCTAAATCCAACTGAACAAGGGCACGATTGCCAAGCCTGTTAAATTCACCAGCATCATTTAGCGAACAAACTTCAACCGCAGCCCCGTTAAGCGGAAGAATTTTATAGACGGGAAGCGCTGACGCAATGCCGCCATTGTTGGTTTCTCCGGCACCGTTAGGCCCCGTGCCATTGATCATTTGCCCGGTGAGCAAGGCATCCATATTTGCAACACTGCCGGGCTGTTGGATTCTAAGTTCATTCATGAATGCAAATATGCTGATAAAAAGAGCGCTGCCTGTATAGTCGTCCGCCGTCAACGCTTCATAGATGGGTCCTATGCCCAGTGATATAACATCGACACCATCATCGTCTGCGTCGTACAGGTCGTACAAAATTGACTGAACAGACGCGGCACTAAACCAGCCCTGGGTCGCATTTGCATTATTTTCGACATTGATTAAAAACCCATTTGCTTGCTGGTTGCCTGAACTATCACGGTAAAACGGATCGTCCATAATAATACCCGACAGGGCATTACCGAAACCTTCACCAAAAGCAATCCTGGGGTCCAGCCTGCTATTGCCACTCCATGCGCCACCCATAGAATCGGACCTCGACAGACGGTCTTCAAAATAATGTCCCCATTCATGAACAACAACGTGGGCATCATATTCGTCCGTATCATTATTGGCATCACCTAGAATAAACACATTGCCGGTAACACCATTGGACACATAGGAAGATGTGCCGATTTCGCCATCTGCCCGATCGCCACTAACGGCTCTATTATTGACACTCCAGCGAAATTCGACCGGCGGGAAAACTACATCAGCGTCGACCGCAACGATTCTTTGAATGCCAGTGTAGACAGGGTCGAGTATTGCAAAAGGCCCTGCGGCTCTCGTGCCCGTGTATGAACTTCCACCCCAACCCGACCCGGCATTGAGGTTTCGAGTAGAATTTGCCGCCCCTGACGAGGTCAAACTGCCCGCCAAAGTATAGAGCGCATTGCTATTCGTATTGTCGGTAACACTAACATCCCATCTAGCACCCGTGGTTTGTACAACCCTCGCACTGGCGCGAATACGAACATTTGTGTTGGAATTCACAGTAAATGTATAATTACCATTATCATCAGATGTAACGGTTTCCAAAACGGCACCGCCATTATCAAGCATATCAACAGGCACGCCCCGAACAGGTCTGGTGCTGATATTGTTGTAATCCAACCCGTTTGTAGCTGTATTAAACGGTACAAAATCAAAGGTGATTGTTCCGCTAATTGTGACACTGGTTGGAGGAGGCGGAGGTGGAGGTGGAGGGGGCGGAGGGGCAGCTGGTGGTGGAG
>JAESQN010000051.1 GCA_016765135.1 Robiginitomaculum sp.
GAGGCGGCGCAAGACGTCAATGCCCAAAATAATGAGCATGATACCCACCGCAAGTTCGAGGCTGTTTACGATTTTGTCAGGAATAATATTAACAGCAAAGAGTACAAGCGATCCGAATAAAAACAGGGTGAGGGTATGTCCCAAGCCCCAAGCCATGCCCTGACGGACGCCTTGGCGGGCAGATGTGGTTTTGGACGTCAGGGATGCTACAGCCGCAATATGGTCAGCTTCTACGGCATGGCGCATGCCCAGCAGAAATCCAAAAAACAGGATGGAGATCATATGAGCGCCTCCTTATTCCCAACCAATTTAATCAAAAGCTTGCTCACTGGCTTGGACGCTCTGGGCTTTGAGCCAGTCATACCACTCGTCCATGCCTTCTCCGGTTTTAGCCGAAAGCTGGATAACTTTAATATGCGGATTGACTTGCCGCGCATAGTCGAGACATTTTTCAACATCAAAATCCAGATGCGGCAATAGGTCTATTTTGTTGAGCAACATCACATCTGATGCCTGAAACATATGGGGGTATTTAACCGGTTTATCTTCGCCTTCGGTGACGGAAAGAATAGCCACTTTCGCCGCTTCGCCGAGGTCAAACAAAGCCGGGCAAACCAGATTTCCGACATTTTCAATCATGATAACCGAGCCGGATTTTGGCTTGAGCGATTTAACGCCCTCCATCACCATATCCGCCTCCAAATGACAGCCCGTACCGGTATTTATCTGAACGGCTGGCGCGCCGCTATCCTTGATGCGTTGGGCATCATTGGCGGTTTGCTGGTCACCCTCGATGACAGAAATATCGATTTTGCCTTTTTGGTCAATGATGGTGCGCTCTAATATAGTGGTTTTGCCGGAACCAGGTGAGCTAACCAGATTAAGCGCCAGAATTTCGCGGCCCGCAAACCAAGCGCGATTGCGCTCTGCCAGCGCGTCATTTTTTTGCATGATGGCTTGTTCGAGCGCGATGGTGGTGCCGACATTGCCGTGGGCTTTAGCGTGTGTATGCGCGTGATCATTATCATGACTATGATCGTGGTCGTGAGAATGATCGTGTGCATGTTCATGGTCGTGATGATGGTCATCATGGTCATGGGTGTGGGTTGTCACCGTCCCGTCCGCATCAATATGGGTGTGTTCACCCGTTTGTAAATTCGTGACGGTCGCTTTATTGCCGTCCTGACATCCGCAAGTTCCGCACATTATGCTGCCTCCAATTCCATTTCTTTTATGTTAAGTTCTTCGCCTGACAGGCGCTCCAAATCACGCGAGCCGCAAGTGCAGGCCGTCACGATTTGGTGAAGTTCGACCTCGGCTCCGCAAGCGCGGCATTTGGCCCGTCCGACCACTTCAATAATTTCCAGCGTCGCGCCCTCCAGCACTGTTCCCTTGGCAACCACATCAAAACAAAACTGCAAAGCGTCAGGCATGACCGCAGAGAGCTTGCCAATTTCAAGCTGCACACGTTTGACCTTTTGCGTTTTGGCGTGCTCGGCGACAATCGAGACGATATTTTTTGTGATGCCCATTTCGTGCATGCCGCCCCCTAGCAAATTCTGGGCAATTGCTCACCCACTAACATATCAACAATGCGCCGCCCGCCAAACACCGTGCGCATGGTGACGCGGCCTGCGTCCCAATCACCAACTGCGCCAATGGCGGCTGCACCCGTGCCGAGTGCGTGGCCCTGCATGGCGGATAGGACTTCGTCCGCATGTTCTGCTGGCACGACAACAACGATTTTACCTTCATTGGCAAGATAGAGCGGATCAAGGCCTAGGATTTCGCAAAAGCCTTTGACCTCGGTGCGCAAGGGCGTTTTGTCTTCTTCTATCTCTATGCTAACACCAGAGGCTTGCGCAATCTCGTTGAGCACAGTGGCAAGCCCGCCGCGCGTGGCGTCGCGTATGAAACGTATGTCGGGGCAAATATCCAAAATGGTTTTGATCAACCCGTGTAGAGACGCGCAGTCGCTTTCTATGGGCGCGTCCAGAGCCATATCGCCGCGCGCCGCCAATATGGTCGCGCCGTGATCACCGAGCAGTCCGTTGACCAGGATAACATCGCCCGGCACCGCATTGCCTGAGCTCAGATTATAGCCTGTGCGAATGACGCCAATGCCTGCGGTATTGATAAAGATTTTATCGCAGCAGCCTTTGTTGACAACCTTGGTATCACCCGTGACGATTTTAACGCCTGCGCTCGCGGCTTCCTTGGCCATAGACGCGGCGATAGTGCGCAGCATTTCAATCTCGACACCTTCTTCGATAATCACCGAGCATGTCAGATAGAGAGGCGTTGCCCCGCCTACGGCCAGATCATTGACCGTGCCGCATATGGCCAGCTTGCCAATGTCGCCGCCCGGAAAAAACAGCGGGTCAACCACATAGCTATCCGTTGTAAAAGCGAGTTGATCTCCGTGTTTAGCCAAATCGGTTAACTCAAACCTAGCTTGGTCTTCCAGCGGTGATAAATAGGGATTATCAAATTGCGACACAAACACATCATCAATGAGGTCGCGCATGGCTTTGCCGCCGCCGCCGTGGGCCAGCGAGACTTTCTTAATGCTCACCTTGCCGCGTTTTCGCGGTGGCTTCGGCACATTTATGTTGGCGGGTTTGTTCATGCTTTTTCAAGTTCCCCTTTTTCAAGTTCCCCTTTTTCAAGTTCCCCTTTTTCAAGTTCCCCTTTTTCAAGCTCTCTAAGACGGTCAGGGTCGCCGTATTGGTAATAGGCGGCGCAAGCGCCTTCGGACGATACCATAAGCGCGCCAAGCGGTGTTTCGGGCGTACAGGCCTTGCCAAACACCTTGCAAGCAAATGGCTTTATCACGCCCTTTAGGACTTCGCCGCATTGGCAAGCTTTGGGGTCGGCGATTTTAATGTCCGGCACGACGAATTTGCGCTCGGCGTCAAAATCGATAAATTCCTTGCGCATACGCACGCCCGAATGATCAATAGAGCCAAGCCCGCGCCATTCAAAAAACTCGCGCAGTTCGAACACTTCGGCAACGGCGGCGAGCGCTTCGTCATTGCCTTCGTCTGGCACAATGCGGGAATATTGATTTTCAATCTCGGAACGGCCTTCGGCGATTTGCTTCAGCACCATCCAGATGGAATGCAAAACGTCGAGCGGCTCAAAGCCCGCGACCACGAGCGGGCGATTATAGTGGTCGGCAATAAATTCATAAGGCTCTATACCGATAACCATGCTGACATGACCGGGGCCGAGAAAGCCGTCAATTTGCATATCGGGCGAGTCGAGTATGGCTTTGACCGTCGGAATGATGGTGATGTGGTTACAAAAAAGCGAGAAGTTTTTTATCCCGTCTTCCTTGGCTTGCAATACCGTGAACGCAGTGCTCGGCATAGTGGTTTCAAAACCAAGGCCGAAAAACACCACTTCTTTATCCGGGTTTTTACGCGCAAGGTCGAGCGCATCGAGGGGCGAATAGACCATACGCACATCAGCTCCGTCTGCCTTGGCTTGCAGCAAGCTTTTCTTGGAACCCGGCACCCGCATAGCGTCGCCAAATGTGGTAAATATAGTATCGGGCATTTCGGCCAAGGCTATGCAATCATCAACCCGTCCCATAGGCAGGACACAAACGGGGCAACCGGGGCCGTGTATCAGCTCTATTTGCTTTGGCAACATGCCTTCAAGCCCGTAGCGGAAAATCGAATGGGTATGCCCGCCGCACACTTCCATAATCGCCAATGGCCGGGTTTTGCAAATGTCGATTTGCTCTACCAGTTCATTGATTTCTTTCAAAAGCATTTTAGCTTTTTCAGGGTCACGAAATTCATCTACATATTTCACGATTTATCTCCATTATTTAGCCCGCCTCTGTCATCGGCCAGCAATGTGTGCACAAGGTCCCAGAGGATATGATAAGTCGCGACATGGCATTCTTGGACGCGGTGAATGCTGTCGGTCTCAACGGTCAGGCAGGCATCAAGTCCTGCCGTGGCCATTTCTCCGCCGTTCATACCGGATAGCCCAATGGTTGACATACCCATGTCGCGGGCCTTTTGAAACGCTTTGATAAGATTGGCGGAATTACCACTGGTGGAAATACCGATGAGGCAATCGCCCTTGCGCCCCTGGGCGATAATTTGGCGGGCGTAAACATGCTCATAGCCAATATCATTACTGACCGCCGTCATCATTGCGACATCCGTGGTCAGGTTAACTGCGGTTAGTGCGGGCCGGCCCGTGGTAACGGGGTGTAAAAACTCAACTGCGACATGGGCCGCATCACAGCTAGAGCCACCATTGCCCATAGTAAACAAACGCCCGTTTTGGCGATACATATTCGCAATAATTTTTGCGGCAGAGACTATATCTTCTTGGTTTTTTTCAAAATAGCTTTCAAACACGCTGACATGATCCGCAGCCTTTTGGCGCACAGATGTCATGAGTGCCTTGTCCATACTCTCGCCGTCTTGCTGCTTACCGTGCAGGAAGGGGTAGAGATCAGAAAGATGTTTTTTCTTGCTCATATTTATTTTCGCCCAGCCCTCTATTTCCGTCCAGAAAGCCGCATGGCTTCGATTTCTTCTTGCGCCTCGCCAAGTTCGCGCAGCACTTCCATGGTTAGTTCGGCTTCTTTTTCGTCAATGCGGCTCATGGCAAACCCCACATGCACAAGCACCCAATCGCCGACGCAATCATCAAGGGAATGGTCTTCATTGACGATACAGGCGAGATTGATCTCGCGCTTTACGCCGCTAATATCAACAATGCCGAACCTGCGCACGCGGTCTGATATTTCAACGATTTGTCCTGGTATTCCTAGGCACATAGACTAGCTCCTGTTTTTCAGTGTTGTAGCGGCGGCGATAACCGCTTGGCCGAGGGCAAGCCCGCCGTCATTGGCAGGCACGCGGGCATGGGTCAGCACTTCATAGCCAAGCCTGCTGAGTTGTTTTGTGACCAGTTCCAGCAAGACCGCATTTTGAAAGCACCCGCCAGAAAGCGCAATTTGTTTGATAGGCGGCTCGTCCGCGCCTATTTTTACCGCGCATTTCTCCGCCATCATGACAATCGCTTCGGCAAGGCCTTTATGGAAACGCGCCGCCATAATCGGCACAGGCGTTTTTAAAATCAGATCACCGAGCAAAGCCTGCCACATGGCGAGAGGCTCGACATAGGGCATAGAGGTGGTTTGTAGGTTTGGCGCAGACAGCGGGTATGCGCTTTCCTCGTCCGTATCGTTGAGCGTAGCTTCGTCCACCGCAGCTTCGAGCATCATCGCGCCTTGGCCTTCATAGCTCGCCTCGTCGCGGCACAGACCTATCGCCGCCGCCACAGCGTCAAACAAACGACCACAAGAGGACGCAAGCGGTACATTGATATTTGCGTCTAGCATTTTATCCAGTGTCTCACGCGGTTTGGCATTTAGATATTTAAACAATTCAAGCTCGCCAAAGTTCATGGCAAATCTTTCCCAGCCCATTTCAGCGGCAATATGGGCATAGGTATTTCGCCAAGGCTCCAAAATCGCCTGTGCGCCGCCAATCATGGCAATAGGTTTAAATGTGCCGACACGGCGATAGCCGGTATAATTGGCAATCATAAATTCGCCGCCCCATATGGTGCCGTCATCGCCGTAACCAAGACCATCGAGGGCAATGCCGAGAATGGGCGCAGTACCCAGAGGAACCCCGTTTTCCGCCATGCAAGACGCGATATGAGCGTGGTGATGTTGTATCTGCGCTAGTGGTAATTTTAGAGCCTGCGCTTGCTCATGGGCGTATTTAGTCGAGAGATATTCGGGATGTTTATCAGCCGCCAAAAGTGTCGGCTCATGGTCATACATGGCCGTAAACAGTTTTAAGTTTTTCTGATATTCATCAAATGTTTCTGCGTCTTCCAGATCACCCTGATGCTGTGATAAAATTGCCGCTCCGTCTTTGAGTAAGCAAAATGTTGATTTAAGCTCACCGCCAAAAGCCAGCAAATCCGGCGCATCTTCAAAGCCTTTAGGCAGAGCAATAGCGCTGGGTGCATAGCCGCGCGCGCGGCGCAATATACGCGGTTGACCATCCATTATTTTAACAAGACTATCATCAACACGGTTCTCAATCTCGCGGTCATGAAATAGAGCATAATCAGCAATACCAGAGAGCTTGGTTCTGACATCTTCGTTACTCGTAACTTGCGGCGCGCCAGAAATATTGGCGCTGGTCATGACGATGGGCCGGTTCATACGCCGCAAAATAATATGGTGCATGGACGTATGAGGCATCATAAATCCGACATGGCCAAGACCGGGCGCAACGCTCTTGGGAAAAGTCTTGTCACCGGATTTTTCTAGCAAAACTATTGGAGCTTCAGGGCTTGTAAGCAGTTCCTTTTCTTGCTCGGATACACGGCAATATTGCTCGATAATATCCATATCCCGCGCCATAAGGGCAAAGGGTTTTGCGGGGCGGTTTTTACGGGCGCGAAGTTTCTCAAGCGTGTCTTCATTGGTAGCATCGCAGGCCAGATGAAACCCGCCAATGCCGCGAATGGCAACGATTTCGCCCTTTTGCAGGAGCGAGCAAATCGCGTCCACATCATCGAGCATAGAATGCATGTCATAAGTGACAATACCTTCGCCCAGATGCTCTAGTGAGGCTTTGGGGCCGCATATATAACAGGCATTAGGCTGGGCGTGAAAACGGCGGTCAGCAGGATTTTCATATTCAGCCGTGCAGTCACCGCAGAGGTCAAACGCAGCCATGCTGGTATTGGCGCGGTCATAGGGCACAGATTTAACTATGGAAAAACGCGGCCCGCAATGGGTGCAATTTGTAAAGGGGTAACGGTAACGCCGACCAAATGGGTTGAAAGTGTCTTCCAAACAGGCTTCGCAAACACCTGCGTCGGGGGTAATTTGCGTCTTGGTTTGTCCGCCAGCGCTGTTTGATATTTTAAAATCATCATAACCCGCCGTGAGTTCAGCTACCCGACATTCGATACTATCAATTTTTGATAGAGGCGGAACGTCTGTTTCTAGTTTGGTTTTGAACGTATCAACATCAGATTGCGCTCCAATCACTTTAATGAGTACACCGCTCGCATCATTGAGCACTTCACCGACTAAATTACACTCATTCGCCAGCCGCCAAACATTAGGACGAAAGCCCACGCCTTGCACCGTGCCGCGCACACGAATTTCTACGTGATGTTCAGGCTCCGGTGATGGCGCTTGGGCTACACTCACTGTGCCAACTCCCAGAGCATGACGCGGTTATTGCCGCTATCGGAAATGGCCAATGTGTTTTCGCAAGCACTCACCCAATACGGCCAACACACGCTATCATGCACGGGCATGCCCCAGCGGTTGTCACCCTTGGAGGTAAAATCAGGTTGCGCGCCCACACCGTCGAGTGGGGCATCGGCGCTAATGCTCGATTTCCGCCAGCCTGCAATTCTGGAATTAGCCGTGTCCGCCGCAATCAGCCAATCGCCAATCGCCGTCATGCCGTAGGGCATGTTGAGGGCTTTATCATTAGGCAGATAGGCGGCGCGGTTATGCTCCAGCGAGGCGCTGTCTTTTTGGCCGAGCACATAATCGCACGGGACGCCGGGCTTAGTCGGCCATTTATCCCAGACCATGACGCGGTTATTGCCTGCGTCGGACACCAAAATTTTCTCGCCAATCGCCACAACGCTATGGGGCCAGCGCATACCGAGCGGCCCCGGATCGCGGCCTGCATTTTCGTCGCGTGTCACCATGTTTTCCTGGCCCATGACCATATCGGCGGGCGCGCCGTTTCTTGTGGGTATATCATTCCATATCAGCACGCGGCGATTGCCCGTATCCGCCACCAGTAATTTGCCGTCAATAATCGCAACACCGTAACACCAATTTGTTGTGCTGGCCGTGGCCTCTTCGCCGCGATTGGCGAGCACGCCAGAAAAATCTTCTTGCCCGATGACAATATCCGCAGGCTGGTTCATCTCGGTTGGGATTGTATGCCAAATAAGCACGCGGTGGTTCCACGCATCGGCAATCGCTAACACTGTGCCGTCACTGGCTATTCCGGTCGGTACATTTAGTGTGGCGGCACACGCATCGCCTTTGGCATTGCGGCCCTCATGTTCAAAAGTGGGTTGGCCAATGATAAAGTCGCACGGCGCGTTATTGGTAACTGGCTTTTCATTCCAGATCATCAAGCGGTGGTGGCCCGTATCGCAAACGATAAATGGCCCTTCTGGGCGAATAAGTAATGCTCCGCGCGGGCCAAACATAGCGGTGCGGTTTGGCGCAATAGGTTCGGCCAGCGGCACTTCAGCGTTTTCACCACCAAGAATAAGACTTGGCCCTGATGCGTCCAGCATGGGTTGCGGCACACGCACTGGCCCGCTCTGGGGCGCGGGCGTATTGCGGTTAAAGGCTAAGGAGACTTTCATATTTTGGCTTTCTTGGGCATTATCTTGCCAATCTAACTTCGATTTTACCGTCGATAACCCGCACCGCGTGGGGCAATAATTGCACTTCGGGCGCGGTCAAACATTCGCCAGACTGCAAGTCATATTGGAAGCCGTGATGGGGGCAGGTTAAAATGCCGTCCTCAATTTCACCTTCGTCCAAGGGTAAATTAAGATGGGCGCAAGCATTTTGGAAACAAGACACACCGTCGCCGTTTTTGGACAACAGAATGTTTTCGCCGTCCAGTTTAAGTTGGACAATGCCGCCTTCTGGAATGTCGTCCAGCGTACCCGCATCCAGCCAACCGCCTTTTTGGTTAACCGCGAAAGGCGAGAC
>JAESQN010000052.1 GCA_016765135.1 Robiginitomaculum sp.
AAAGCAAAAGGTAAGCCTCATAAGCAAGTCATGATTGCCGTAGCCAGGAAACTACTCCTAAGCGCAAATACAGTCCTGAAGAGAAATAAACCATGGGTAATTGAAATGAAATAATACAGTTGCTACAAAATTGTCTTTATGCCACCAATTTCCCGCGCACCAGCTTGTCATAATCTTCGACCATATTGACCGTAAGCTCGCCCGGTGTGTATTTCAATTTTTCTATAGAGCGTACCGGGGTGATTTCTGCGGCAGTTCCGACGATGAAACATTCGCTAAATGTCGGCAACTCGTCTGGCCATATGTCGCGCTTTATCACCTTGATACCGCGTCTTTTTGCCAGTGCCAAGACGGCCTTGCGGGTAATCCCGTCGAGCAAAATATCATTGGTTGGAGTGTGTAATTCCCCATCACGGACGAAGAAAACATGCGCGCCCGTACACTCCGCTACCCTGCCCTTATAATCCAGCATCAGCGCATCATTATAACCGTCTGCTTCGGCCGCATCTTTGGACAGCGTGCAGATCATATACAGCCCCGCCCCCTTTGCCTTGCACGGAATGGTGTCCGGGGCCGGGCGGCGCCATTTGGCCATACATAGAGTGATGCCCTTCATCTTATCGTCGAAATAATCCCCCCATGACCACACCGCAACGGCCAAATGGATTTTATTGCCCTGGCTGGCCACGCCCATCATTTCACTACCGCGCCAGGCTATAGGGCGGACATAGGCCGACCCCAGGCCGGATTTAGCCAGCGTGTCGGTGCAAGCTTTATTGATTTCCTCTACCGAAAACGGGATGTCATAGCCAAGTAGATTGGCCGAGTTTAGCAGCCTTTGGCTATGGGCATTTAGCTCAAATATCTCGCCCTCATAAGCCCGGTCGCCTTCGAAAACGCCGGAACCATAATGCAGAGAATGGGTCAGCACATGCACCTTGGCCTCGCGCCAATCGATAAATTCCCCGTCCATCCAAATATGCCCGTCCCGGTCATGATAAGCTGCGTCTGGCATTGCAATCTCCACTGTAATCTTCACAAACAAATGTTTACAATTTTTGGAAAAATTTTCTCCCAAAATCTTTTGAGGACGATATACTGTCAATTCAACGGGTCAACACCAATTACGGGGTAAAGGGCAATATGGCGCATTCGCAAACGCACAACAGTTTTAACGATGCCCACCTATTGGTGGTTGATGATGATGACCGTATCCGGGATTTGCTCGACCGTTATTTAAGCAAAAACGGATTTCGTATTTCCACCGCTGCGGATGCGCAAACGGCCCGCAGATTGATGTCTGGGCTGACATTCGATTTACTTGTGCTTGATGTGATGATGCCCGGCGAAGACGGGTTTGCGCTGACGAAATCCTTGCGAGAGGTTGATAATGTGCCCATCATCCTGTTGACGGCAAAGAACGAGCCGGGTGAACGTATTGAGGGTTTGAGTTTGGGGGCGGATGATTATCTAGCCAAACCGTTCGAACCTGAAGAATTAGTGCTACGGATAAAATCCATATTAAAACGCCAAGCCGCTCGCCCGCGCCAACACAAGATCCGCTTCGGGGCATTTGTGTTTGATGTTGAAAGACAAATGCTGGAACACGCTGGCCAGCGTATGCATTTGACCACCGGGGAGACGGCCCTTTTGACGACCTTGTCCAACCGCGCCGGGCAACCCGTGAGCCGTCAGGCTTTGGCCGAACATATCAATGCTAAAAGTGAGCGAGCGGTGGATGTGCAGGTCACGAGGCTCAGGCGCAAACTGGAAGACAAACCGGCCAAGCCTGAATTTCTGATCACGGTGCGCAACCGGGGTTATTGCTTGCAAGCGGAACCCGTTGATGCGTAGCGCCCTCAAAAAATCGAACAACAAGCCACAAAAAAAACCGGCTCGAAAACCGCTTGGGATCAAAAAATACTTACCCAAAAGCCTGTTTGGCCGCGCACTTCTGATCATCATGCTCCCCATCGCTCTGATGCAAATCATTGTGGCCTATATCTTCTTTGACGCCCATTGGCAGACCGTCACCGCCAGCTTGTCGGACAGTGTAGCGGCTGATATGGCTGTGGCGGTCGAGCTTTACAAACAAGACCCCGGCGAGCAAAGATTGGCAAGGCTCGACCAGATGCTGCGCCCCAATATGAAATTGTCCGTCGTTTATGACGGTAATAACACTTTACCAACATCCACCCGGCCCGCGTTTTTCTCTTCACTGGACAAGACCTTGCGCCGGGCTTTATCCGATAACCTCAAGGATGATTTCTGGTTCGACACGACCCGTTACCCCCATTATATAGACATAAGGGTCAAGGTTGAAGAACGGGTGTTGAAATTTGTCGTACCGCGTGAACGTGTCTTTGCACCGACCGGGTTTATCTTTTTGTTTTGGTTGGTGGCGGCTACGGTTCTTTTAAGCTTGGTCAGCATATTGTTTATTCTCAACCAGGCCCGCCCGATTGTGAAACTGGCCAAGGCGGCTGAGAACTTCGGCAAGGGCCGCAGTATCGGAAAATACAAACCATCAGGCGCCACAGAAGTTCGCCAAGCTGGTCACGCATTCCTCGAAATGCGCCGCCGCATTGGCCGCCATATTGACCAGCGCACCACCTTGCTCTCCGGGGTTAGCCATGATTTGCGTACCCCCCTCACCCGCCTTAAATTACACTTGGCGCTTGTTGAAGATAGTGACGACAACAAAGCCGCCCGCAAGGACATAAAAGACATGGAAAGCATGTTGGACGGGTATCTCGATTTCGCCAGAGACACATCCGAAGAAGGCAGGCAAATAACCGACCTGGCGAAGATATTACAAGACCTCGCCGCCGCTTCTAAGGCCGATATAAAAACATCGGCCACAGATGATTTGCGCATAAATATCCGCAAAATAGCAATAAAACGAGCACTGGCAAACTTGCTCGATAATGCCAGCACATTCGGCAAAAACATCGAAATTCACGCTGAGAAATTGGCAAAAAATATTCGCATAAATATAGATGATGACGGCCCCGGCATCCCCGCTGCCAGGCGCACAGACGCCCTAAAGCCCTTCATCCGTCTCGACCCTGCCCGTAGCCAAAATATTAAAGGCGTCGGCCTCGGCCTCTCCATAGCCAATGACATCATCCAAGCCCACGGCGGCACATTGAAGCTAAGCGACAGCCCTTTAGGGGGCCTAAGATGCACGGTGATGCTGCCGTTATAGCCTCTCATGGTTTGCCAAAGATGATCGCAAATTCAACTTTTCCCCAAATCCCGAGATCTATTATAGGCCGCTTTTACTGCACTGCGCATCAATTTTGCCAGACCATCTTTGTCCATTAGAACATCGAGAGCAGCTTCGGTTGTACCCGCAGGTGAGGTTACGGACTTCCGCAAGGTTTCTGCGCTGTCTTTAGAGTGCATAAGCACGGTGCCGGAACCTATCACGGTTTGGCGGGCCAGTTCGTTGGCCAATTCGGGAGACAGGCCCAGTTTTTCGCCTGCCGCCGCCAAAACTTCGGTCATATAAAACACGTAACCAGGCCCGGAACCGGACACGGCAGTGACCATGTCGATTTCGCGCTCATTCTTGAGCCTCACCACTTTCCCGCCTGCTTTGAGGCGCAGTTCTGCACGTGCCAAATGGTCTGACGTTACTCCCTCGCCTCCGACATAGGCGGTGATACCTGCCCCGTAAGCGGCGGGTAAATTAGGCATGGCGCGGACGATCGGCCGGTCGCCAAATATTTCCCCAAGCCCACACAAATTGATACCTGCCATAATGGATACGATCAAAGTGTCTTTTGGTAGAGCATCCGCCAAACCAGGCCCGACCTCGGCAAAAGATTGAGGTTTTATGGCTAACAAACACATTTTTAGGCCTGACGCCGCGCCTTTTGTCAGCCGGGCGGAAAATTTAACACCGAGCCGCAAGGCCTGCTCTGCTGCCTGGCCTGGCGAGGGATCTATTACGAGTATTTCGTGGGCCTGTAGTGCATCATCACCTTGGTCGGACAACCAACCATTGAGCAAAGCTCCCCCCATATTCCCGGCACCAATGAGCGCATGGGTGTTACTGGATAGTTTACCGTGTTTAACTACGCTACTCACTTTCAATAACCTCAACCATGAACCGCAATATCCATAAGCGCCGTGTCCAGCGCCTCCTCCGGAGTTTTACCGGCCCACAACACATATTGACAGGCCGGATAGCCCCGCTCCGCCGCATCCAGCGCACCCGCCAGCAGTGCCATAGCCTGCTCGATCTTTATACGCGCCCCACCTGCCAAACTTAGAGAATTGCGGTAAACCAAAGTATCAGCATACTTCCAATAATCAAAATGACCGCAACGCAAACGTTCATTCAGCAATGAGAGCAGGCGGCAAATATCGTCGGAACGTCCCCCCGGCGCACGGCTGTCAAACAACAATGCCAGGTCAACTTGCTCCCTCGCCTGGTCCCAGGTGATAGACACATCATGCTCGCACCATAACCCGGCCAACGTCATGTGAATTTCGTTTTGAGAGACACGTTCATAGTCCAAGTTTTCGGCTGTCGCCAAACGCGCAAACGCATCCAAGGGATTACCCCTAAGCGCCCCTGCGGAACCTAGAATTGGCCCCGGCCTAGCGAAAATATCATCTGCAAAGCTCATATACTTGCCACTTATTTGCCCATTTTTCGAAGAGTATTGTCATAAACCTTTACTCTGATTCTTATCTCCATAATAATATGAGACGAACTATTAGCAATATATAGTAGTTACAATCCTGTTGATAACTATATTTAGTGGTTATGTAGGCAAAAAGTGGAAAAATGTCCAAACTGTCATATCTAGGCCCTTGACGAATGCACATAGAACCCCGAAATATAGAGTGTTATGACAAATACTTATTCTTTACCCAATAATAGTCCTGGCGGCGGTCGCGGCGTTTTTCAGTCAATTCTGCGCACGATCTTTTTGGTTGCGGCAACCATTGGCGGTTTTTTTATATTCGCGGCATCTGCAGCCTTTGCCCTGTTTCTCGTCATAGGCCTGCTTATTTTGGGGTTTGTAGTATTTGGTATTTTATGGCTCCGCGCTAAAATCCTGGGCAAGCCTATCTATTCTTCGAAGAAGATGTGGACGTTTCAAACCTTTAACACGCCCGGCGCTAAAACCGACCCGACCAACAAAGCTAACGTCAAAACTGATGTCAAAACTGGCGGCCCTGTACTGGACGCCCACAAAACGCCAGACGGCTGGAGTGTGGATAACGATTAGCACTGCACTTAATATTGCAGTAAAAATTAACGCTGGTAATTCGCCAATACCCTAGTTATGGCGGGATATGAGTATTCGCGATTTCATTATTTTATGCATTATATGCCTGATTTGGGGCGGTAATTTCGTCTTGTCAAAATGGCTATTAAGCGATCTCGCCCTACCGCCATTTTTCTTTGCGTGTGTGCGGTTTATGTTGGTCGCCCTGCTGATGTCGCCGTTTTTATTTCCCCTGCCCAAGCGGTTTTTGCGCCTGTGTCTCGCGGGTCTATGTGTCGGAGCCTTGCATTTGGCTTTGCTCTATACGGGGTTAAAAACGGCTCCGGCGGGATCGTCCGCCATAGTCTCACAAATGTTGATACCATTTGCCGCCGTGCTATCGGTGGTTTTTTTGCAAGAAAAGATCGGTTTGCGACGCAGCTTGGGCATTATTGGCGCTTTGACGGGCGTATGTATTCTCATTTACGACCCGGACAGTTTTTCCTTTGATGTCGGGCTTTTGTATATTGTGGCGGCGTTTTTTGTTATCGCTGTCGGGTCCATATTGATCAAAAATGTCGGAGCTGCCAGCCCCTTTCAATATTTGGCCTGGATGGGGGTATTGGCCATTCCTACATTGGGCCTGGCGAGTTTGATGTTCGAAACCGGGCAAATCGAAGCGGCCAAAGCCAGCGGTTGGGGCCTGCCCATCGGCGTTCTCTATACGGCCGTTTTAGCATCAATCGTCGCTCACGGCCAATATTTCAGACTGTTACAAACCTATGATGTGACCCTGGTGGTGCCCTTGACCTTGATGACACCGTTCTGGGCGGTTATACTGGGCATAGTATTGCGAGACGAACCGTTCGGGTTTAGGTTGATTATTGGCGCGGCATTTATCTTGATCAGTGTCTATATTATTGCCCGGCGCCAAAAACAAACGCCAACAGACGTGTTGTAAGCGAGAAGTTCTATGAAATTCACCTCCGCCCCCTCCCCTAACCATGACGTGCGCACCCTGCCCATTTCGCTTTTGGTTTTGCATTATACCGGCATGAAAAGCGGCAAGGCCGCCTTGGCGCATATGCGCGACCCTGCTTCCAAAGTCAGCGCCCATTATATGGTCGAAGAAAACGGACATGTTTTCAAACTGGTGGAAGAAGACAGGCGTGCCTGGCATGCAGGTGTCAGCTCATGGGGCGGCGAGACCAATATCAACTCCGCATCAATTGGCATAGAAATTGTCAATGGTGGCCATGATTATGGTTTGCCCGATTTTCCTGATGCACAAATAAAAGCCGTTATCAGGCTTTGCCGCGATATCATGAAGCGCAACGGCATTTCAAACTTTGGCATTCTGGCCCATAGCGACATTGCGCCTGGTCGCAAGCAAGACCCTGGTGAAAAATTTCCCTGGGCCAAGCTTGCTGACGCGGGTGTGGGTATTTGGCCGGACGTTAAAACCAAAGACCCGCGATTGTTATTTGGTGAAAATACGAGCGGCAAAGGCATAGCTATATTACAGACAGCCCTCGCCTATCTCGGTTATGACGTTCAGGCTAATGGCAAAATAGATGCCCATACAAGGTGTGTAATCCGCGCTTTCCAGCGCAGATACCGGGCAGAGAAAATTGATGGGCTTATTGATGTGCAAACACTGGAAATTTTGACGTTACTGGCACGGTACACAAAAAAGAAAAACGAAGGCGCGACAGGTGTGGGTTGATGTGGGGCAACCAGGTTTCTATCGCGCCTTCTTTAACTTTAAACACCCGTATTTTTACAACACGTTGCGTTTAAAGCTATTCTCAAAAGCTTACTCTATGAGAGCAATATGGTCAGGTGAACCGACCAAACGCTTCAATACAATTTATGTACTCACTATTAAAAACAAAGTACAGAATTATTTTTCAAAATTACAAAAAAAAGGAAACACGCAGAGCAGGCTAATGTGGGGTAGCCAGATCTCTAGCGTGTTTCCTATGGACAATGCCCGCCAAACTTGAAGAATGATGCGCAACGCCCAATTCATATCGTTTCCGTAAAAACAACACTTAAACGGCTATCTATTGCTAAAAAACGTGTGTCTACACTTTTATGCAGTGAAAACTGACTTTACTCAGTTGGAAACATTCTCGCGAATAATTTAGCCGCCTCAACCCCTGCGCCGGGATTGAGGCGCGTGAAAATATCAACGCTATAAATTGCGTCATCACAATTTTCACATTTCATCAAAATATCGACGACCCCGCCGCAATCCTTATGCACATTGGTAAAGGGAGCTTTATCTTTGGTAAAATGACGCGCACTCCACGCGCCCAACCCTACGATCACGGGCCGTAACTCCATTGAAATTTCGGTGATTTTATATTCATATCGCGGCGGAAATTCATTGTAGAGCCGTTTTTCCAAAAGCCCGGCCTCCACCAACTTCTCCAGTCTTGTGGACAACAAATTTCTGTTGATCCCCAAAAATCGCTCCATTTGATTAAACTTGCACATGCCGGAATAACACCCCGATAGCAGCATCAATGTCCAGCGATCCCCGACAAGGTCAAGGGCCATTGCTAAAGAGGACTTTTCCTCTAACAAATCCGACCAACCCATAAGTCTCCCCATTATCTTTTAGCCAATTTGCAGTATGGCTCCATTTACAATTTTACAAGCTAGCATATATGGAACTAAAATATATAGTTAATTCACGTGCTTGACGTCACTGCGCTTTTGGGTTTTAATCAACACATCAGAGGGTCGGGCGACCGCCCGCCTTCGCCTAAGGCTATGACGTGGCTTGCCACGCCATAGCCTTAGCGAAGGCGGGAGGAAAGTCCGGGCTCCATTGAAGCAGGATGCCGGATAACGTCCGGCGGGCATATCGGAAACGATATGTTTAGGGAAAGTGCACAGAAAGCAAACCGCCCCATCAATTTCGATTGGCGAGGTAAGGGTGAAAGGGTGTGGTAAGAGCGCACCGTACGTTTTGGCAACAAGGCGGGCATGGTAAACCCCATCCGGAGCAAGACCAAATAGGGGCGGCATTATGGTGTGCTTTAGCATCGCTGCCCGGGTTGGTCGCTTGAGGCGCTGAGTAATCAACGTCCCAGATGAATGGTCGCCGCGTTTTGTCTTTGGCAGAGCGTACAGAACCCGGCTTATAGACCCTCTGATATATTTCCAGTTACAAGTTTTTGCGCCCGTATATTGGAAACATGAAGCCATATCAGGGATAAAATAGCCAACCCGCAAACCGGAAATAAAACGATGACAACACCGTTCCAGCCAAAATTATGGAGCATGGCCCCAGATGCCAAAGACGCAGCCGCAACGCTGGAAAACAATATGAAATCGTGCAAACCCTGCACTTTATTTTTTTCGTTATCGCAATAGGCTTCGTTGAGCAGAGCTGTGGCCCCGATAAATCCAAAATTCCAGCCAATCCCGAGTAAAATCAACGCCCACCAAAAATTCCAAAGCGCCAGGCCGCTCAGTGCCACCCCGGCACAAACCATCAACAAAACCAGCCCAGCCCCGATAATGGGTAATTTGCCAAATTTTACGATTAAAATTCCGGTAATAAAGCTAGGGCCAAACATCGCCAACACATGCCAGCGAATACCGAGCACTGCTTCCACTTCGCTATGGCCATTTTGTTTCATTGCTAAAGGCGCGCCGGTCATAACGAATGTCATCAACCCGTAAGTAGCCACCGCGCACAAAAGCGCCACGAGAAACACTGGCTGGCTGAATATTTTTGACACATCTCGGGCAGGTGCGGGGTTCTCGTGAACCGCGCAGGCCTCTGGCCCGGTAGGTTTAAGAAATGCCAAAATGCCAATCCCGATGACCAGCAATGCCGCCATACCGAGGAAGGCACCGGCAAAGGGTATGGGTAGCAATAAATCTTTGGCGCGCAAAACCGTTTCTGTACCAATGAATGCCGCGAATATGCCGCCCGTCAACACCCAGGATATTGCACGGGACTTAAATTTATCCGTACCAATATCCGCCGCCGCGAACCTATATTGCTGTATGAAAGCATTGGCCCCACCAACCATGAAAAACCCGAGGCAAAACAAAGAAAATAAATTATTTTGTAGGGCCACGACAGAAAACCCGGCTCCTAAAATACCGATAATTGCACCAATAATAAAGCTCGTTTTGCGGCCAAACTTTCGCGCCAACATGGCAACAGGATAGGCGAAGACCGCAGCACCAACATTAAATACCGCCACTGGCAAAGTTGCAAGGGCAAGATTTTGCGGCGAGAGCCAAGCCCCTGCCAAAGCCCCGATAGAAATCGCAATAGCGCCAATTGATCCGTTAAAAGCCTGAGCCAGAGACAAGACCACAGCATTGTGCGTGCCAAGTTTTCGGGATGTTTCCTGTGCGTTTAACATGCAAGGGCTATAGGCGCGTCCAATGTGAGTGTCACCATAATATAATCACTATCACAAAATCGTTTTGTGATCAGTGCGGGATTGTATTGAGTGCCTTTTACGTAATTCCAAAATCTCGCTATAAGCTTTATTGATAATGGCCATTTTATGGGTGGCGAGCTTTTGCAATTCGGGCGGCAGACCTCGCGCCACCAGCCTGTCCGGGTGATTAGCCGCCGCCATTTTCCGGTAAGCTTTTTTGAGGCCAGCATCACAAATGTCCTCGTCTATGCCCAAAATAAGATATGGGTCATCCGCCGCCCGCCCCAAATGGGCTATGCGGATACGGTTAAATGTCCGCTGGTCAAATTTAAAAATGCGGGCCGTGGTTTCCAGAAATTCCATCTCCGCATCTGTCACGATACTGTCCGCCAAAGCGATGTGAAACAATCCGTCTAGTACGTCTTCGAGAATATCGGGTCTGTTTTTATAATGGCGGTAAACTTTTTTGGCGTAGGCTTGGTAACCAAGTGTGGTTTGCTTGGCCAGATCAAAGAAACGAGCAATCCCAGCGCTGGCTTCAACCGAAGCCTGAAACACGTTTTTAAATGCATCTATCTCGCTATTGGTCACCACACCGTCCGCCTTGGCCAATTTTGCACCTAGGGCAATCAGAGCCGCCGCCACACCCGCATCGCCAATATCGCGGAATGTGGCATCATTTGCCCGTTTACGCCCCTGTTTGCGGGGCGGCCCAAACAGGCGCGCTGCCGCACCCAATATCCTCAGTCCAAAGTTCATAAAAGCCTTGTGCCTTAATTATGCGGATGGCTCAATAGTTTACCTTTAGTTTGTTATATTCGGTTATGGAAAATTAAGGCCAACTGGGGTTGGGAAGGGAAAAGAACGGGAAACTACATGAATATAGCCAAAAACACTCGTGTATTGTCGGTAGCCTTGTTGGGTTTTTGGCTTTTGGTAGCGCTTGCTTTTTCAGGGCGATTCGCGTTTGGGGGCACCCTTGATCGACCGTTTTTCCGCAGCAATGCGATTGTTATCGTCTTTGGCGGTAGTGATTTTTTAGAAAACGGCGGGGTTAGCCTGGTCGCTACGGATTTTTATCTGTTGGACAATATAGCTTCTGGGCAAGCTGCACCGGATATTATCGGCGTCGATGGTGTGACAGTAGAGTTTTTTGGCGGCGCTAACACGCCGACATCCGACGGCACGGCGCGCACCAATGAACTTTTACGTATTGAAGGCCAGACAAGCGGCGGTGTTTTAACCAATGTCGCTGATTTCAATGTCCTGGACGCCAATGACAGCCTGACCGCATTTGGTGTTGACAATAACACTGATTTGGACATGGCCAGCTCTTTCCGCGTTTCTCAGTTTTACGTCACTGCCAACACTGCCTTTGATGTTTTCGCCCATGCCAGCAATCTCACAACAACCAATGATTTCACATCGCTTGGCTATGCTGATATTGGCTATTTCTTGTTTTCCCAAACCACAGGTAGCGCCGCACAAAACCCGGCCATTGGCGGACAAGGCAGAATGACTGCCATCAATGATTTGGGGGACATGTCAAGCGGGCCAACCAAAGTTTTTGACGGAGGCCGCAGAACTGCCCGCGTACCCGGCACGATATTACAACAAGCCTTCAGCTTCATCCCGATCTATTTCATCTCCAACGGCGATCCGGGAAACACCTATGATCTGAGCGCGGGCATTGGCACAATCGGCGCCACCGTCACCTACACAATTTATACGCCCTAGCAGGCCGCTTCTTTCATATTGACATATTAAATAACTCGTAGCCCTGTAGGGTGGATTAGCGCCTTTTGCGCGTAATCCACCATGAGGTGATTGCCAAAGGTGGATTACGCGCAAGAAACGCTAATCCACCCTACAAGATTTTGGCATTTATACCGGGCACTTTGAGTGGTTCAGCCTACTAGGCTTTTCTCTAAAAACGCTCCGATTTCTACGGGCAAGGTTCTGGCTTTGGGGAAGGCACGGGAGAAGTTTAAAAATCCGTGGGGCATGGCTTTTTCGTGAACATATTCCACTTCAACGCCCTGCCCTATTAAATAGTCTTTATAAAGCCGTCCTTCGGCGCGCAACGGGTCTAGGCCACAAGTTAGCAGATAGGTGGACGGAATGCCCTTCAGGTTTTTCTCGAACAAGGGCGAGACTTTGGTGTCTTGCACATCCGCGCCGGCCAAATAATATTTGGTAACGAATTTCAACGCCACTACACCCAATTGCAACATGTCTTGCGGCCCTGGTTTTTGCGGCTTGATCTCCGCCATTTGCATAAGCGGGTACAGCAAAACTTGGGTGTGTAAATTCTGACGGTATTTCTGTCCCAGCCAGGCCGCCATATTCCCGCCCGCACTGTCACCGCCAATGCCGATCCGGGCCTTGTCTATGCCGTGTTCCAAGCCCTCACCCGACAAAACCCATTTTAGTACATGTTCGCAATCATCCGGCCCGGCAGGAAACGGATATTGCGGGGCAAGGCGGTAGTCCACAGATAGCACCCGCAATCCGGCACTGTCCGCCATGCGCAGACACAAGCCTTCATGGGAATCCATAGAACATGTGACAAAGCCGCCGCCGTGCAAATAAACCAATGTCGGCCCGGCCTCACGGGATGCGCCCTTGGGCACATACAAGCGCACTGGCACGGGGAAATTCGCATGGGGCACATCAAAGTCCAGCACATCACGCATGTCCGGCCCCGGCAGATCAAATTTGTTGGTCAGGGTACGGATTTTATTGTGGATGGTGTAAACCTGATCAGGCTTCAGCTTCATTTTTTCAAGCTGGGCTTTCCAGTCGTCGGCAAGGCTCATTGTCATGTCTTTCAGTGTTGTTTTTTGTTGTTTCGGGTCAGGTTTCGAGCCTGATTTCGCGTCAGGTTTCGGATCAGGGCGCATAGCCGTCTCTGTTTAAATAGTCTATTTCTTCGTCCGTGCTGTTGCGCCCCAGCACAGCATTTCTGTGAGCATAGCGGCCAAAACGGGCGATAAGCTTGCGGTGTTCTTTTGCATGAAACAGATTATCCGGATCATCAATGCACATATCCATCAAACGCACACATTCATCTTGGACGGCCAGATCTTCGGCGTGCATATAGGGCAGGTAGAAAAATGCCCGCCTAGTTTGACCCGTTTTAAGGTCATAGCCTTTGTCAACGGCCTGTTTTGCACATGCGAGCGCCAAATCGTCCCAGGCAAATGCTCCTTTGGTGTCTCTATACATATTGCGCGAAAACTGATCGAGCGCGATGATGAGGGCCAGAGCCGAATCGGGCGCGTCTTGCCAGGCATGCGACCCCGTAGTTTTGAGCTGCGCAGCGGCGCTGGTGGAGAAATCTTCAAACCGGGCGCGAATGTCCGCATCAAAAGCATCAGAGCGCGCATACCACTTGACTGGCCCGGCCTCTTCAAACCAGAAGTTCAGAATGTCGTCCGCCAGAATATCGTCCCTATGCACGCTCAAAGCTTATACTCACCCTTTTTGATCTTGTTAAAAACACTGGCCGTAACGCGGACATATTTGCCCTTATCGGGGTGGGCCATATAGACCGGATCAGATATTTTAGATGGATCGAACCCCTGTTTCACCAGATCAGTTTTCTTGTATTTAAACGTGCCCGTCGTATCGATCTCGTTGCTGATGCGCAAAAATACCGGACGAGCGCTACGCGGCAGGGCGTCTTTGGTCTGCTGATAAAGCCCGACTAAATCCATATCTTTGTCCGCCACCAGCGCAGCCATGCCCGCTTTCCCGTCATAGCCCTTTATAGGTACGCCGTAGACATTGGCCTGATGGACACCGTCAAATTCTGTGAGAGCAGCCGCAACCTCATTGGTGGATACATTCTCCGCCTTCCAGCGAAATGTATCGCCAATTCGGTCGGCAAAATAATAATAACCGTCCTTGTCGCGCCACAATAAATCCCCGGTGCGAAACCAGGCATCACCCTTTATATAGACATCATGCAGTATTTTCTTGGCGCTGGCCTCTTTGTCCTCATAGCCTTCATAACGAAAGCGGGCTTCGTCGCTCCGGATTTCGCCGATCAATTCGCCAATCTCGTCGTCCGAAGTACGTTGGCAAAACCCGTCCTCGCCCCGGATATGGGTGTTTGTTTCCACATCAAAGCGGATCAAATCGCCATTGGTTTTTTTACGCATATAACTGGGAATGCGGCCAACGGCACCGACCTTGCCCGTAAAGTTAAACAAGGAGATATTGCCTTCCGTGGCACCGTAAAATTCAAAAACGCCCGGGATGTTAAAACGGTTAACAAATTCTTGCCACACCTCAGGCCGTAGTCCGTTGCCGATGATTAAACGTATAGAATGAGCGCGGTCATTTGGCCCGGCAGGCGCACTGAGGAGAAACCTGCATAGCTCTCCTACATACATAAACAAGGTGGCGTCAAAGCGCACCGCCTCATCCCAAAAACTCGTTGCAGAAAATTTTGGCCGCACAATCACGGCACCGCCGACCATCAAGGCCATGCCCACACCGCACAGGCCGCCCGTTGCATGATACATGGGCAAGACCATCATCATTCTATCATCTGGCCCTGCATCCGACGGGACGACAAATCCGCGCATATAATATTGTCCCCGCGTGTGGGTCATTTTCGCCGCTTTGGGCATGCCCGTGGTGCCCGATGTAAACATTTTCATGAATACATCACCTGCGGTCATGCCCTTGCGCACATTATCATCAAGCCGCGCAGTGTCTTGCCGGGCAATTTCTGCGTCAAAGTCCGCCAGTTTTCCCGCTTTGCCAAAAGCTCCAAAAGCCTGCAAACCATCGGGTAAATATTTCTTAGCACTGCGCCAAGCGCTTAGATATTCGCAATCAACGATCACCAGGCTGGCGCGGGAGATTTTCACACAATGGGCCAGTGCCGATGCCCTAAGCTGATAATTGATCAAAGCCGGCACAACCCCGACCTTCGACAAGCCAAACCATATGCCAACATATTCCAACCGGTTGCGGGCGAAAAAACCGACCGTATCACCACGCGTTAAGCCTTGCGCCAAAGCCCAATTGGCCACCTGGTTAGCATAAGCGTCAAACTCGCGATATGTCCACTGCCTATCATCATCTATGAAAGCGAGATTGTCCGGGAATGCATCAACGGTACGCTCAATATCGTCAGGCACCAAATTGCTAGATGCGCTGTCGATATCCGCAACCGCAGCCAACATACGTTTGCTTTTGCGGATAAATTTCAACTCTTCGATAATCTTATTTATAAAATTCATGGGCTATACATGGGCTACCCGACATTCCCGGTCAAGGGATTCTCAACCTGTCATGCTGGCAAAAAAAGACCCTTTCCGTTAAGAAAGGGTCTGGGAGTTTGTGGGCGGCGTTTCGTGGGTGAAACCTCCGCCCATGATCTGTGGGAGCAGTTCATTCCCCCATACATTTGCAACCCCCATGCCAAACCGAAACAGGCGAAAACCTGTGAAAAACTCGCCAAATACACGAAGTTGGCACAGTTTAAGATACAATCCTGGCACAAAACACAACACCTGTCTCATCATGATACACAAAACCCTGGGGCGGAACCTATAGCCGGTCCACCCTTTGCGCCTGACAGTATATAAAACCATTAAACTAATATATTAGTTTAATAGTTTTATATACTGTACAAATATTCACGGTCGATTCATTGGCGGGTAGCTTCAGTTCTTAAACATTGGTAACATTATGTCCATTGGGCTTGAAGCTGGCTGTTGAAAGTTTACATTTAGCTCAACAGAAACTTGTCATACAGACATGCACGTCAACCATTCAGGAGACCGCCATGAAAAAATCCATCATACTTAGCGCCCTATTGGCATCCAGCATTCTGGTTGTCCCTCTTTTTGCTTCTTCCAACGCCAACGCCCAATCCAGTTGGCCCTTGCACAGCGGAAAAACTGCTAGCAATCAAGGCTTAAGCATTGACCCGGTGCGCGGCGTATTGACCTTGGCGCCATTGTTAGAGCGTACCACGCCAGCCGTGGTCAATATATCCGTGTCTTCGAAAGTTAAAATCCCGAAGAACCCGTTCGCTGGTCGACAGCTCGACGACGAATTTTTCGAACGGTTCTTTGGCGAGCGCGGCAATCCGTTCAAGAACGAACAAGACGGTAATGATCGTGAAGACGGTGAGCGCACCATGCGCTCGGCAGGTTCCGGCGTTATCATCAATGCGGGCAAGGGGTATATATTGACCAATAATCATGTCATTGCCAAGGCTGATAAAATCACCGTCACCCTCACCGACCGCCGTCAGGTCGACGCCGAAGTGGTGGGCACTGATCCCAAAACCGACATTGCGCTTTTGAAAATTGATCTGCGCGGCCTGACCGATGTAAATTTAGCCAATTCTGACCAAGTCAAAGTGGGTGATTATGTGATCGCCATTGGCAATTCTTTCGGTATAGGCCAGACTGTGACCACCGGCATTGTCTCGGCCCTGGGCCGTTCGTCTTTTTCGCGGGGTGATCTCTACCAAAATTATATCCAAACCGACGCCGCCATCAACCAAGGTAATTCCGGCGGGGCATTGATCAATTCCAAGGGCGAATTGATCGGCATTAACTCGGCCATATTGTCGCGCTCCGGCGGCTCTAACGGTATCGGGTTTGCCGTGCCCGCCAATATGATCACCAATATTATGGATCAACTGGTTTCTTACGGCGAAGTGCGCCGGGGCCGCATTGGTGTTGGTATCCAGGACATCACCCCAACCTTACAAGAGGCTATGGGACTGGCCAGCCGCGACGGCGCTTTGGTACGTCAGGTGGAAGATGACAGCCCCGCAGACAAGGCCGGACTGAAAGTCGGTGATGTGATTGTCGGGTTTAACGGCCAGGAAATCCTGGATAGCGACGACATTCGCAATGCCGTCGGCGCGGTCGAGCGGGATAGTCGCGCAAAAATCAGCTATATCAGGGACGGCAAAACATACGCCACCAAAATCCGTGTCGAAGCCGCCCCGGACGATGAAGACACAGACACACCCGCCGCCGAAGATAATGACAACGACGCAGCCCCGTCTAGCGTTGACGCTTTTGACGGTGCGACCTTGGGAAATATTCCCAAAGACAGTGATGCCCACGGCGGCCCAGATGGTGTTACGGAGGGTGTGTTGGTCACAAAAGTCCGCAGAGGCTCCGACGCATGGGAAGCCGGCCTGCGCAAAAACGACATTATCCGCGCCGTCAACAACAAAGACATAAAAAACCTGGCGGACTTCAAAAAACAAATCACCAATAAAGACGGCGCAATGTTCCTAAGTGTCCAGCGCGGCAGGACCCGGGTGTTTGTTGCGGTGCGGTGAGAAGAGAGCCACACCCAAAAACCCGCTCATATCCGCGCAAGGACAGAGCAACAGGTTCTTGGGTGTTCGTTTGTTGAGCAAGCTTATTGATATTACTTTCAGTAATATTGCTTGCCGCCCAGAACTACCTGAAAGCTGCGCAGCGGGTGAGGGGTATACAGCACAGATTACCCCTCACCAACAAACAACCGTTTCATACGTATTTTGGTGTTCCTATATTTTGAGTGTAGCAGAAAGCTAATAGATAAAAAGACAAAATGATTCATCTTTTGTTCTTGATTCTCATTTCTTTCTATTCTAGCAAAAGGGTACTTACTTTTAGTTTCGCAAGGTGAAAAAATGAATGTCTCGGTAAAAGAAGCGGCGGCTTACTTGCAGGTATCAGAACAATATGTTCGCACCCTTATTCGGACAAAAAAATTGCCTGCAAACCGTAACGGCAATTCATGGGAGCTACCTTGGGAAGATGTTCTCTTATATGAACATACTGGTGAAAAATTAAACAAAAAAATAGAAGATCACCCACGTCACGATAAGAGCGAAAAACCCATAAATTGCTTGAGTTTTTTCTCTGGCGCAATGGGGCTTGACCTTGGCCTAGAAAAAGCGGGTATTTCAACATTACTTGCCTGTGAAGTCGATAAGGCAAGCCGTAAAACCATTGCGGCCAACAAACCTGATATAGCACTTATTGGGGATATTAGAGACTATAGTGCCTCGCAAATTTTAGAAGCGGCAGGGTTACACGCTGGCGAAGTTGATATTATGGCTGGGGGGCCGCCGTGCCAGTCGTTTAGCTCTGCTGGAAAGCGCCAAGGCTTTAGTGATGAGCGCGGAAATGTACTCCTTACATTTATAGATCGTATTATCGAAATTCAGCCAAAGTTTGCAATCATTGAAAATGTTCGCGGCCTACTTTCGGCGGCGTTGGCACACACACCACATCAATTACGAGCCGAAAAGAACTATCAAATGTCTATTGATGAAGTCCGGGGCAGTGCCTTGTTATACGCAATAGAAAAGTTAAAAGACGCAGGTTACGGCCTGTCATTCAATTTATATAATTCTGCAAATTTCGGCTCACCACAAAAAAGGGAGCGGGTTGTTATTATTTGCTCAAGGGACGGGCAGGAACTTCCTTACCTTAACCCTACGCATTCAGAGCATGGTGATTTTGGTTTGCCAAGATGGAAAACGCTTAAAGACGCCATTAAAAGCCTAGGTAACATTGAACATGAATTTGTTACGTTTCCTGAAAAACGGTTGCGGTTCTATCGGTTGCTTAAAGACGGTCAAAACTGGCGCAACTTACCGATTGAGTTACAGAAA
Source organism: Robiginitomaculum sp. (assembly GCA_016765135.1). GTDB lineage: Bacteria > Pseudomonadota > Alphaproteobacteria > Caulobacterales > Maricaulaceae > Robiginitomaculum_A. Next base: position 18,306 of record JAESQN010000052.1, read on the forward strand.
GAAGCTCTTGGAAAGTCTTTTTTTGCAGGCGGTGGGAAAACTGGTTTTTTCCGGCGCGTTGCTTGGGACAAGCCTGCTCCAACCCTAGTCACTCATCCAGCAATGCCAGCGACTGATTTATGCCATCCAGAAGAATTGAGACCTTTGAGTGTACAAGAATATCAACGCATTCAGGAATTTCCTGACGATTGGAAAATTGAAGGTGGAAAAATTGACCGTTACAAACAAATTGGAAACGCCGTACCTGTGTCGCTTGGGTATGCTGTGGGCCGATTAGTGGTGAATGCTATGAACAATAAATACGAACAGCCACCTGCTTATTTTCCATATTCAAGGTATAAAAAAACCGATCATGAAAGCTGGAAAAATTCTGTTCTTGCTGAACAAGAAAAGATGAAACAAAAAGCAGAGTTTGATGAAAGAGCGCAAATAGAATTATTTGCTTAACTCTTCCAAGGGTTCCCAGCTTCGACAGCCAGTGCCTTTGGATTGTTTTTAAGAATGGTATGTACAAAGGCCACGAAATTTTCTTCTGACAATGTACCTATTCCGCACATGTCATTAAGCAAATCCCACTTATACTCGACCCTACTAGCTTCAATCCGGTACCACTTTTTTATTTCAATCCCTTCTCGAACGCGAGCGCTTGAGCTATTTTCCGAATTACTTCTATTCTTAATTTGCAAAAGTTCTCCATTTTCTTTTACAAAATCAACTGATCTGACAGTTTCGCCCCATGCGCAATGCCAACTAGATTTTGACAAATTATTTGCTAAATACTCTTCCAAGAAAAGACCTAAAATATTCTCTGCGGACATACCCAAACGGTGAGCATAGGAAATTTTATTTAAATCATCGTCATCCAAATGAGTAAGCCTCGCCCCAACAATTCTTTCGATAATTGGGTCAGCTAGGGTTCCGGGAGGATTAGATACTCTTTGCGAAGCCCTGCCACAAAAACCTCTATGATATTTCAGAACCCATTTTTCGATGGCAGATATTTTCCCGTCCTTGCTGTTTCTGACATTGGTTGGAGCTAAAGACGTGTCTCTGGATATAACTGCAAATACCGTATTGATACTTTCATCCCAAATAACGCCGTGTTGTTCAGCAGCCAGCAATGCCTGTTCAAGCGCCTGTTTTGGGCTAATCTCGTCTAAAACTTGCTGTAATTTTAATATAGCCACGTCAATAACCCCTGTCCTGCCGAATCAATTACATCTTTGATTATATAGGAATTGGCGAAAGCCTCCCATAGACAACTGATCCTAGTAAACATTGGAGTCGCATATGACTACTGAGATTACCGAAAATAGTACATATGTCTCCCTGCCCCGTCTCAATCATCAATATCATAAATTGACGCGCTGCATGTGCAAAATGCTAACAGTTTCCCTGTGGCCACCTCGGTCAAACTTGCTTTGGCGTGGGCCAGGTTTGTTCCGAGTGATTGCAGTTCGCCTTCGGCGCGGCAGTGCGTGCCAGCTTTGATGGGGCGGACGAATTTAACCTCAAATGTTGAGGTGGCGCACAATTTACCCTTAGGTAAAACCGTCACCACAGATAGCACGGCTGCCGCGTCCATAATACTCATGGCCCAACCACCATGCACAAGCATACGCGGGTTTAGATGTTCCGGCAAAGGAGTGCCCTCATAGATACAAACACCCTCACGGGCTTCTATCAAATCGAGATTAAGTGTTTTGCCCATAGCATCATGCCTGGAAAACCTACCGTCCATAATAGATTTCAAATTATCAAGCCCGGTTCGGTCAGACCATTTTTGTTGGCGCGCCATTTTTCCCTCTTAGCAGGTCTTCTTCACAGCAAGTTCGGCTACAGTTACAAACCACATTGGATACGACCACCCCAAACTCTCTATACCCTCTATAGAGGGAACCCACGCAGATTGTGTTATTCGTCCCCGCCGTTCAATACATCATTCTTGGCTGCTTCCATAACCACGGTCTCCAAAGCTTCATCATCAGCCAGAGTACCGTCTTTAATTTTTTCTTTTTGGACGGAATACGCGGCAGATGCCTCTTTTTTACCTTGCCAGGCTTGGGCGGTGAAGGTTTTTTTATCCCATTCCCCTTTGACCGTGTAATTTTTGTCTTCATGTTTAAATTTCAGCGTTTTCATTGCAGTGTCTCCTCGCATAAAATAAATTAGTTGACAGGCCCTATAGAGCCTGATGGTTCTAATTTAGGTAATGTAATTATAAAATCCAGTGTTACATAAATTTAAGTGCAAATATTGCCCCGAATCGCTAAAACTATGCGAAATCCTTTGTGTGGGCCGAAATACTGTATCGTGGCCTCATGTGATCAACCGTGTAGACAGTCTGTCTGTGCCCGAAACGCGAGAGCCTGTGAGAAACTGTGTACACAGAGGATAAATTTGGGGATAAATTTTCTCCCTATCTTGACCCGGAGCCGATAGCCGAGTTTTTTGATGATGTGGGCCAGCGCGGCATGGTGACCGGGTTTCTGGCTTTGCTGGTGCATGTGGGTATTTTTATTGTCTTGCAGATGAAAATGCCCGTACCCTATATCCCCGACGAACCAGAAACCATCCAGATCGAGATCATCAGTTTTGAACCTGAAACCCCAGCCGAGCCAGAACCTGAACCAGAGCCAGAATTACGCCCGGCGGTTACACCGCCAGCTCAGGCACCAACTCCCAAACCTGAACCACCCAAGCCGCAACCCGAACCTACACCGCCCCCTCCTCCATCTGAGCCGGAACCAGTGCCAGAGCCAGAACCAGTGGTCATCCCGCCCGCACCAGCGATCATTAACGCCGTAACGCCAGAACCAGAAATTGCGCCAGAAATACCACCTGAACCAGAACCAGCACCTGCGGAACCTTTGGATTTGTTTGATCCGGCCTTGATCGCGCAAAGCGAACCAGAACTGCCGCCAGAGCCTATAGCCGAAATTTTTGAACCAGTAGAGCAACCTGTCCAAGCGCCCCAACCTGTAGTTCCTCTGTTCGACCCAAACCTGTTGGAGCCGGACGCGGAACCAGCAGACCTGCCCGATATTGAAGATGTGATCGAATTACCGCCAACCCCCGTGGTCGAGCCAGAAGCCGTGCCGGGCGCCGTAGAGCCTGACCCTGAAATTATCCCAGAACCAATTCCAGAACCTATCGCCCCCCCGCCGCCGATATTTGAGCCGGATGTGTTTGACCTAGCCCCGGTGACGAGTGAGCCGGAGACCGAGCTGGAAACCAGCCCCGACATTGAAATCGCGGCCATACCGCCAACTATTCTCGCCTCGCCGGAAGCCCCATCAACCCAGGACGAGTCCGAGAAATCCATACCCCAATCCCAGGCCACACCATTGGGTTTCATCTTGAAAGACCAGGGCAATACTGGCGCACCAAATAACCGTCCGGCACGGCCTTCCAGCGGCGGTGGTAATGAGGGCAATATCCCCATCGCGGGTGGCACACCTAAATCGTCTCCCGGCGCAGGCGGCTGGCAATTACCGAGCGGGCTTACTCCCACTGGAGGTGTCCCCGGCGGCAAAGGCCTGATCCGCGATATTCGTTGCCGAGAAGATAGCCGCACCCACTTGGACTGCCCGGAATATATCAACAAACACCGGGGCCGGAATGCGGACGGGCTGGAGAGTTTCGGCCCTCATATACCCCTCGGCACAAGCATACAGCGCAATCGCGGCAGACCAATTACCAGGTCTCTGGAAGACACTATTAACCCCACATTTGGCGATACAAGCCTGCCCAGTACAACCGTGCTGGATGATGTGGGCGGGTTTCAAGGTCAGTTTCGTAGCGATAAAATCGGAACACCCGGCAGGAGCCGCCGTGTCCGAGATCTGTTCAACCCACCAGATCCAGCCCCGTGGACGACGCAAACAGACCTCCCCCCACCACCACCGGACGAGGAAGAAAACGAGGATGACGGCTTGATAATTTTGAGAGATCCAGAGTAGTTATTGCAGGTTCTAGTAGACCGAACCACTCAAATTCCGGGTAGAAAAACACCAAAATCTGTAGGGTGGATTAGCGTTTCTTGCGCGTAATCCACCTTTGGCACGCACCGCAAGGTGGATTACGCGCAAGAAACGCTAATCCACCCTACAGGGCTATAATTCCACACAACTCCCCACAGAAAATTCTCCTACCCAACCTGGTATTTCCTGATAAAAGGAAACCATGAATGCTCTTTATATATTTATGTTTGGCGGCTTAAACGACCTGGCCACGACTGGTCTGTCCTTGTTTGCGGTGTTGTTCATCAGCTTGCTGGGTCTTCTCATCCTGGCTACCCTGGTCATGTTTGTCATCGACATCACCCAGACCAAAAACTCTGTGCGGCGCAATTTCCCCGTGCTTGGGCGGTTTCGGGCTTTGTTTTCACATTTAGGCGAGTTTTTCCGCCAGTATTTCTTCGCCCAAGACCGCGAGGAAATGCCGTTTAACCGAGCCGAACGTTCATGGATTGACCGGGTCAGCAAGCAAGGCAGCGAAACCGTACCCTTTGGCTCAACCCGCAATTTGACACCCGGCTCCGTAATATTCGCCAATGGCATGTTCCCCAAGTTGGAAGGAGAGCACACATTACATGTGCCCAAACTGATCGGCGCAGGGGCAAAACACCCTTATCAACCCAAAAGCTTTTTCAATATCTCCGCTATGAGTTTTGGCTCGCTCTCCGCCCCTGCCGTGCAGGCTTTGTCCTACGGCGCGGCCATGGGCGAATGCTGGCTCAATACGGGTGAAGGCGGGGTGTCGCCCTATCATTTGGCGGGCAAGTGCGATCTTGTCTACCAACTCGGTACGGCAAAGTTCGGGGCGCGCAATGATGACGGCACACTCAACGAAGCCAAATTGCGCGAACTTTGTGAAAACCCGCAAATTAAAATGATCGAGCTAAAGCTTTCCCAAGGAGCCAAGCCCGGCAAGGGCGGCATATTACCCGCCGCCAAGGTCACGGCAGAAATCGCAAAAATTCGCCATATCCCAAAGGGCGAAGATGCCATCTCGCCCAACCGTCATGTGGAAGCTTCCAACCCGGACGAGCTTCTGGACTTGATCGCTCAAATACGCGAAGTATCCGGACGACCTACGGGCATAAAAATGGTCATCGGCGACATATCAAAACTACAAGAATTCATCAACGCCATCACAAAACGCGGCGCAGACAGCGCACCGGATTTCATCACACTGGACGGCGGCGACGGTGGCACCGGGGCCGCACCCATGCCGCTCATCGACAATGTGGGTTTGACCATCCGCGAAAGCCTGCCAGCAACCATAGACGCATTGGCAAAAGCCGGATTGCGGGATCGGGTGCGGGTCATTGCCACGGGCAAATTGATCACGCCGGCCGAAGTGGCTTGGGCCTTTTGCGCAGGCGCGGATTTCGTTTCCTCTGCAAGAGGTTTCATGTTTGCACTCGGCTGTATTCAGGCCATGCAGTGCAATCAAAACACCTGCCCCACCGGCATCACCACCCATGACAAACGGCTCCAGCGCGGACTTAATCCTGAAAACAAAGCCGAGCGAGTACGAAAATTCGTAAAAACCATGCGCACTGAAGTGAGGATGATCGCTCATTCCTGCGGTGTAGATCACCCGAACCAACTGACCCGCGATCACGCGCTGATCGTCGGCACAACCGGGCATTCAAAACCTTTGTCCGATATTTGGCCGGATGTGAAAGCCCCAAAATGAAAAAAACTGTTGTCAAAGAGATAGAAGATTTGTCCAAAGATATAGCTGGCACGACCGGGTTTTTAAAAATTGAACGCGGTGTTGACCCGGCAATTGTTGAAGCCGATTGGCAGAGCTTACAAGCGGACGGCTTCGTCGTGATGAAAAACCTGATCCCGGCGGATCAGTGCGATGCCATCAAATCCGAATTACTTGGCTTGTTGTCCCATAAAGGCCGCAACGCATTTGAAGGTCTGAAAACCCAGCGCCTTTACGCAACCCTGACCAAGACGCGGGTGTGCGACGAACTTGCCTTGCATCCGCGCATATTGGCCTTACTTGACCGCATGTTCATGCCCAATTATTTGCTGTCACAGTTACAGGTCATCAATATTTTACCGAGCGAAGATGCGCAGTTTTTGCACTATGACGACGGGTTTTACCCGCCGCCCAGACCGCGCCCACCACTTGGTGCTGCCAGTATTTTTGCTATTGACGACTTTACCACAACCAATGGTGCTACCCGCATCATTCCCGGTAGCCATAAATGGGGCGACAGAAAGCCCGGCGAAAACGACAAAGCGGTTCCCGCCGTTATGCCCAAGGGCAGTGCGATTTTTTACGGCGGCACGTTTTGGCACGGCGGTGGTGCTAATGAGAGCGACGCGGCACGGCTTGCGGTAACCGTACAATATTGCGAGCCTTGGCTGCGCCAACAAGAAAACTACACCTTAGGAACCCCAAAATCCGTGGTGGCCAAACTAGACCCACAGCTTAAATCCCTACTAGGCTATTCAATCCTGCCGCCATATATAGGCATGGTGGACGGCGTCCATCCGTTAAGGGTGCTGGAAGGGGAATAAAACGATGAGACCTTTGGCAGCCCTACTCCTTCCCCCATTCTTCATGGGGGAAGTGGGCGCCTCTTGGCGCTCGATGGGGGGAACAACTTTCGTCTTGCACCAGAGTGAAGTTGTGCCCCCCATCGCCTGCGCAAGAGCTCCGGCACTTCCCCCATGAAAAATGGAGGAAGGAGTGGTTGCCAAAGGTCTCATCGTTTTATTCCCCTTCCAACAACCGCAAGGGATGGACGCCGTTTACCATGCCTATGTAGGGGGGCAGGATTGAGTAGCCCAGTAGTGATTTAAGCTGTGGGTCTAGTTTGGCCACCACGGATTTAGGGGTGCCTAACGTGTAGTTTTCTTGCTGGCGTAACCAGGGCTCGCAATATTGTACGGTGATGGCCAGGCGGGCCGCATCGCTCTCGTTGGCACCGCCGCCGTGCCAAAACGTGCCGCCGTAAAAAATTGCACTGCCTTTGGGCATGACGGCGGGGACGGCTTTGTCGTTTCCGCCGGGCTTTCTGTCGCCCCATGTGTGGCTGCCGGGAATGATGCGGGTGGCCCCATTGGTTTTCGTAAAATCGTCTATGGCGAAAATACTGGCAGCCCCGAGCGGCGGGCGCGGTCTGGGCGGTGGGTAAAACCCGTCGTCATA
>JAESQN010000003.1 GCA_016765135.1 Robiginitomaculum sp.
GGTTTTTTTTTGTATTACTGGCAACGTCTCGGCTATGGTTAGTACGGGAATTCAGAGAACTGAACTTTCGGACTTGCACTTAGCCAAATTTTTAATTTTTTCTTTATTTAATAGACACTCAAAATTGAAAATTTTGCGGACTTTATTTAAGGCACTACACTTTGGGTTAAGCACCAAAACCCGTATTAACTATAGCCATTGTTGGGCATAGTATTTATTTATTGCATTCAGGTTTATAATCAATTATCCAATCTTTTTCCTTTTGTAATCTTTCGTCTTTATCAGAATTAGGCAGTAATTCATATATCATTAATTTTGTCTTGTCAGACTGCATAAACTTTTTTAAACATTCATTTTGTTCGCTTTCTGCTAAATGAGCCTTTGTTCTTTCTTCAAGATTATCAGTCTCCCCAACATACCGACAATTAATAGGCTTTGAGGATTCTTTGGACTGTGCAAAAATTGCATACACAGATTTTCTTTGAGGTAAGTTGTCTAAATTTATAGTACCTAAGTTTACAGTTTCTTTTGCCATAATATTTATCTTTTGGATTATTTATCTTTTTTTAAACTTCTTAATTTTTCGAGTAAACTTTCATACTGATAAACCGCTTTTAGTATTTCTTTTGTAAAGTCAATAGATATTTCAAGTTCTTCTTTTCCAACTTGTTCAAACGTATTTGCTTCAATGTGAGCGGCATCATTCCCTAATAATCTTAATTCTTGCATTCCACTAATTAATTCTTGAGGTAAAACTATTTTAGACTTTAGATTTTCTATTCGTTTGAAAAGATTTTTGCCTTCTGTTTTTTTGTCTAAACATATCTCTTCAAGCGTTTTTCTAATCATAATTGCAGAGGCAATAAAACAATTATTCCCGTGACAAGTAAGGGCTTCATCAAATGTATGTTTAATTCTATCAGGTATTCTTTCACTATCAAATGTGATTTTTAATGAAGGGTATGTTTTCATCAGATTTCCACCAGAATCAGAGATAAAGAATATATGCCCATTACACTTTGGGTTTGGACATCTCCTCGAACCATACCAAAGATTGTAGTTAGTTTCAAAAGTGTCTTGTCCAAAAATATTTTGAAATGTTCCATTATTTCCGCAATGTGGGCAAGTTGTTGCAAATGTGATTTTGTGTCCTTGACTAACTGTCTGTATTTTATGTATCATATTTTCTCATATTATGCCCAACGTTTATGTGTATGGTTTCGTTGCGTGAAAATCCGACAGGATTTTCAGATTAAGAAACCAAGATAGTAAAAATGCGAGGAATTTCCGATAGGAAATTCAGAAGCAATGAACTATACACGGTGTTGTAAAACGTTGTGTGTCCTGCGTTTCCAAGGGTACAAATATAGATTAAGTTCTTTGAAATGGAAACATAACTATTATTGAGATGATAGGCTTTGTTAGAGAAACTGAAACGAGCTAATCCCTATGCGTAGATAAGATTAGAAGACTCACAGATGGAGTATTTGCAAAGAATTGGACTATCAGATAAGATGTACAGGCATATTTTCTAAACCGCCTTGAGGTGCTGTTGTTAATGCAATGGTATTGAGCGTCAAGGTTAAAGCACTAAAGCCTTTTGCCTGTCTGCTGAGAGGTAGATATGGTTATTAGTTGTATGGTGCGGATATAGGAGTTGAGCGCAAGCGAACCCATCGAAGACGTGTCGAAAATAACTTTTATTATGTCAAAATCAAAGGGGAGAGCGACCCTGCGAGACGAAGTGTAGCGGACACCCTGTTAACTGGCTGCACGGCATACGGTATTAAGAGGGCAAGACCTATATCTAGGCTCAATAATGGAACAGGAGAACCAATACAAAAATGATAAGCAAAAACTACAAGAATCCCAAAGGGAAAAGTAGGAAAGTAGCGAAGTTTTGTATTGGGGCGGATGAAGTCGTAGTAGCGAATATACCCAAGAGAGTAGGAGTAACGCCCCTACAAGCGAAGGACTTCACTTAACAAGTTCATTTATTGTATAACAACTTAAATAAAATTTAAGGATGATTTTTAATAAGGAACACAAGTCGCAACCCATAACAAGGTTGCAAGTAAACGAGGCTTTTAGAAGAGTAAAAGCCAACAAAGGCAGTTCAGGAGTAGATGGTATTACCATTGAAACGGTAAATGCAAACCCACGAAAATATCTATACCCTTTATGGAATAGAATGACAAGTGGCAGCTATTTCCCCAAACCTGTACGCCAAGTTTTAATTCCCAAAGGCAATGGAGAAATGCGACCTTTGGGCATACCTACCATTGTAGATAGGGTAGCACAACAGGTCATAGCCACCGAGTTGGAAAGTAAAGTAGAACAGCATTTTAATCCCAATAGTTTTGGTTATCGCCCAAATAAATCGGCACACCAAGCTATCGAACAATGCCGAATTAATTGTATGAAATACAGTTGGGTCATTGATTTGGATATAAAAGGCTTTTTCGACAATATAGACCACGATTTGCTATTAAAAGCAGTTCGGTACTACACACAAGAGAAACACATTTTATTGTATGTAGAACGTTGGCTCAATGCACCTGTGGCGTTACAAGATGGAACCATCAAACATCCACAAGGAAAAGGCACACCACAAGGCGGAGTAATTAGCCCTGTACTTGCCAATATCTTTATGGATATAGTGTTTGATAAATGGATAACTCAAAGAAATCCAGACAATCCCTTTGAGAGATATGCAGATGACATTATAGTTCATTGCAAAAATATCAAGGAAGCGTTGCGATTATTAGAAGCAATAAAAGAGCGTTTTAGAGAATGTAAATTGGAATTAAACCGAAAGAAATCTAAAATAGTTTATTGCCGAAGAAATCAAAAACGCCAACCTCCTTTTAAAGCGAGGTATCAGAAGTTTGATTTTTTAGGGCTTACCTTTAAGTCACGAATGGAGAAAAAGGGCGGAAAAATGCGAATGGGTTTTTCCCCTGCCATCAGTCAAAAGAGTATCAGTAGAATAACGGAAGAATTGCAAAAGATGAAATTTCATCGCTGGGTACATTTCCCAATAAGTAAGATAGCCAGTTTACTGAAACTTAAAATACGAGGATGGCTCAACTATTATGGCAAGTTCCGAAAATCTGCAATGCGAAGATTATTCAAAGTACTGCACGTTCGATTGACTAAATGGGTACGCAACAAGTACCGTAGGTTTAGGCGAAAACATTGGTATTTTGCCTACAAATATTTACAAGGCATAGCAAAAAGCTATCCTAATTTATTTGAACATTGGCAATACGAGGGTTTTTGTCCGTAGCGACTTGGTTAAGAAGAGCCGTATGAATCGAGAGGTTCACGTACGGTTCTGTGAGAGGTTTAGGGGTGAAATTCCCCTTTACCTACTCGACTTTTTTTAATATCTCACATTAACGTTAAAACCAAGGCTTACAGTTCCTGTTTTTTTCCATTCGCTGAAAGAGGTTTGTCTATGATAAAGTTTATTACCAAATAAACCTCCTGAAAAGTTTAAGCCTCCTTTTCCAAGTTCTTTAACATACTCAATTGTAATTATTACATCTTGATAAATAATTATATTATATTTTGATAAATCAATTGAGACTTTACCTTTTTTTATATCTGTTGAAAAAAATATATTTTTAGAAAGTAAATTTTGGTAAGGCATATTGTTCTTTATAGAATATATATTTAATCTAAAAAAAAGAGAATCATATTTACTCGATGTAATAAAAAAGTTAAATGAGTCAATGTATGTTGGCTTGTGTTTTATTTTTATTTTGATACCAACTTCACTACCTAAAGAATTATTTTTAAAACCCGCTTCTATAAGAGAAGAAGTTGTTTTGTTACCTAAAATATGACTTTTTAATCCTTTTGAATATATAGTTACTTCTTCTAGGTTATAGTATTTTTCTTCTAATACTATTTGTTTTTTGCTATTTATTACGTTTATGAAATCCTCTATCGAATATTTTTTAGTTTTATAGCCTATATTGGATATCATAATTTTAAAATCTGGATTTAAATTCATTAGATTCAAACTAAAGTTACCATTTTCGTCAGATACAGTTCCAACATTTTGATCCATAACACCAATATTTGTATATGGAATAGCAACGTTTAAGCTATCTACAATCTTTCCGTTAATATTTTGAGAATATAAGGAAGAGGAGAATAAAATGAAAATTGAAATAAAAAATAATTTACTCATTATTGAAAATTTAAAAA
>JAESQN010000004.1 GCA_016765135.1 Robiginitomaculum sp.
ACCCGCGCAGGCGGGTATCCAGTCGGGATTTCAAGATGGATACCCGCCTGCGCGGGTAAGAGCGGGGCGGGAGGTAAGGGGTATATAAAAAAATACGTTCATGCGATACCCCTGCAAACACGGCCAAAACCCCTTGCTAAAGCTACCGTTTTAGGCTTTATACAGGCTTTTACAGGATATATGGCTTATGGGCCACCAGACATTAGCGGAAACGACAAAATCGGGTCAATCCGAAAGTAAAACCGCGAACACCAAGAAACTTTTCATAAAAACTTACGGCTGTCAGATGAATGTTTATGACAGTGAGCGCATGCGTGATGTGCTTGCGCCTGTGGGCTATACACCCGTTGACAGCCCGGACGGTGCCGATTTGGTGGTGCTGAACACTTGTCATATTCGCGAAAAGGCGGCGGAGAAAGTTTATTCGGAATTGGGGCGCATTCGTAAATTGAAAGAAAAATCCGGCGGCAAGATGAAAGTCGCCGTGGCTGGATGTGTGGCCCAAGCCGAAGGCGAGGAAATTATGCGCCGTGCGCCCGTGGTGGATTTGGTGCTTGGCCCGCAAAGCTATCACAAGCTGCCCGAAATGATCGCCAGGGTCAGCCGCAAGCTGGGCGAGCGGCTGGAGACAGATTTCGACACCCAGGAAAAATTCGACCTAATGCCGCAGACGCGCACGGTTGACGGCCCGACCGCATTTCTCACCATCCAGGAGGGCTGTGACAAGTTTTGCACATTTTGCGTCGTCCCCTATACACGCGGTGCGGAGTTTTCTCGCCCCGTAGACCAGATCGTCGCCGAAGCAAGGTCATTAGTGGCCCAAGGCGTGCGCGAAATCACTTTGCTCGGCCAAAATGTCAATGCCTATCACGGTGCCGCGCCGAAATTAGAAGCGGACGAAAGCTGGGGTCTTGGCCAACTGATCAAACATCTCGCAAAAATCGGTGGGCTGGACAGGCTACGTTATACTACATCCCACCCCCGCGATATGGACGATGCATTGATTGAGGTGCACAGGGACGAGCCGGCCTTGATGCCTTATTTACATTTGCCTTTACAAGCAGGCAGCGACCGCATCCTCAAGGCTATGAATAGAGACCACACATATGCCGAGTTTAAGAAGCTGGTAGCAAAAATACGTGCTGCAAAACCGGAATTGGCTTTGTCGTCGGATTTTATCGTTGGCTTTCCAGGCGAAAGCGAACTGGATTTCAAACGCACATTAGAGGCGGTCGAAGAAATCGGCTTTGCGTCCTCCTTTAGTTTTAAATACTCGCCCCGCCCCGGCACGCCCGGCGCGGCCATGCCCGGACAAGTGCCAGAAGACGTAAAATCCGAACGCCTGGCCCGCTTGCAAAAGCTGCTCACGGCCCAACAATTGGCCTTTAACCAAAGCCTGATTGGCAAAACATTGTCCGTATTGATTGAAGGCACCGGGCGCGGCGAAAATGAATTGTTCGGCCGCGCACCCTATTTACAAGGCACGCATTTTATTGGTGATGAGAATTTAATCGGCAACATAGTATCCGTTGAGATCACTGATGCAGGGCAGAATTCCCTACGCGGGATTTTATCAGATGGCTAGGGGCAAGACAGAAATACTTGAATTTGGCGACACCGATTTAGTGCGCGAACTTGCCGGGCCTGGCCATGCCAATCTGGCATTGATTGAGCAAGCCTTTGATGTTTACCTTGAAGCTCCAGGAGCCAGCATCACCATTAACGGCAACAGCAAGGCGCGGGCCAATGCCACAAATGTGATCAAGGAAATATACACCCGCCTGGAAAAAGGTTGGCCGTGTAGCCGCTCGGACATAGAAAGCCTGATACGCGGTATCAGCAACGGCAGTGCCGCTCACGGCAAGATGAGCGCCGTCATCCCGGTACCGCGCCGCAAGCCGATCATTGCCAAGACCAAACATCAGGAAGATTTCATCACCGCCATGAGCAAAAATACCATTACATTTGGTGTTGGCCCGGCGGGAACGGGCAAAACTTTTTTGGCCACGGCTTACGGTGCGTCTATGCTGGCACGGGGCGAGGTCAAGCGGTTTATTGCGTGTCGTCCTGCGGTGGAAGCCGGAGAAAAGCTCGGGTTTTTACCGGGAGATTTGATGGAGAAAATCGATCCGTATTTACTGCCCATATGGGATGCACTTAATATGGTTTTGGGCGCTGATCAGGTCGAGCGCCGCAAAGCATCGGGCGAGATCGAAGTCGCGCCTCTAGCTTTCATGCGCGGCCGTACGCTCTCGGACGCATTTGTCGTGATCGACGAAGCGCAAAATGCGACGGTGGCGCAGATGAAAATGGCGCTTACCAGGCTCGGTGAAAACGCCGCCTATGCGGTCACGGGCGACCCGAGCCAAAGCGACCTTCCGGGCAGTCAACCGTCCGGCTTGACCCATGCTTTGTCCATATTAGGAAATATTGAGGGCATCAAAACCATAGAATTTGACGCGGATGATGTGGTGCGCCATCCTTTGGTTGGTAAAATTGTCAAGGCTTATGACAAGGATGCGCGAAACAAATAAATGGCGACATTTTCCGTAGATAATATAGACATAGATACTGATATACGCGATGCCCAATGGCAGATTATGTCTGAACTGAATGCCCTCGTTAAAGCCGCAGTGTCTGCCGCAATGTCAGAACATATGCCGCAACCGTTTTCAGAAATCAGCCTGCTGTTCACCAGCGATGAACATATGCGCAACTTAAACCGGGATTACCGGGAGCAAGACAAGTCCACCAATGTGCTGTCTTTTCCCACGCAAAACACGGTGTGTGCACTTGTTCTTCCCGTGTTGGGAGACATTGTTTTGGCTTTTGAAACGATTGAGCGTGAGGCGAATGAGCGCGGCATATCTTTGGCCGACCACACCACCCACCTGATCATCCACGGTTATTTACACCTACAAGGTCTAGACCATCAAAACAACGAGGAAGCCGAAGCTATGGAAGCATTAGAAATAAATGTGCTGGAGCACTTGGGAATCGCCAACCCTTATGCTAAGGATGCCTCGTGAACGAACAGACCACACCCAAAAAATTTCTAGGCCGCTTGTTTGGCAACAGACAAACAGGTAGCAATTCCCAGCGCGGTGAAGACCGTAAGGTGCTAGTACATGCTGCGGAGAACTTCCACAGCTTGCGAGTTGAAGACGTAATGGTGCCTCGTGCCGAAATCATTGCAGTGGCAGACGATCTGTCTTTAGAAAAATTGACCCAGAGCTTTATTGACGCAGGACACTCGCGTTTGCCTGTTTACAAGGAAACTTTGGACGAACCCACCGGGTTTGTACATGTTAAGGATTTGGTCGGCTTTATCGGGCCATTTATCAGCCCTCAAGCTCCAAACCAAAATACGAAATCTTATGAAACCAAAGAAATTATCAACAAGATAAAACGTCCGGTCTTGTTTGTGCCGCCGTCTATGGCTGCCGATGCCCTGCTCAAAAAAATGCAGGCGTCGCGGGTACATATGGCCATTGTTGTTGATGAATATGGTGGCACGGACGGGCTGGTGACTTTGGAAGACATTATCGAAGAGATCGTTGGTGACATTGAAGACGAGCACGACGACGGCGAGCCGGAAATCCGCACCCTTAAAGACAAAACCGGACAGACCTATTGGGAAGCCGATGCCCGTGCTGATATAGAAGATTTCGAAGCCGTATATGGCCGCGACATAGCCACACCCGAACAGGACGAAGAAGTCGATACTTTGGGCGGGCTGGTGTTTTCACTGACCGGTCGCATCCCTGAGCGCGGGGAAATAATTCGAACCTCTATTGGCCTGGAGTTTGAGATTTTGGAAGCCGACCCCAGACGGATTAAACGTGTGCGGCTGCGGCAAAGCGCAAGCAAACAGGCCAAAGCGCCCGAGCCCAAAGAGAAATAGACCGTGCGCACACCCATCAACCGATTCGTTGCTGCAACTGGTTGGCGAGGGTTTGCGCTCAATATCGGGCTTGGCGCGACCGCCGTTTTAGGCCATGCACCATTTTATCTGTGGCCCGTGACAATCCTTTGCTTCGCCTTGTTTATGTTGCGCCTGGACGCGGCCCGTTTACGCGCCAAACCTTTACGGCGGGGGTTTTGGTGCGGGTTCTCTTTCGCACTGGGGTATTTTGTCGCCGGGCTGTACTGGATTGGATCAGCATTTGTCGCACGCGGCCCGGAGTTTATCCCCCTCATGCCCTTTGCCATATTAGGCTTGTGTGCGGGGCTGGCCTTATTTTGGGCGATCGGCGGTCTCGCTTATGTGCGTCTTTGTGGTGTAAAGCGCACATCCCTTTGGAGTGCTGGCATATTTGCCAGTGTATTTTTTATTGTTGAGTTTGCCCGGGGTCATATCTTCAGCGGCTTTCCGTGGAACCTGCCGGGTTATATATTTGCCGCCGGAAAACCAGTTTCGCAAACCGCGTCCATCGTCGGAATATACGGATTAACAGCTTTGGTGTTTTTTCTGTCCGCCGCTACAGCATTGTGGATTGCCAGCCCAAAAAAATACGTACCATTAGTTCTCTGGCTTGGCGTTGTAGCTTTAAGCTTCGGCTACGGCTCTTGGCGATTGAGCCAGGCTGATATCAAATATGTAGACGGGGTGAAATTACGCATTGTCCACGCCAACATCCCCCAGCGCGACAAGTTTGATCCGAATAAATATGTGCAGACCGTCAATACCTACTTGCAATTATCCCGCAGTGCGGGATTTGAAGATGTCACCCATATTATCTGGCCGGAGGGCGCGGTGCCGGGCTTGATATTTGAAGACCCAATTTTGATGGCTGCAATTGAGCAAATGGCATTGTCCGGTACTAGCTCTGGGACTGGTGCACCGCCCGTCTTTGTCACCCAAACTTTACGGGTCGAAAACCGCCAAGATAAACCCAAACCCAACTATTACAATTCCGCCGCCGCCGTCAGCTTCAAAGCAGGCGCACCGCCCCAATACACGGCTTATTATGACAAGCAAAAACTGGTGCCGTTCGGGGAGTTTATTCCTGGTCGTGGCCTGTTGGAAAAATTGGGTTTTCGCAGTCTTTCATCGGCCCTGGAATCCATGACACCGGGCAGTAGTGGCGTTATGCCGCACTTGCCGGGACTACCGGCCGTCAGCATCCAGATTTGTTATGAGATTATTTTTCCTGGGTTTACGCAAAAAAACCGTCCAGAGAATGCGCAAAAGCCAAATTGGATTTTAAATTTATCCAATGATAGCTGGTACGGAAATTCCTCAGGGCCGCGTCAACACATAAATCAAGCTCGTTATAGGGCGATAGAACAGGGTTTGCCGGTCATTCGCGCGACCTCGGGGGGAATTTCCGGCGCCATAGACCCTTATGGGCGGCAATTAAATCAACTGGGCGTCGGTGAACAAGGGGTCATTGACACACTATTACCACAACCCCTTACGCGAACTTTTTACAATTATACAACTAATTATAGAATGTTCTTGCTCATTGCCTTTCTGCTAATAGGGTGTAAAGTAGGTATGCACAGGGCGCGTTAGCTGCATATAATGCGAAACTATGTATAATCTGGGCCGCAAGCGTATTAGGGGCGCGAAATGGTCTATAAACTTAAACGAGAAAGACAACCACAAAGGGATGAAACCATGAAATCACAACACGCACCGAGGTCCCCAAACCCGGTAGATATACATGTCGGCACACGCGTAAGGCTACGCCGCCAAGTTATGAAAATGAGCCAGGAAAAATTGGGCAATCAGCTTGGCGTAACTTTCCAGCAAGTTCAGAAATACGAACGCGGGGCAAACCGTGTGGGTGCATCACGTCTCTGGCGGATGTCACAGGTTCTCGACGTTCCAGTAGCTTTTTTCTACGAAGGTCTCGGCGAAAATGCACCGTCCAGCGAATTTGCCGAAGGCGATCAGACACCAGTGGTTTATGATTTTATCAATTCCAACGATGGTGTATCTCTGGCTATGGCCGTATCCAAAATCAAGAACAAAGCGGTGCGCCGCCAAATTCTCGAATTGGCCCGTGCTATGGCAGAAGACCAGGACTAAGTTTTTTGTAAATATTCTGTAGACTTTACAGATATTGAATTAAAAGCCCTGCGTTGCTATGTCTGCGCAGGGTTTTTTATGCCCTAAATTCTTTATAACGGGAATCCTATGACGAAAGATATATCAAGGCCGTACCGTCGGTTATGGGGTCGGGCTAAAGGTAAACCGCTCAGCCGTTATCAAGCCGGGCTGGTGACGGACAAACTGCCGAACATTGCTCTTGATATGAAAAACCCATTGGCCGGGTTGGAGCATTATAAGAGCGTCCGGCTGGAAATTGGGTTTGGTGGCGCGGAACATTTATTGCACCGTGCACTTGAGAACCCGGATACCGGGTTTATTGGTGTTGAGCCGTTTCTCAATGGTATCGCTAAAGCTATGGTCGGCATTGAAAAATCGAGCCTGACCAACATCCGCTTGCATCACGGTGATGTCTGGCAATTTTTGGAAAAAATTCCAGACACCAGTATTGCACATATTGATATTCTCTACCCCGATCCCTGGCCCAAACCTCGCCATTATAAACGCCGCTTGATCAAACAAGATTTAATAACCGAGTTTCACCGTATCCTAAAACCCGGCAAAGAACTGCATTTCGCCAGTGATATTCCGTCCTATATAGATTGGGCCTTGGCGCGTATTTTGAAGCATGGCGGCTTTGCCTGGAGCGCTGAAAGTGCTGCCGACTGGCAGACGCCCTATAACGGATGGCCGTCAACTCGCTATGAAGCCAAGGCTTTGCGCGAGGGACGAACGCCTCATTATTTTACTTTTATCCGCCAAGACGCTCCTGCCACACTTTGATCTGAGCGCGAACATTATCCGGCGCGGTGCCGCCGAAAGAGGTGCGGCTGGCCACTGAGTTTTTTGGGCTCAGTACGTCAAAAACACCCTCGTTTATTTGCGGTAAAACCTTTTGCATGGCCTCAAGAGACAGCTCGTGCAATGCCTTGCCCCGGTCTTCCGCCAGCGCAACAATCTCGCCTGTAGCATGATGGGCTTGCCTGAACGGCAGGCCCAGTTCACGAACCAACCAATCAGCCAAATCGGTGGCGGTGGAATATGCGGCGCCTGCTGCTTTGGCCATGCTATTGGCGTTTGGATTCATGTCCGCCGACATGCCGGTCATAGCCGCTATTGCCAATGCCAATGCGTCAAACGCATCAAACACGGGCTTTTTAT
Organism: Robiginitomaculum sp.; assembly: GCA_016765135.1. Taxonomy (GTDB): domain Bacteria; phylum Pseudomonadota; class Alphaproteobacteria; order Caulobacterales; family Maricaulaceae; genus Robiginitomaculum_A. The sequence goes on from JAESQN010000004.1 coordinate 7,220, forward strand.
CTTCTTGCATATCTTTGGAATAGGCTAACGGAAGCCCTTTCATCACCATGGTCAGGGAAACCAGCGCCCCGGTAATACACCCGGTTTTAGCCCGTACCAATTCGGCCGCGTCCGGATTGCGCTTTTGCGGCATGATGGACGAACCGGTGGTAAATTTGTCAGACAAGGTGACAAACCCAAACTGGGTCGATGTCCACAATACCATTTCCTCGGCCAGGCGTGACAAATGGGTTGCGCAAATGCTGGTACATGACAAGGCTTCGAGAGCAAAGTCCCGGGCCGAGACCGCATCAAGGGAGTTGGCCATAGGGCGCGAAAATCCAAGTGCATCCGACGTCATTTCACGGTCGATCGGGTAAGGTGTCCCCGCTAAGGCCGCCGCCCCTAATGGGCTTTCATTCAGACGGGATTTGCAATCCGCAAACCGGGCCCTATCGCGGGCGAACATTTCCACATAGGCCAACATATGATGGCCAAAGGTCACGGGCTGAGCTACTTGGAGATGGGTAAAACCCGGCATTAACATGTCGGCGGTTTTCCCTGCCTGTCCCAGCAATGCCCTCTGCAAATCAGCCAGCGCCCCATCAAATCCGTCCAGCCTATCGCGCACCCAAAGCCTGAAATCCGTTGCAACCTGATCGTTGCGCGAACGGGCCGTGTGCAACCGCCCCGCCGTTTCGCCGATCAATTCTGTCAGTCTGGCTTCAATGTTCAAATGAATGTCTTCAAACCCGTCGCGGTAGGGAAATGTGTCGTCTTTGATTTCGCCTAAAACATCGTCCAGACCCACCTGTATAGCGGCATTATCCGTGTCGGCTATGATGCCCTGAACCGCCAGCATATTTGCATGGGCTTTGGAGCCGCGCACATCTTGCTCGGCCATACGCTTGTCAAAGGAAATAGATACATTGATCGCTTGCATAATGTCCGAAGGTTTGTCAGAAAACCGACCACCCCACATTTTTTGCCCTTTAGGTGTTTTTGTCATGTCAGTTCCTCATAAATCCGGCACCATACCAAAAAAATACGCAATTATCTTGCGCTTGATGTTGGCGCTTGCTGTTATTGCCAGTGTTTTCGTCATCGTGCAATCCTGCTCTGTAACAAAAAAACCATCCCTAGTCCGATTTGCCAAAGGAAGCCTTAAAAAAATGGTGGTTTTGGAAACACCGCCGCCCATGCCGTCCATGACATTTAAGAACGCGAACGGCAAGGATGTCAGCTTGGTGGATTTTCGCGGCAAAGCCGTTTTGCTCAATGTCTGGGCCACGTGGTGTGCGCCGTGTGTAGCAGAAATTCCTAGCCTTGACGCTTTACAAGCGGAGCACGGCGGGGATAGTTTTGTCGTCATCGCCGTCAGTATGGACAGGCATATTGATGATGCGGCAAGTTTTTATAAAAAGACTGGGATTGAAAACTTAGGGCTCTATATTGATCCAACATTAAGCATCAGCACCAAAGTCGGTGTGCAAGGCCTGCCCATTAGTATTTTTTACGCCCCAAATGGTCGGGAAATTGCCCGCATCCCTGGTGAAGTAGACTGGCAAAGCCCGCAAGTGACCGCATTGCTGGATGCAATACTGCCATAATTTTTGCCGTTAGCCTATTTTTGGTTATAGCTGGTGTTGGAATAGGCAATATTGATGTTTATACAATTGCCTATGATATTTCAGATACCGCGCCGATTAACCTGATGAGAAACTGTGCCACTGACCCGTCCATGTTCTATGATGCCAGCAATAGCGCAGCGCTAAAGCAAACGTTCAGTGACATTGGTCAAAACCTGCTAAAACTGCGCCTTATGCAATAGCATAAAGCGTTTCTTATAATTACAGATTTGAGTTTGCGGTAGCATGGTCTATGCTTGAAGTTGAAAAAGCCGCATAAGGACGCCCCATGAGCGACAACACACTCGACCTTCGTATTATTCCCGTTACCCCATTTCAACAAAACTGCTCTTTGATGTGGGACAAAAAAACCATGCACGGCGTTTTGGTCGATCCTGGTGGTGACGCCGAAAAAATCTTGCACGGCGTAGAAATGCATGGCGTTAAACTCAAAGAAATTTGGCTGACCCACGGGCATTTGGATCATGCAGGCGGCGCGGAGGATGTTAAAGAAGCCCTGGATGTTCCTATCATCGGCCCCCACAAGGATGACCAATTCTGGATGGATCAAATATCTGCCGACTGGGAGAAATACGGCCAGAAAGGCATGGGGCGAAATTGTATGCCTGACCGATATCTCAAGGACGGAGATGTGCTTGAACTGGGCGGTGTAAAATTTGGCGTTGCCCATTGCCCTGGACACACGCCGGGCCATGTGGTGATTTATAATCAGGACATGAAAATCGCCTTTGTCGGGGATGTTATATTTAAGGGTTCGGTCGGTCGCACTGATTTCCCCAAGAGCAACCCTGAGCAATTGGTAGAAAGCATAACAAAAAAACTCTGGCCGCTGGGCGACGATATGCGCTTCATCCCCGGCCACGGCCCCATGAGCACGTTCGGCGAAGAACGCCGCTCCAATCCATTTGTTGGCGATGCGGTGGTCGGCAAGGTTGGTGGGCGCTCCAGCGGTATTATGTGATGAGTAGGACATATGACCATCTTGACGACAGACTTATAGCTTTTATCAAAGCGCAGAAGATGTTCTTTGTTGCCACCGCGCCGCTAGGCGAGGACGGCCATGTCAACGTTTCGCCAAAAGGCTATGACAGCTTTGCCGTCATTAACCCCTTGACCGTTGCATATCTCGATTTAGGGGGTTCAGGGATTGAAACGCTTGCACATCTCAAAGAAAACGGGCGCATCACCATTATGTTTTGCGCTTTTGAAGGTAAGGCCAATATTTTACGGCTTTATGGTCGCGGTGAGGCAGTAAGTTTTGACGATCCTGGTTTTGGCGATTTATGCAAATTGTTCCCACCCGAACCCCGTGTGCGTTCGGTCATTAAAATTAACATCACCCGCATTATGGACAGCTGTGGTTTTGGCGTTCCGTTTTACGACTTTACGGGCGAACGTGATCAATTACGTAGAACCCATCTAAACCGCAACCCCGAAGATTTTAAGGCGCATCGTTATGACAGAAACGCACAAAGCATTGACGGGCTTGAGGGCTTAATAAAACCAGATAAGGTCAAACCCGCCGAATGATGTATTGTGCTTTAGTTTTTGGCTTCTTTAATTTCCGGATAGACAATTTTATCCCCAAGATTATTTAAAACCTCCTGAGCACTAAATGCATTATTGGCATCTGTCGGCTTTGTCCCACGTCCAAACTTCACTTCCGCACTGGCGCGGTAACGGGTGATTTCGCGGTAGTCAAACCCGCGTCCCCAACTGTCATTAAATGGCCTGTAACGTCCAAAGCGCCCACCAAAATGTGATCTGCTTGAACGAAAGAAAGAGTGATAATATGGGCGGTGATAAAGACCGCTCCAGCCACGTCCAGGGTGGAAATAAGAATAGCTGAACAGACCGTAATAAGGATCCCGGAAGCCAGTGTCCTGTATTCGGGTGTTTTTATCCGTCGCCCGTTCCGTCAATGTGAAATAGTCATAGCCAGCAGCTTTGGTGAGTTCAGCCGAACGGTAAAGCAAATATGTCTCGACGGTTTGACGGTCCGTCATTGAATTGCCGTCAAAGGTCACTTTAACCCGATCATTTTCGATCTGTAATTCGGAAAATCCGTTGCGCAGGTTTGTTTTTGCCGATGGTTGGTACGGGGTAGCAGTGGCGCATGCCGTTAACGCCAGGGCGCTAGCGACAAGAACTATTTTTTTTAAAACACCGGGTTTGGTCATACTGTCTCTCATAATTTGCATAATGGGCATGGGGTAATCTCCTGTAAAACACCCTCTCTCTGCACCAATATAGCCGAATTACGACAAGTTCTCAAGTTACGAAATGGTAAAAATAGCAAATGAACGACTACCTAACAGGTTTGGGGTATACCTTACTGGACCTAAAGCCAGTTTGAGCAACAGGCTTGCGCCCACGTCTGTGGGCCAAAGCTTCGGCGATATGCAGGCGTTTGATGGTTTCCGTAGCGTCTAAATCCGCTAAGGTGCGGGCAACCCGTAAAACCCGGTGATAACCCCGCGCTGTTAAGCCAAGCGTCTCCGCCGCTTTTTGCAACAATGCCATGCCGTCGCGTTCTGGCACGGCCACATGATCCAACTGAGCAGTAGATAATTCCGCATTGGTACAGCCGCCGTTACGGACTTCGGCCATCTGACGTGCTGCCAATACCCGCGCCGCTACTTCGTGTGTTCCGTCCTTGGACGGCGGCAGAGCCAAATCGGCTGGTGTTACAGCTGGTACATCAATTTGAATATCAATCCTGTCCATGAATGGCCCCGATATCCTGCCCTCATAATCCGCCGCACAGCGCGGCCCGCGCCTACAAGCAATACCGTCCGCACCACCTGCGCCCCCGCAGCGGCACGGGTTCATAGCAGAAATTAGCTGAAAACGGGCCGGATATGTCACATGGGCATTGACCCTGGCCACATTGATTTCGCCGACCTCCAAAGGCTGGCGCAAGCTGTCCAATACTTGCGGCGAAAATTCGGGCAATTCATCCAAAAATAATACACCCCTATGGGCCAAAGACGCCTCGCCCGGCTTGGCTTTAACACCGCCGCCAACCATAGCCGCCATTGAAGCCGAATGATGCGGACTACGAAACGGTCGCGCTCTGGATAATTGCCCGCGCTCCAGCAGTCCCGCTACGGAATGGATCATGGACACATCGAGCAATTCATGGGCTGAAAGCGGCGGTAATATACCTGCCATGCGCGCCGCCAGCATAGATTTACCTGAACCCGGCGGCCCAACCATCAGCATATTATGCCCGCCAGCCGCCGCCACTTCCAAAGCCCGTTTTGCGGTTTCCTGCCCGCGTACATCACGCATGTCCAGCGGGTTGACAACGTCGAGTAATTCGCCGGGCTCTGGCCGCGATAAAACCTGCGTACCTTTAAAATGATTGAGAAGCTGGATTAAATTCTTGGGCGCCAAAACGGATAAATCCCCGGCCCAGGCCGCTTCGGGGCCGTTAGCGTCGGGGCATATTAACCCCAAATCATTAGCACTGACACACATGGCGGCAGGCAAAGCACCGGGCACGCCGGTAATGCTTCCGTCCAGGGACAATTCCCCAATGGCCGCATATCCGTCCAACGCATCCTCAGGCACTGCGCCCAGCATAGCCATCAACGCCAACATAATAGGCAAATCATAATGAGCGCCAGCCTTGGGCATGTCGGCAGGGGCAAGATTGATCACAATACGCTTATAAGGAAGTTTTAGCCCCATAGCAGCAAAGGTGGCGATAACCCGTTCTTTGCTTTCGGCAACGGCTTTATCAGCCAGCCCTACAATATTAAAAGCTTGCCGCCCCGGCGCGACCTGAACCTGTACATCCACAAGCCGGGCCTCAGCCCCAACAAACGCAACCGTAGAAATTCTAGCACCCATAATAATCTCCCGTAGGGGATGCATACCACGCACCAAAGAACAAAGCAAGAACTATATTTCTTACTATCAACTTTCGGGAAATTTAGAGCGTAGCCAATCCAGTACCGCCAACTGATCTTCTCCTTTGGCTCTTCGAATTTGAATGAGGAGTTTTTGGGCAGAGGGTCGCTCTAGCGTTAGATTGGACGCTCCCTCATTACAAACGGAACAAAGCGCTCTTAAATTTGAAGATTCATCTGAACCGCCCTGTGTCTTATCTATGATATGCCCAATATGTAAACGCGTTTTCCGATTGAGATCATACGGATGGTTTTCACCCGCAACCGCACCACACATCTGACATGTAAAGCCGTTTCGGTCCAACACAAACGCACGAGTTTCTTTTGATATATCTCTCTTAAAAGCTGGAGCCGGCGTGGCGTCTTGCAATAAATATTGCCCAAGCTTAAGTTCGTGCAAATCGTTGTGGGTTAGTATTTTATACCCCTCTTCATTCCTTAATTCCCGAACGCGTCGAGCCCACTCCGTAATCCCGCCAGCTACTTCCCGAAGCTCCTCACTTCCCATCACCTTGCCAATATTATTTAAAAAGTATTCTCTTAGCTTGGTTCTAGCTCCTATTTTTCTTGCCATAAATCAACCTTCAAACAGCCAGTGAGTATATGCGCCTTTGCCGCAAACATGATGCAAGTTGCTTTGCAACAGCTTCGGCTACGGGTGGGGGAAATGCATTACCTATCTGTCTATAGGCAGGCGTTTTTTTACCAAAAAATTGCCAACTATCAGGAAAGCCCTGTACTCTAGCAGCCATAGGAATTGTCAGGCGCGGCATCCCTATAAAGTCCTGCGCGGGCGGTTCATAGGCTATGCCCATCCCGTCGACTCCAAGTTTAGCCCAAGCTTGTTTAGCGCGTGTCGGGCCTAAATCCGGGCCTCCGTGTTTTTTCGACCCCCCCACTAAAGTAGGCGCAATGGCATTTGCTATCCCCGCCCATTCAAGAGCGCCATGCCATCCATCTGCCGCCATAAGGTCATGTAATAAAGCACCAACAGTTTTTGGCGAACTTTGTGGTACTGGCCAAGTAAATGTATCAACTAAATCTTTTCTAAGTGCAATTATAACAGCGCGAGGCCTCAATTGCGAAACACCGTAATCGCTAGAGTTTAACAACTTCCATTCAACAACGTAACCTAGCTTTTTCAGCTGGTTTGTTAAATCTTCTCTGTACTTATAAAACCTCGCATCCAAAAATCCACGAACATTTTCGAGCATGACCGCCTTGGGTCGACATTCATCAACAAGCCTAATCGCTTCAGGAAATAAATCTCTTTCATCATCTTTACCAAGTTGTTTTCCGGCTTTGGAGAATGGCGGACATGGGACCCCTCCTGCTAGCAAATCAACCCCTTTGTAAGGTATTGCACTGAACTGCTTCAGGTCACTTTCTTCGCCCTCTATCACATTCCATTTCGGACGGTTCAATTTTAGTGTTTTACGGCAAGGACTTTCAATTTCAACCAATGCAAGTGGTTCAAACCCAGCGCCCTCCAAACCCAAGGCTTGCCCGCCAGCACCCGCACATATTTCTAAGCAAGTTAATTTATCCACCTGACATCCTCCTAAACACAGGGCTATTGATCCTGTGTCTGCTTGTCAATTGTTGAGTACAAATACCCGCACACGAGAAACAAATCAAAAACTAAATTAAAACCAATCCCGAAACCCGTCGCGCTCGGCCTTGCTCATGTGCAGGCCGCATTTTGTGCGCCGCCATAATATGTCTTCGGCGGTTTTGGCCCATTCATGTTTTGTGAGATATTTGGCTTCGCGTTCGGTGAGTGTACCGCCAAAATTTTGGCCCATATCTTTCGCCGTTTTCGCGCCCTCCAGCCATAGATCCATTCTCGTCCCGTAAGCGCGGCACAAACGCAAGAGATGCTCCGGGGCTAAAAACGGATATTTCTGCGCTTGTAGTTTTACAAATTCTTCAAACCCCATACCCAAATCACCGCCCGGTAGCGGTTTGCTTGCAGTCCAATCTCTCCATTGTTTTGGGCCTAAGTCGGGGAAGTATTTTTCCATCTTGCGCAGTGCATGTTCGGACAGTTCGCGGTAGGTGGTGATTTTACCGCCAAATATGGACAAGACGGGCGGGGTAGTTTCGTCTTTGACATCGAACACATAATCACGGGTCACGGCAGACGCATTGCCTTTTTTGTTATCGTATAATGGCCGCACCCCGGCATAGTTCCAGACGATATCATCGCGGCTTATGGGTTCACTAAAATAATCATTGGCGGCTTTGATCAAATAATCCGTCTCGGCGTCCGATATTTCTATGGGGCCGTCGCTAAGTTCATAAGGCGCGTCCGTGGTGCCGATCAGGGTAAAATCCTGTTCATAGGGAATGGCGAAAATAATCCGCCCATCCGGATTTTGAAACATATAAAGCTGCCGCCCCGGATACAGACGTTTGGTAACAATGTGCGAACCCTTGACCAGACGCAAATGATCTGGAGCCGTTTGGCCTAGGGCCAATTCGACCATCTCGTCAACCCTTATGCCTGATGCATTAACCAGTGTACGGGCTTTGATGGTGCGGGTTTTACCGCCGGGGTGTTCGCTAATCTCCGCTTGCCAGATATTGTCCTTATGTGTGAGCGCCGTGCATTTACTGCGCGTCAAAATTTCCGCGCCCCGGTTTTGCGCACCCAAAGCGTTCATCACCACAAGCCGCGCATCATCAACCCGGCAATCGGAAAACTCGAACCCGGCCTCGAACTCCGGTTTTAACACATCCTTGGTGGAACCCGCATGTAAATCAACCACGGACGTGCCGGGCAATGTCCGTCCGCCGCCCAGATGGTCATAGATAAACAGGCCAAGCCTAAGCATCCATTTGGGCCTAAGGCCCTTATGGTGCGGCAATATAATCCGCAAAGGACTAACCAGATGCGGCGCAATCCGCATCAAAGTTTCCCGTTCACGCAATGCCTCACGCACCAACCGAAATTCGCCGTATTCCAGATAACGCAAACCGCCGTGAATGAGCTTGGAGGATTTAGACGACGTACCAGACGCCAGATCATTTTTCTCCACCAAACAAACCGACAACCCCCGCCCCGCCGCGTCACGCGCAATGCCGCATCCGTTAATACCGCCGCCAATGATGAGCAAATCATATGTTTTATTTTCCATAATCCCGACACTAAAGCCAGTCCCTATAACTTGGCAAGAGCTGTTACGATCAGGGGTTGGATTTGGCGTTGCAGGGCTGCGGCGCCGTGGGTGCCGGACGTGACCTCCATGGCGATTTGGCCGAAATAATTATTATTAAAATCAATCCAGGGCCGCCAACCAAATGCACCGCCGCTGGAGATGATGATGTTATCATCGCACGTATTGTTCCACTCGGGAATGTCGCATTGCCGCCAAAAACCAAGTCCGTAATGCCAGTCGCGGCCGCTCACCCCTGTGGCACCCGGACGAAACCCAAACACTACATTAGCGGTACGGTCTTGGGTGAATGCATTTATATCCGTAACAGTCTCTCCCGCCAAAAGGGCGCGTAAAACTTTGGCATAGTCTTCAGCCGTTGATTGCCCACCGCCAGATGCACGCGGATTGGCGGTGCTGGGAAAGGCGAACACCGTATTGTTGCTGAGGCCCAACACGTCAACGATCTGGGCTTGAAAAATTTGCGCATATGTCATGCCTGTTGCCAGCTCCGCCATATGCCCGGCGATCTGTAAATGGGCTGGGCCGTAATAATACGCATCTCCCGGCACAGTACCAATTCCGGCATCGTAAAATTCCCGCGCACAGGCACCCATGGTCGTCGCAGCGTCAGTTATGCAGCTCTCGGCTATCGGCCCATCATTAAATCCGGAAGTAAACGACAATAATTGTTCAAGCGTAACCTGGCTACGCGCATCTGTACTATCGCTTGTCCACCACGGTATGATGTCAGCGGGGCGGCTATCCAGTGACAATGTCCCGTTTTCAACCAAACGGAAAATCGTCGCGCCGCTTAATAATTTTGAGGACGAAGCCAGAAAATATTGCTGGTCTACCGGAAACGAGCCTTTTTCATAGGAAAACACTACGCCGCCGCCATTTCCAACCATCAAGCGAATATCGGCAACACTGGATGCGTCAATGGCCGCTTTCACATCCACCCAAATATCAGTTGCGGGTGGTGGTGGTGGTGGTGGCAGAGGTGGAGGCGGGGTTACAGAACCACCACCGCCACACCCAATGAGAAACAAACATGTTATAATGGTCGCGCCCAGCCATTTGCCTAATTTCGCCATAAAACCCCTTTACATTCCCTGTTAAACGCGGCGGTTTATTAAACCCGTCGCAATTTTTTATCACATTGTGCGCCGTTTGTGTATGTTGCGCAAAAAGGACGCCATTATGACCCATATTCTCGCCATTGACCAAGGCACGACTTCAAGCCGGGCTATTGTTTATGATGCGGACGCGACACCCATATTTAGTGCGCAAAAACCGTTCACCCAGTACTATCCGGATGATGGCTGGGTCGAGCATGACCCTGAGGAAATTTGGTCGGGCGTGCTGGAGTGTGTAAGAAGATGTTTAGCCCGTACGCCGGACATCGCCGCTATCGGCATCACCAACCAGCGCGAAACTTGTGTGATTTGGGAGCGGGCTACTGGCAAGCCCATATATAACGCTGTGGTCTGGCAAGACAGACGCACGGCGGCGGTGTGTACAAAGTTGAAAGACGATGGTCACGAGACTATGATCACGGAGAAAACCGGGCTGTTGTGCGATCCGTATTTTAGCGCCAGCAAAATCGGCTGGGTGCTGGACAAGGTGGGCGGTGCGCGGGCGCGGGCCGAGCGCGGAGAACTGTGTTTTGGCACTATTGATACGTTTCTTATCTGGCGGCTAACTGGTGGTAAGGCTCATGTTACCGATGCAACAAATGCCAGCCGTACATCCCTTTATAATATCAAAACGGATGCATGGGACGACGAGCTTCTAAATCTGTTTAATGTACCGCGTGCTTTACTGCCAGAAGTTCTAGACTGCGCGGCGGATTTTGGCACTACGGACAAAGATGTGGTGGGCGCAAGCATCCCGATTACGGGCGTGGCGGGCGACCAACAAGCCGCCGCTATTGGCCAAGGTTGTTTCCAGGTCGGCGATATTAAATCCACCTACGGGACGGGGTGTTTCGTCATGCTCAATACCGGGGACGAGAAACTCACATCCAAGAACCGGCTGCTCTCCACCATTGCTTACCGCCTGGACGGTAAAACCACCTATGCGCTGGAGGGGTCTATCTTTGTCGCCGGAGCCGCCGTGCAATGGCTGCGCGACGAAATGGGGCTGATCAAATCAGCCAACGATACTGGGGACATGGCCAAAAACCTCGCGTCCAACGGCGGACTATACATGGTGCCAGCCTTTACTGGCCTCGGCGCACCCCATTGGGACGCAAATGCCAGAGGCGCGATTTTCGGCATCACCCGCGCCACCACCCCAGCAGATTTCGTCCGCGCCGCACTGGAGAGCGTCTGTTACCAAACCCACGATCTTCTCGCCGCCATGCAAGCCGACGGTGCCAAAATCACAGCCCTAAAGGTCGACGGCGGCATGGCCGCCAATAACTGGACAATGGGTTTTCTGGCGGACATTTTGGGCATCGGGGTAGAGCGCCCAAAAAACATGGAAACCACGGCTTTGGGCGCAGCGTTATTGGCGGGAAGCTATGTGGGCGTTTACGAAGATGTGCGGAAGTTTAAGAGCAAGACCGACAGACGGTTTGCACCGGACATGGCGGCAGATGAACGCAAGGACTTGTTGGCAGGCTGGAAAAAGGCGGTTGGCCGGGTTTTGAGATAGGCCGCATGTAAGATGCTGAGAAGCTAACCTTATTTCTTTTTAGGTGGAGGCGCTTTAGGCGGTGGCGGCAATTCTTGTTTAGTAGGTGGGTTAGTACCCCCTCTTGTCAGGCCGATTATATCCTTAGGCTTTTCCGGCGGCTTGTTTTTGTTGCGACTCATTTTGTTTCCTTTCCTTAGATGTGCTCATAAATTCTATAAAATCTATGCTTTCTCGATTGATTAGTAATCCAAATGATTCTGTATGTTCATAGACATTTTCATCATTTATCCATGCGGGTTTTGACAAAAAAATAAATCCTTCTTCTTTATTGTTAGAATAATACGAAGGCCAGCCAGCCAGCCTTCTTTCATCTTTAAGGTGTATCGTTAAGAAACGCTTTTCATCTGTAAAAACATCGTCCCACGCAGTGTCCCTAGATGTCTTGTCGGTCAGCTTAACCAATCGAAAAAACTTCATATGCAAATCATAATGAACAATGACGCCGAATAATACGGGCAGCACAATTGAGAGTAATAGGGTGAGCACTATTAAGCATGGATCAGCAGAAAAAACATAGCTAGTGACATCATTGGTTGTATTGATTTGCGCTAACGGTGCCCAGCCGTAAGTAAGGTTGAGAATCACATAAATTAAAAATGTGAAAATGAAGGATTCCACAATCCTATCGAAAGCTGTTAATTCGACCTTCCTTCTAATCAAATTGAAAAGAATACTACTAATCAACCCGGGGATTAAGAGCATTAGTAAATTCACAGTTTCATAGGTAAAATTCAAGCGACCCCCAAAGAATAGTTGTATTTGTATACTTTGGCGGTGTTAACATATTACTAGGGTTGTGTCTACCCTACCGCAAAAGCCCATAACCAATCAACCCGATCACCACCGATATCACAAAACTCAGCACCGCGCCCTCTCTCACCATATCGCTTATCTTTATATCCCCCAACCCATATGCAATCGCATTTGGCGCGGTGGCTACGGGGAGCATGAAGGCGCAGGAGGCTGCCATTGTTGCGGGGATCATTAGTAGGGTTGGGTCTATGTCCATGGCTAGGGCGGCGGCGGCTAATATTGGCATGAGCAGGGTTGCTGTTGCGGTGTTGGAGGTGATTTCCGTGAGGTAAGTGACGACCAGACATATTGTCAAAATCATCAATAGGGGCGGCATATAGGCCAAGGACGACAACCAGTCGCCGAGCATGGTGCTTAGTCCCGATGCGGTGAAACCTTTGGCCATAGCGATACCGCCCGCAAACAATAAGAGCAGTCCCCACGGTATAGTGTTCGCCGTTTCCCAGTCCAGCAGGCGCTGTTTACGGCCATTTTTAGAGCGCTTGCCGTTGGGTACCAAAAACATCACTACCACGGCAAACAGCGCAATGGTGCTATCGCCCACAATGGGCATATCCAGTGCGCCGCTCCAGCCGCCAAATGGGTCTTTGCGGGTAATCCAAGCCAGAGCCGTGAGGCCAAATACCAACAAAGTCCGGCGTTCTTCTACCCGCCACGGGCCGGGCTTTGGCAAGACGATATCGGCCTCCAATTTGACATTGCGGGTCAGCCACAAAGCCATAATCGGCAAGGAGATCAAGACTACCGGCATACCGATTTTCATCCATTGGAAAAAGCTGATCTCCTTGCCAGTAAATTCTTCATACTGGGTCATGAAAATCACATTGGGTGGGGTGCCGATGGGTGTGCCGATGCCGCCAACACTGGCGGCGTAGGCAATGCCGAGAATGAGCGCCAGACGCAGTTTTGGATTATCAATGCCGGACAATATGGCGAGGGCTATGGGCAGCATGATCAAGGTCGTGGCCGTGTTGGAAATCCACATGGATAAAGTCCCCGCCGCCAACATAAATCCGAACACCAGCCGCCGCCCGCTGGACACACCGACCATGCGCACCATATAAACGGCAAGGCGTTCGTGGGCGCCGCTTTTTTCCAAAGCTTTGGCCAACATAAATGCGCCCATCAGTAGCAAGATAACATGAGAACCGAGTGCCCCCGCAACCTCTTTGTGCCCGACAACCCCGAACACGGGCAAGAGGGCGAACGGTACCAAAGACGCCGCTGCAATGGGCACGGCTTCCGTGACCCACCAGATCACCGTCAGCAAAGTTATGCCCGCTGCAATGGCCGCCTTGTCCTCAAGCCCGATTTGTTTGAGAGCCAAGGTAAACAGAACCGCCAAAACCGGCCCCAAGACAATAAATGATGCCCGCGTAATTTTCATGCTGTCCCCTTTAAATTTACGGGAAGTTTAGAGGTTTTTTGGCTTTAGCCTAGCATTAAAATATCTCCACAACTGTACCGCCGTATTGAGTTTGGCGGGTTTGTGCGCTAAAGCTTGGTCATGAGATATATATTGACATTATTGTTGTTTATCGTTCTGGCCCCTAACGCCTTTGCGCAGACCCCTGCGGAAGACATTGTGACGGCGGCACGGGAGCGTACTTTTAGTGGCGTGCGCTATGACGGTAAATATGTGGGACTTGAATATCCGGGCGGTGATGTGCCTGCTGATATTGGGGTGTGTACGGATGTCATCATCCGCACCTATAGAAATGCGCTGGACTTTGATTTTCAAAAAGCCGTCCACGAAGACATGAAAGCCAACTTTTCCGCCTATCCTGAAATATGGGGGTTGAGCCGTACCGACCGCAATATTGACCACCGCCGTGTGCCCAATATGGAAGTTTTTTTAAACCGCCAGGGCGCAAGGCTTACCGTGACCACAAAGCCAGAAGATTATTTACCCGGCGATCTGGTCACTTGGCGGCTGGCGGGGAATTTACCCCATATCGGCGTGGTGTCTGACAGAAAAACGCCAGAAGGTGTACCCTTAATCATTCACAATATTGGCAGCGGCCCCAAGGAAGATGCTTTGTTATTCACCATTCCGACCCATAGACATTACCGGTTTTTACCGCCTAAAGACGGCGCATCTTAAACGGTATAGGGTCTGTTTGCGGCTTTTGTCCCAATAAAATATCTGCCAGCAACACGCCCGAGCCTGCCGACATTGTCCAACCCATATGGCCGTGTCCGGTATTGAGGGCCAGTCCTGGTTGCACCGTGCCAATAAAAGGCATGCCGTCTGCGCTAACCGGGCGAAACCCGTGCCAGGCTTGGCCGTCTTTTAGCGTTAAACCTTCCGCAAGTTCAGGATAAACATCGCGCAACATCTCCAATAATGGGGCCAAACGTTTGGTGGTCATACTTGTGTCAAAACCAGTGATTTCCGCCGTACCTGCTATGCGCAACGCGCCGTGTAAGGGCGTCACAGCACAGTGCAGTCCGTCGTCAACTACGGGCAATTTAGGGCCAACCTTGTCCGGAAATTCTATGTCTGGAAACGTAAGAGAATACCCTTTAACCGGGTGCATGGGGAGACGGATACCGAGCAGACGCAACAACGCCGCCGAGCGAGCGCCTGATGCAATAATAGTTGTCCCCGCCAGAAAATCTCCCGCCTTGGTCGAGACACCAATGGTTTTACCCGCTTCGCGAATGAGGGTGTTGGCGGGCATGTCCGTGATAATTTCCCCGCCTTGTTTTAGAATAGCCCGCGCCAATGCGGTGCAAAAATTATAAGCATCGGCCTTGTAATCATTGGGATAGTATATGGCCCCTATTAGTTCGCCTGCTATGGGGGCAAGAGCGGGTTCTATTTGCGCGGCTTGTTTGCCGCCCAATGTTTCTGCCTGCAATCCCAGTGCTTGAAGCTTGCTGGTAAGTGCGGCAGATGTTTCAAATGTTTGCAAATTTCGAAAAATCTTCAGTAGCCCCTTGCCCGTATAATCATCTTCAATATTAAGCTCAACGCGCCAGTTTGAAATCTTTGCCATAGAATAATGCGCCAAAGCATAATTGGCTTTGGTCGCGCTCCAATGGCGGGCCTGGGTTGAATGTTTCAGGAATTCCATGCCCCATTTAAGTGTGCTTGGCAGCGTTCGCAAATCTAGGGTCATGGGTGAGGGTCGTCCCAATAGCGAACCCAGCATTTGCCGCCCAACACCCGGCCCGTTCCACGGATCACAAAGGGACGCATGTACCATGCCCGCATTGGCAAAACTGGTTTCCAGAGCCACACTTTCGCGAGCTTCGATAACCCGCACACTCGCCCCGTGTTTTAGGAGGGCATAGGCCGTGGACAAGCCGATTAAGCCGCCGCCAATAATTTGGAAGTCCGGGTTTTCAGGTTTCATTTTATCTAAGGATCAGCCAACGGCGTTTCTTGGCCCCATGCGGGAATACGCGCACGAGTATCCAGTAATTTTGTCATAGACAAATCCGCACAAATAAAACCCGGTTCGTCGTGGTCAAGCACGGCTAGCACTTCACCCCACGGATCAATAATCATGCTGCGTCCCCAAGTGGCTCGCCCGCCGTCGTGTATACCGCCCTGGGCTGGTGCCAAAATATATGAACTGGTTTCAATAGCGCGGGCACGCAGTAACGTCCGCCAATGGGCCTTGCCCGTAACGGCGGTGAATGCGGACGGTATGCTCATAATGTGAGCGCCTGCTCGCGCATAATATTTATACAAATTGGCAAAGCGCAGATCATAACAAATGCTCATGCCAATGTTAAACCCGCCCGCCTCGGCCAGCACAGGCGTTTCGCCCGCCTGGTAATTCGCGGATTCTTTCCATGTCTCGGTTTCGCTTATGGTCACATCAAACATATGAATTTTATCATATCTGGCTTTGATCTTACCGTCCGGGCCAAACAAAAACGACCGATTGGCGGCCTGTCTATCGGACAGCTTTATGGCCATAGAGCCGATCAAAAGGTCGATTTCAAGTTCTTTAGCTAATGCACCGAAACCAGTCACGCCTATGGTGTCCGCCTCGGGTTTAATAGCCGCAAACAGTTTCTTGCTACTGGGCTGCATTAGTAAAGTGTTTTCAGGTGTTGTGATAAATTCGGCACCGTCCCCGTGTGCCGCACGAATATAATGCTCCGCCATATCCAGATTGGCCGCGATATCACCGCCGCACCGTAGATTGATCACCGCAGCCCGCATAATTATACCGCCAACATACCGTCAAGCTTGCCAGAACGTTCCAGAGCCATAATCTCGTCGCACCCGCCAATATGCTGCTCATCGATAAATATTTGCGGCACACTGGTGACACCACCCGAACGCTGGATCATTTCTTTGCGCAGCTTTGCATTCATGCCAACATTGATCTCCTTGAAACCAATGTTCTTCTTTTTGAGCAAATTCACGGCCCGCCAGCAAAATGGGCACAAGGCGCTTGTATATATAGTCACCGATTTCATTAAATATCCTTTTGGGTTTATTCGCCTATCTTATTCTTTTCTGATACTGTGGGCAATGAGTTCTAGCGGAATTTCCAGTGGTCTGACAACCCGCATAAATGTAAGCGCATCAGTTTGCGCAGCACCGGCCTTGTTAAGAGGTTTCGCACAAGCCGACAATGTGGAACCGGTCGTATAGACATCATCTATAATCACAACACGTTTGTTTTTAAGGCAGGTTTTGTTTTGATCGCGTATTTTAAACGCGCCAGATACATTGCGCCGCCGGGCCTTGTAAGACAATGTGCCTTGGTTGGGCGTGTTTTTCTTGCGCATGAGAATTTCAGTATCGTAAGGTATGTCAGTGATCTTAGATATGGCCCGCGCTAACAGCGCCGCTTGGTTGAAGCGGCGTTGACGCAATCTTGCACGGTGCAGGGGGACAGGGATGAGAATGTCCGCCGTCTCCAACATCTCTTGCCCGGCCCGCACCATTTGCGCTGCAAAAAATCCGAGCCCGTCCGTGCGGCCCCCATATTTGAAATCAAGCACTAATTTACGGCTGGTATCGTCATAGGTAATCGCCGAGCGGGCTTGGTTAAATTCTGGCCTATAGGCAGTGCACTTTATGCACAGGGCTTTATCCCCATGGTCAAATTCAAACGGAAACCCGCAAGCCTGACAGCATGGATCGTCGATAAATTTCAAATTTTGCCACAACTCAACATCCGCTTCCAGGCCAGCCCGAGACAAAACCTGTCCCGTGATCAAAGAATGGGGCGGCATAAGCGTATCCAATACGCGCCCATATAGCGTCTTCATAGCGCCGGAAATATCTATAAAAGGTGCTTTCATTGAAATCATATTAGGAGCATATCAGAAATATGGCACAAGCAAAAGACCCAGTTCAGGCTATGGCGGAAGAAGGCCCCTTTGATCGTCCGTTGGTAAAACGGCGACGAGGCCGTGCCCAAAAAATGCCTGGAGACAGGTTTTTATATGGACGCTGCGCCGATGATGCCGTTTCGCGGGTTTTGGATGTTAAACGGAAATTTGGGCGTACATTATTACTAGGCGATAAACATTTAACCCGCATGGTAGTAGATAAGTTGGGCGCAAAGATCGGCCTTGCCATTTGCGCTGATTTCACGACGCATCCCAGCGGGTTGGATGTGGTTTGTGACGAGGAGGCGTTGCCGTTCAAACCGAAAAGCTTTGATCTGATCATCAATTTGTTAACCTTACACGGGGTCAACCAAGTTCCGGCCGTACTCGCCCGCATTAAGACCTTGCTCAAACCGGACGGTTTGTTCATCGGTGCATTGTTTGGCGGTCAAACACTGTCCGAATTACGCCGGGCTATATATAGTGCTGAAGAGCAATTATATGGCCGGGTCAGCCCGCGTGTCTCCAGCATGATCAGGCTGGACCAAATTATATCTTTGTTAGCGGGTAGCGGCTTCGCCATGCCCGTAGCTGACCGGGACGTGGTGCGTGTTAAATATGCTTCTCTAGATAGACTTTATGCAGATTTACGGCTGATGGGTGATACCAATATATTGTTGGCCCGGGAAACTTCCGCACTATCCAAACGGTTTTTCAAGCTAGTTGAAGAAACTTACCAGCGTGACCATAGTGATCAGGTTGGCAAATTAAATATCAGCTTTGAAATCCTGTGGCTCACAGCTTGGGGGCCGCACCCGGATCAACCCAAGCCCCTCAAGCCAGGTTCCGCCCAGACAAAACTGGCAGATGCTCTGGGGGTTCAGGAAAGTAAGGTTTAGGTTTTTGGGGAACCAATACCCAATAAATAAGCTGTTTGCTCATCAAATCTTTGCTTGGCCTCTGTCCGTTCTTTCTTGCCAAAGCGCGCATCTTGTAACGCATGCAAAAAAGCCGCACGCATTAAATCCAGGCTCAAGGGCACATCAACCTGCTTACCCAGAAAACCTTCGTCTTTTGCTTTTTGTAAAGCCACGCCAACAATTGCCAATATGGCATTAAGCGCTTCCAAAGCCCGGTCATAATCCCGTTTAGAGCTAACCCAGCGATAGGAAAAAAATACCGTCAATTTACGAATTGGCATGGCGGCATTTTCATTCCACACCATATTGATCATATCCAGGGCCAGCTTTAACGGATTGGCCTCCCGCTTGATCATTTTGTTTAATCTGGCCACCTGTCCGTAAATCAGTTCGAGATAATGCTCAAGTAGCAGGTTTTCTTTGGTGCGAAAATGAAAATAAATAGTACCGTAGCCGACTCCGGCGCGGCGGGCTATTTCGCCGTATGAAGTGCCATCATACCCCTGTTCCTCAAAAAGCGCATAGGCGGCTTTGAGAATTTTGTCCCGGGTTTCTTGTTTTTTTTCTGATCGCGATTTTGCCATATTACTGTCATTTTGCAGCTATTGTGTGTGTCGTTGTCCGACCCTCATGATATCCATCTATACCATGTTTGTGCGAAAATATACACAAAATAATTTACCTGTTGTTAACAAAGATATAGTTTTCAACATTTTACGGGTTGCGCTGGCACTTAATGCGCCTTTAAATCACAAAATTAGGTCGATTCAATAATTATCGTTGACATTTATCATGCTGTGAAAATAATCCCCTAAACTGGGAGGTTAGTGTGGACGCAAACGGAATAAAAAATAGATCATTACAAACAGATTTAATGCGCAACACGGCAGAAACGTTACGAGGAATTGCTTGTATGGATGATCGCGCCTTGAAAGAAATTAGTAATATTGTGCACCAAATTGATCAATTGGCCAATGAAATGGAGGGACGTATTAGTGAAGAAACCGACACAACGGCGCGCCGAATACCGCCGAATCTAACCATCGTCTAGGGCTCTCATCATTTAGGACAGAGCACTGGTTTTACAAGAAGCAGGCTTCGCACTCGCCTATTCTCTTTTCATGGTGATTTGCATTCCGGTGCCGTCAGCCTGGACGGTCAGGGTTTTCTTATCCAGAACTATTATGGTTGAAGTTGATGTGCCCTGGGCTTGCATTTGTTGCGCAAATATTGCGCCAAAATCAGGCATGCCGGAAATCTTCTCTTTCATTTTAATGTCGGCACTAGTGATGATTTCGCTTAACTGCTCACCCTGAATTGCCCAGCTTGCTTCCGCATTGAAAGACATTTCTATGGTTTGCGGCAACATGCTGCCACTTAACGTAATATCTGCGCTGGAGCTTGAAGTGCGGTCTTCTGCGTACGCGGTTTTTAGGTTGGCAAAGGTTACAACCATGCCGCTTTGCGACATCACCATCGGTTCGGTCGCTTGCCATTTCCCAACAATTAACTGATCCGCAGGGGGTTTTGTGCCGCTATTGCCGCAAGCACCTAAAAGCATGAGCACAAATACGGTCAAAGCGAAAAGTAAAAATCGTTTCATGTGGGTCTCCATTTAGAATATTAAGTCCTGAGCCTGCCTATTCGCCTTTCGTCACAAGCATTTTTCGGGCATTTTTCTTAAATTCTTCTTCGTTCTCCGCCTGGGACCGCATGCGTTCTTCCAGATTATAGGGCACATTAAGTCCTGCAATAGCTGCGGGGCGTTTGGCAATCAGGTCGACCCAGCGGCCCAAATGCTCGAAAGGTTCAATATCCACACCAGACCAAGCATGGGTGCGCACCCAACACCAATTGGCGATATCGGCAATAGAATAATCGCCCGCCAGGTATTCATTATCCGCCAACCTTCTGTCCAAAACCCCAAATAAACGCGCACTTTCATTTTGGTAACGCTCAATGGCGGGCTGAATTTTTTCTGGAAAATAGCGGTAAAACACATTGGCCTGTCCCATCATCGGGCCAATACCGCCCATTTGAAACATCAACCATTGTATAACCCGTGAGCGCCCTTGAATCTCCGCAGGCAAAAGCATGCCGGTTTTTTCGGCCAGATAAATCATCAAAGCACCGCTTTCAAACACCGCAAAACCGTCGCCGTTTTCATCTTTGACATCATGGTCAACAATAGCAGGAATACGGCCATTGGGGTTGATTTTGAGAAATTCCGGCTTTTTTTGATCTCCGGTGGAAATATCAATGGCGTTAACTTTGTAATCAAGCCCCATTTCTTCCAAAGTCACACTGGCCTTCCAGCCATTGGGGGTGGCGGCGGTATAAAGGTCGATCATATTTGGCTCCTGAAATAGTCTTTAGAATAATTTATCCGCTCAAGGCTTTACCATCGATAGGCTTAGCACAAATATGGTGCCGCTTTCACTGGTATTTTGCAAGACCAGATTACCGCCCTGTGCGCGGGCAAGTTCGCGGGATATGGTCAAACCGAGGCCTGTGCCCCCTTTATTGGCACCACTGGTAAAAGCCTTGAACAGGCTTTTTTGTATATTAGATGCAATGCCTGGCCCGGTATCGCTAATTTTGAAACTAGCCTTATCGTCGATAATTTCTACATCAACATGCAGGGCAGGCGCTTCACTTTTCTGCATGGCCTCCAGGGCATTGCGAAACAAATTGTGAAATATCCGGTAAGTGTGATCTGGATCCACCATGACGCCAAGATTGGTATCTACCTTGTTTTTGAACTTGATCGTTTTGAGTGTTGATTTGTATTCCTCCGTAGCATCCGCCGCCGCTTCCCCGATAAGGGCGGCTATGCGCACGGGTCTAAGCTCCGGCTTTTCTTCAACACTCTGGGAAAATGACAAGGTCGCTTCGCACAGTTTCACACCCCGACCTACTGCCCGCACCAGACGCTCCCCCATACCTCTGACCCGTTCGTCCGGATCGTTGGCCAACCGGTCGGAGATCAACTGGGTTGAGGTCAACACATTGCGCAAATCATGATTTATCTTGGCCATGGCCATGCCCAATGTGGCCAAGCGTTCTTGTTGTTTAAACGCCGCTCTAACCCCGATTTTCATATCGGAAAACTGCCGCTCCAACTGGCCAATTTCATCTTTCCGGAGTGAAAGCCTATCTTGACCTGGCGCAACACGTTTGTGCGGTTCTTGACGAAAACTGGCCAAGCCGCGGGCCAGCTTGCGGATGGGCTTGACGATAATTAGCGATAGCGCCGCGTAAATCATCAATCCGGTCAAAACAGAAATCGCCAGCGACCACAACAATATACGCTTGGAATAGTCATGCATTGCTTGCTTGAGAGCGCGTTGTGGCACCAAAACCTCCAGCGCCTCGACACCATCAACCGTTGGAACCGAAAGGATACGGATATAGGCATGCCCGTCGCCAAAAAAATCCTGAAAACTGTCCAAAAATAATGGTAGTCTGCGTTTGGCACGCAAATCCACCGTAATGATTTTCACATCTCCAGGCGGCATACCCAACACGACTTGGCTCATGCCGCCGCGTTTTTGCACGACCATGGACACATCCGTGTCTTGCATGTAACGCTCGCTGAGCATAGCGCCGCCTTCATAATTAGGGACGCCCTCAATGGCCAATGTCAACAGTCCGGCCGACTTTGCCCGCTCCGTCAACCAGGTTTGGCGATATATGGCAGCGGACGGGATAAAGATCAGCAATTCCGCGACCAAGACAAATATAATTGTCCAGACCAATAGCTTGCCAGACAGTTTACCTATGAAAAAGTTTTTCAACATGCTGGCAGGCTAACCTGATTACCTAGTGAAATCTAGCCATGATGCTGGCCAATTTTCTGGTTTTGGGTGAAAATACTGCTTCGGTGTACCAAGAAGACGCGGCCCGCTTCACTGCTTCTGAGCGGGTTGGGTAGGGCGAAATCATTTTGGTTAAATGGATGATTTTCATTTTATTGCCCATGGCCATGCTAACAAGGTGGATGATTTCTCCGGCCCCTTCGCCGACGATTGATGCACCCAATATTAAACCGTTCTTACGCGCAATGATTTTAACCTCCCCTTTGGTGGAGCGCTCGGCAATGGCCCGATCGTTTTCCGCAAATTCGAAATGCACAACACGTACATCTTGGTATTTGCCCCGTGCCGATTTTTCACTAAGACCAATAGAGGCTAGCTCAGGCTGGGTATAAATAGCCGCTGGCATGGCATTTGTCTCGGCGCTGGCCTTGAAAAACGGTACGAAATAAAAGTTTTTGATGATGACAGATGCATGCTGCCCTGCCGCGTGGGTCAGACCACCGCGCCCGGACACATCCCCCACCGCATATACCCGCTTGTTGGACGTGCGCAGGGTTTTGTCGGTAACAACACCGCCCCGTCCGGTGGTGATCCCCGCCGCTTCAAGGTTCAAGCTTGCAATTGCAGGTCTCCGCCCGGCCGCGACCAATAAATGCGAGCCTGTGAGCGTGGAACCGCCCTCTAAATCTATAGCCACACCTGTTTTCGTTTTGCGGATCAGCTTTGTGTTGACGGGCGCGTGAAAAATTACGCCCTCGTCTTTGAGCGCGTCGATCAAAACCTTAGCATGTTCTGGCTCGGAACGATCAAGCGGTTTGGCAATATCTATGATTTCAACTTTACTGCCCAAGCGCCGAAATGCCTGACCCAATTCCAGACCAATGGGGCCAGAGCCGATGATCAGTAAATGTTTGGGCAGCTCGTCAATAGTAAAAATAGTTTCATTGGTGATAAAAGGTGTGTCTTTAAGGCCCGGGATTGGCGGAGCCGAGGCCCGGCTGCCCGTAGCAATAATAATCCGCTTGGCGCGAGTGATAGTGGTCTCGGACCCCACGGTGTTGGCATCTATAAAGCTGGCCCGCTCGCGGATCACCGTACAGCCCAGACCCTCAAAGCGTTCCTGGGAATCTACCGGGGCGATAGTTTCGATAACCCCTTTAATATGGGCCTTGACCTGAGCAAAATCGACCTTGGCTTTGGCCGGAGCAATACCGAACGGGCCGCCCGTACTAAATGCATGGGCATGCTTGCCTGCTGCAATCAGCGCCTTGGACGGTACACATCCATGGTTGAGGCAATCTCCACCCATGTCTTCGGCTTCATACAAGACAACCGATCGTCCCAATTGAGCCGCACCGGATGCGATGGACAGACCGCCTGCTCCTGCGCCAATTATACATATATCTACATTATATTCAGTCTTGGACATACGACCTCCCTACATTTTTTCTTGATTGTTCTTTTGGTTTTTCTTTTAGTTTTATTCTAAGTTTTCTTCTTGGCAAATTTCTTATAAGCCACGGGTATCATGGACAAAAGGATCAGCCCGACGATGGGTAATATGACGGCCGGACGAAACATCAGGCCAGACAGAGGTACATCCCCGCCCGCCGCCAACGCATCACCAATACCGTTACCAACGCTGACATAGACCAAACTACCCGGAACAATGCCGAACAAAGTGGTCAAAACATAATTGCGGACTTTAACATCAAACAATGCGGGCACTATATTGACAATAAAAAACGGGAAAATCGGCACGAGACGCAGAATAAATAAATAGGACAGCTCGTTTTCTTTCAGCCCCTTTTCAAATTTGCGCATAAATGGCCCGGCTTTGGCCGCCAGGCCCGTTCCTAAAGCAGAGCGAGCAATGAGAAAAATAACCGTCGCACCAATTGTTGCGCCGACCACTACGGCTGGCGTGCCTGTTGTGACGCCAAATAAGAAACCTCCGAAAATGCTGAGAAAACCAGCACCCGGTACAGAAATAGCCACCAGAACCGCATATAGGGCCATAAACCCGACAATGGCTATAATGTAATTATCTGCCACAAAACCCTTCAAAAACTCTTGATTGTCACGCAAGGAATCCAGACTGATATATTTAGGGCCGCCAAGGGCAAAAAACGCGGCGAGCGCAGCCAAAATTATAACCAGAGGTAAAAACCGCCTTAATTTTGATTTGGGCTTTGCTTTAGGTATAGGGGCATTTTTGTTGTCAGAATTATTGCCAGATGCATTATCGGACGCTTCATCAATCATGTTATCAGGTTCCATGCTATGTTCTTTCGATATATTGAATAAGTTGTATAAGAGCGTTTACGCGCCAGTCAGTAGGTGTTTTTAAACTAGGTCTGCCCCACCGCTATGTGGCATCATTTGGGGCACAAACTGTATGCCGAGCGGTGGGGCAGAGGGGATACCCGCCGCCAATGCACTAGCCGTAGAGAGGGGGATTACGGAAAGTGGCACGGCGGCGGGAATAGGGGAGGTAGACGCAGGTACAAGTGCGGATACAAAAACCTTTGCAAACAAAGCCTTGATCGGTATTACTGTAAACACTGTGCGCATATGCGCCTCCCAAACCATTCGACCGTAGCTATAACAACAATTTTTATGTTTTCACTTCAAGTCCGTTCACAAAGGCGTGCAGTGTTCGTGGGTATGTAATTCCGCCTCCTATTTCCCATCTGTATTCATCCTTATGGGTTGACTTGGCTTTTATAGGCATCTAAGTACGCCTCCTTGAATTTATTTGGCGCAACAACGCTCAAAACCGCAGTAATACCCTATTATAAAGTGAGACCGATATGAAACGTACATTTCAACCCTCCAAAATTGTCCGCAAACGCCGTCACGGCTTCCGGTCGCGTATGGCAACAAAAAATGGTCGCTTGGTTCTAGCCCGTCGCCGGGCTAAAGGGCGCAAACGCCTGTCCGCCTAGGACATCTATGACAAGGCCCAGTAACAAGCTCGGAAAGCTGAAAAAGCGTTCCGAGTTTTTGTATGTCAGAAACGGGCGTTATCAGGCCCGCCCAGCAGTTGTTGTACAAATGCGTGAAAACCCCAAACATAGTGAGAATATGCGCGTCGGGTTTACCGCCACCAAAAAAATCGGCAATGCTGTGATACGCAACAGGTGTAAACGCAGATTAAGAGAACTGGCAAGAGCCTTCTTGCCAATACACGGCAAGCCTGGGTTTGACTATGTGTTTATTGCGCGTGCCAAAACCGCCGACGCCAAATGGGAAAATTTACGCCAAGATGTTGAGAAAGCGCTTTTAAGACTGGCGTAAATGCGTATAAAGCCCAAAACCAAACACACGATCTAAACGAAAGCGACCTCATGGAAGACCAAAAACGATTTGTATTGGCAATGGTACTGTCGGGCCTGATTATGGCAGGGTATTATTTTTTCTTCGCCAAACCCGCCGCCGAAGAAGCCCGGCGCATGGCGCAAGAAGAAATGGCCGCCACCAGCCAGCAAACTCAGCAGCAAACCGTCACCCCCGTTGAGCCAGTAGACCGCGCTGAATTGATCGCCACTGGTTCAGCCGGGGGCACACGAATTAAAATCGAAACACCCTCTTATACGGGCTCGTTTTCAACAACCGGTTCGCGGTTTAACGATCTGCGCCTAAAAAACTTCAACCAAACCATTGATGAAGATTCCGAAAGCGTTATCTTGTTCTCCCCCCAGGGAGCCGACCATGCCGCCGAAGTGTTTGATAACTGGGTCCGCCAAGGCGGCGGCACGGGTGTGGATGCAAATTGGGGTGTGGTGAGCGGAGATGTGCTTACCCCTACAAGCCCGGTTACACTAAGATATGACGGCGACGGATTTAACGTCCAGCGCGTTATCAGTGTTGACGAGGATTATCTATTCACCCTAGACGATACGGTCACCAACACATCCAGTCAGGAAATATCCTTGGTACGTAAAGGCGCGGCCCGGCAATACGGGCTGCCCAATGACTTGACCAATTTCCCGTTCATCCTGCACGAGGGTGCCATTGCCGTAACTGATAAAACCAAAAAAGATATAAATTACAAATCTTTGTCCAAGAAAAAATCCGTGACCGAAGACGGTGAGGCCGGTTGGATCGGGCTAACCGACCGATATTGGTTATCCGCCGCAATTGCACCGCCCGGACAGCAAATGCGCGCCACATTCAGTTACAAAAACTTAAACGGCAAAGACGTTTATGAGGCCGGGTATGACCTGGCACCAATGGTGTTAAGCCCAAACATCTCTATTCAGTCCACAGGCTATATTTTCGCCGGGGCAAAATCCCACAGCTTGCTTGAAAATTACATGGACACGAAAGGCATTGCCCGCCTGGATTTGGCCGTTGATTATGGCAGGCTTGGCATTTTAACCAAACCCATGTCCTGGGGCCTGACGAAGCTTGGTAATATTACGGGCAATTTCGGCGTTGGTATTTTGTTGATGACGCTAATTTTGAAACTGGCACTGTTTCCTCTCAACAACAAAGCCTATTCGTCCATGGCCAAAACTCGTGCCTTACAGCCCAAATTGAAAAAACTGAAAAAGCGTTACGGTGACGACCGCATGAAGATGCAGCAAGAAACTATGGCCTTGTACAAAAAAGAAGGCGTTAGTCCTGTGGCTGGTTGCTTGCCGATGATCCCGCAAATGTTCATTATCTTTGCCTTGTATAAATCATTGTTCATCACATTTGAGATGCGCCATGCGCCGTTCTTTGGCTGGCTGAAAGACTTGTCAGCCCGCGACCCATTGTCCGTACTTAACGGGTTTGGCCTGTTCCCTTGGGACGGCATCCCGTTTGAGTTCATGTCGTTTCTTGCCCTTGGGCCATTGGCGTTATTATACGGCATCACCATGGCGATGATGCAAAGCCTGAACATACCGCCAACCGATAAAATGCAGGCACAGATCATGCAGTGGTTGCCGATACTCTTTATGTTTATTTTGGCACCGTTCGCGGCTGGTCTGTTGTTATACTGGGTATGGAACAATATTCTCACCATATTTCAGCAATATTACATCACCCGCAAGCACAAGGTGGATACGCCGATGGATGCATTCTTCGGCAAAATCTTTGGTAAAAGAACCAAACCTGCCAGTAAAGAATAATGGGTGAAAGTACCGACAATCCAGACATAGAATTCCACATTGAATTGGGGCGGCGTCTGTTCGCTCGCCCGGTTGACTTTGTCAAAAGCGTGGTGGGGCTGGAACACCTACCGGACGCGACTTTGCCAGAAATTTGCTTTGCCGGACGCTCTAATGTTGGCAAATCGTCTTTGATCAATGCCCTGTGCAACCAAAAAGGATTAGCGCGGGCTTCCAACACGCCGGGGCGAACCCGCGAGCTGAATTATTTCAATATGTCAGATCGACTTTATTTGGTCGATTTGCCAGGCTACGGATATGCGAGAGCTTCCAAAACCGACATTGCTCACTGGACAAAATTGACGCGGGATTTCTTGCGGGGCCGCGCCCCCTTGCGCCGGATCTTCGTATTGATCGACAGCAGGCGCGGCATTATGCAAGCGGATGTGGAGGTCATGGCCATGCTCGACGAAGCGGCGGTGACTTACCAAATTATCCTGACCAAAACCGACAAGCTGAAAAAAGGCCAGCTTGAGAAAACTTTAGAGGCGAGCCAATTAAAAATCGCCAAACGCCCGGCGGCCCATCCTGATGTTTTAGTTACATCTGCCGAGAAAAAATCCGGGCTTGATGTGCTAAGAGCTGAAATTGTCAGTTTGGCTTTGCCAGAAACTGGGCTATAGGCACATCATGTTAAAACGACGCACAAACGAGACGGCCAAAAATAATAGAGGCTGGGCCAGCGCAAAGACCCTGTCCGAAGCCCTGCCCTTTATCCAGCGCTATTCGGGGAAAACCGTGGTGATAAAATTTGGCGGCAATGCCTTTGGGGACGCTGCGGCAGATGGTGATTTGACCCGCGCTTTCGCCAATGATGTGGTTCTCTTAAAACAATTCGGAGTGCGCCCGGTCATTGTCCACGGCGGTGGGCCGCAAATTGGCTCCATGCTAAAACGCCTTGGCATCAAAAGCGAGTTTAAAGATGGTCTGCGCGTCTCCGATTTGGAAACCGTGGAAGTGGCCGAAATGGTGCTGTCTGGTGCGGTCAATAAAAGCCTTGTAGCTGCCATCAATCAGGCCGGAGGACGGGCCGTAGGCCTGTCCGGGCGTGACGCCGGGTTGATCACGGCTACGAAATTGCGCGACGATCTCGGCTTTGCCGGAAAACCCAGCAACACCGACACCTCGGTTCTTGATGTATTGGCGGCGGCTGACCCGGGATTTATACCCGTGGTCTCGCCGATAAGCTCCAGCAAAAACGGCGAAATCCTCAATGTCAATGCGGACACTGCCGCAGGCGTGTTAGCCGGTGCGCTCGGCGCGACCCGCTTGATGTTGCTCACCGATATAGAGGGCGTCATGGACGCGGACGGAAACCTGCTCACCAGCCTGTCTCCAAGTGATGTGGCTACACTCATCAAGGACGGCACCGTAAAAGGCGGCATGATCCCGAAGTTGAACACGGCCCTTGAGGCGTGTAAATCGGGGGTAGAAGCCGTGGTAATATTGGACGGGCGGCGCAGCCACGGCCTGTTGGTCGAGCTGTTTACCGACCAGGGTGCGGGGACGTTAATCAGTTGATATGACCCGGTTTTTCGCATATATATTGGTGGTAGGCCTTTTTGTTTTTACAAACAGTTTCAGCGCTGCGCAAGACGCACAAACTTCTGAACAGACCCCCGAACAACCCCCCTGGGAGGTCTGCAACGAGACCTCATTTGTGCTTAACATTGCCACCGTTGGCATCCCTAAAGGCCAAGCAGGTCAACCGCTAACCGTTCGGGGGTGGCAAATTTTACGCCCCGGGCTTTGCCAAACTGTTGACGTAGAAAAAGGCACCCCCCGCTTTGTCTATGCCCGTAGCGCTAATTTACATCAAGGCGGTATCCGCGAGTGGAAAGGCAGGCACGAATATTGTGTGTCGGACGGCGATTTTACGGCCAAAACAGATATAAGCTGCGCCTTGCAAGACATGACCACGGCCCATTTTTTACAAGTCGTGCCAACCGAGCGCCATACAGCATTTACTGAGCCAGACGATTTTGGTCGGCGTGCTGAAACGGCTGGCTTGCAACGGCTATTAAAAGACAACAATTACGACATTAAACGCATTGATGGTCGCACCGGCAAACGCACCAACCAAACCCTAGAAAAGTTTTTGAGAGACCACGAATTAAAAGTCAATATACCTGTGGCGGCGCAATTTGCTGCTTTGCAAAAGTTCGCAGAGACAGTTAGAAAAACCGTTGGTATCAAAATTTGCAACAAATCCAGCGCTCGCATTTGGGTTGCGCTGGCTTATAGCCAAGATGCTACACCAGAAGCCCGTGGTTGGTGGCCTATTGATATATCTGCCTGTGCCCAACTATTTGCCGAAAACCTAAAACGCCGCGACGCCCATTATTATGTGCGCCAGGAAAATGGAGACGGCGTTGATAAAATTCTGCAAGTCCCGGCGAACAAAGGTAAATTGTATTGCGTAGGTGCATCAACCTTTGCATCATTGCATCATGAATTTTGTCACGATCAAGGATACATTCCTGCGCGCTTCAAACCCGTTCCCAAGGACAAATCAGGCATATCCATAGATTTGCAAGACAGTGATTTTAGCAGTGCACCCGTCAGCGGGCTCAGACAATGACCAGAGTGAATGTGACCGGGCCGCCGCCCCATATCAATAGCTGGGTTTTTGATCTCGACAATACATTATACCGTGCAGATAATGCTTTTTTCGCACAAATTGTCGATAATATCACCAAATATATCAGCCGCTATCTAGCTCTGCATAGGACCGACGCCCGTATTTTACAAAAGCAATATCTGGCAGAATACGGCACATCCTTGTCCGGGCTGATGGCTGTACACGGTATGGATCCCGCAGATTTTCTTGATTATGTTCATGATGTTGACCTGGGCTTCCTCAAGCCAGACCCTTCCCTATATGCAGGCCTGGATGCCCTGCCCGGCAAGAAATATATTTTCACCAACGGGTCTCGCGGTCATGCTAAAAATATCGGAGAGCATTTGGGTATTTACAATTTATTTGACGGCGTTTTCGCCATAGAAGATATGGACTACACCCCCAAACCCAAACAATCTGCCTACAAAAAATTTACAAGTGCATTTGACATTGATCCAAGTCGCGCCCTGATGGCGGAAGATACGGCGCTTAATTTGCAAGTTCCCAAAGCTATGGGCATGACGACATTGCTGGTGGGGCCGCACGAAAACGAACAACCAAATTATGTAAATGGGCAAACCACAGATTTATCCGCCTGGCTCTCAGCTATTGGTTGAGCTTTTTAAAACTTCCGTATAAACACGACTTACCTCAACTTTCAGAAAGACACTTCTATGGCACACGATCTTGAAACCATCATCAACCAGGCATGGGACGACCGTAAGGCGTTATCCGCCTCAACCCAAGGCGATACTCGTAACGCTGTTGATGCAGCTCTGGCGGGGCTTGATAATGGACAATACAGAGTTGCCGAACCAAAAGAAAATGGGCATTGGCAGGTTAATCAATGGCTGAAAAAAGCAGTGTTGCTCGGATTTCGCCTCAATCCTATGCAGGCCATTAGCGGTGGCCACGGCGGGGCAATATGGTGGGACAAGGTTGCGCCGAAATTTGAAGGCTGGACGGACAGCGATTTTGCAAAGGCCGAACTGCGGGCCGTGCCGGGTGCTATTGTCAGACGCGGGGCCTATATTGCGCCGGGCGTCGTATTGATGCCGAGCTTTGTCAATATTGGCGCACGGGTTGGTGCGGGCACTATGGTAGACACATGGGCCTCCGTTGGCTCTTGCGCCCAGGTCGGCGAACACTGCCACATCTCCGCCGGGGCCGGCATTGGCGGCGTCTTGGAACCGCTGCAAGCCAACCCAACCATTATTGAAGACAATTGTTTCATTGGGGCGCGCTCCGAAGTGGTTGAAGGCATGATCGTACGCGAGGGCTCCGTGCTAGCCATGGGCGTATTTATTTCCCAATCGACAAAAATCGTTGATCGTAAAACCGGAAAGATTATCTACGGCGAAATCCCGCCCTATAGCGTCGTCGTACCCGGAACCTTGCCCGATAAGAACGGCGGCCCCAGCCTGGCTTGCGCCGTTATTGTCAAAACCGTTGACGAAAAAACCCGTGCAAAAACCGGTGTCAATGAACTGTTACGGGATTAAAACGTAAACCTAATCTTCAATCTCTTATGTTAGATATGATGCTCAATTATTGGAGTGATCATGCCTGCGCGACAAACCAAAGCTACTGGCGAACAAAAAGTTTCGACCTCTAAATCTGCGTTGTCCGAAACGCCAAAACAGGAATTTTGCGGGACTTTATTTGATACCCTAAGTCCGGTTGAGACTTTAGAGCGGTGTAAATCCGTCAAGGTCACGGATAACTTTCGCTATATTGTCACCCCGAATGTGGACCACATAGTACGCCTGAACAAAGAACCGGACGTATTCAAGCCCCTGTATAAACCCGCATGGTTATGCGTATGCGATTCGCGCATTTTGGAGTTGTTGGCCAAATTTTCAGGGATAAAATTGCCTGCCGTTCCGGGCTCGGATCTCACGGCGCAATTATTTGACAATGTCATCAAGGCGGACGATCCGGTTAATGTCATTGGCGCAGACCCGGATGTCATTGAAAAAGTCATTGCCCGCTACGGTCTCACACATTTGGCCCATCACCAGCCGCCCATGGGCTTGCGCCGTAATGTTGAGGCCATAGATACAGCCGCTAAATTTATCGTCGACAATCCAGCCAATTACACATTTATCTGCGTCGGCTCCCCCCAACAAGAAATGGTTGCCAAAGCGGCATTGGAGCGCGGGGACGCTAAGGGGCTTCAAGCAAAAGGTCTGGGCCTATGCGTCGGAGCCTCACTGGATTTTTTGGCCGGCAAGATCAAGCGTGCGCCCAAATGGATGCAAAAAACCCGCCTGGAATGGCTCCACCGCTTGGCCAGCGAGCCTGGCCGCATGTGGAAACGCTATTTGGTCGAAGGCCCAAAAATCTTTATCATTTGGTACAAATGGCAACGCCAGGACAGACGCAAAAATCCCTAAACTTAGGGTTTGGGCTTTTTATAGCGTCTAAAAGAATTTAGCCAACACGTAATCCCTTTACGTAATCCCAGTATGTAGTCATGGAGCTAATTGATCAAATGCAATGGATACGGTTTTTTGTGCTTTCATATAAGCTTTCGGCGTGTCCCCATACCAAGCTTTAAAGGCCCGGTTAAATGCACTTTGCTGGCTATAGCCCAAATTTTCAGCTATTTCAGACAAAGGCATTTTATCCACCAAAAACTGCACACATAAATCCCGGCGGACTTGTTCCAGCAAAGTACGAAAACATGTTTGCTCAGCGGCCAGAGCCCGACGCAAATTACGAGGGCTTACACCCAGGTGGCGGGCCGTTTGGGCCAAGTTTAACAGGCCATTTTCTCTATCCATGCGTAAAACTTTTGTGACCAATTCGCTGAACGAACCCGTATGTTCCAACTGGGCCAAATCTACATCCAGACGCAAACATATTTCTGCCAACATTCCTGCATTGGCTTGTGGCAAAGGTGTGTCTATAGCATCGACGTCAATGATCATCGCATTGTCCGCTTGGCCAAAAAGTACTGGGCACTCAAATATGTCATCATAAAGTTTTGCATAGGACGGTTTAGCGTGTCTGAAATGTACGGCATTGATTTTTTTATTATAGACCCAGGACAACCAACGGCCAAATCCGGCATGACCGGCCATAACCGCATCTGTGATCCGCCGTCCATATTCAGGATCCTCGTAATTGGGCACCCATTTTAACCAAGCTAATTCACCCTCTATAATCAACTTGGAACGCCCAAGCTGTTGGGTCAGGGGTTGATAGCGAATATTGGTCAAAATGGCTTGGCGTAGGGAGCTGCAACACAATATAGCATGGCCCAAATCCATCATTTCCGCCGGACGGATTTGATTTCCACAGAGTAGTCCTATGTCCGGCTTGCTCGTTAAATTTTCTGCCTTGGCAAGCACTGTGTATATAAGCTCGGCAGGGTAGCGGCGGGTATTTTGCCCACTATTATTTTGCGTGAATTCCTTTTTACCCCTGGGTATTAGGGCCAACAACTCATCTTCAGACGCACCAAGCTCAACACATGTTTTTACATAGGAAAATAAATATGTTGCAGACATTGTTGACATGCTTGCGAACCTCCTGCCCATTAGGGCCTGCTCCAAACCTTCTTGCTTGGCCTAAATTGTATATTTTTTTGGCCCAAACTGTCAAGACAGCAATTTGTGGATTTGTTAAGTGTAAGCTCAATTGAGAATATTGCTTGTGTCCGGGGCTACTTTACTAGGGTGAGTGCAAGCAACGATAACAAACATATATACACGCAAAGAAAAACCGCCTGCAACGGGGCGCGAAGCAGACGGCCTTATGATCTCTAAAAGAGATACACGATATCTAGGGCAGGTATACTCGCATATCAAGCCCCCATGTGCGTTTTTTCGCTTATATTAACTTTTTCTAATGTATATCAGCCGCTTCAGGTATTCTTCCCGGCATTTTTATCCCGCGTCCGTAACAGCCTTAACCTGAGCGCATTGATTTTTATAAACCCGCCCGCATCAGCCTGGTCGTAGACATCATCTTCTTCAAATGTAACATGTTCCTGGGAGTAAAGCGAATAGGGGGAAGTTCGGCCAACTATGTCGCAATTACCCTTATACAATTTCAAACGCACCATGCCTGTAACCAGCTCCTGGGATTTGTCGATGGCGGCTTGTAGCATTTCACGTTCTGGCGAGTACCAATAGCCGTTATAAATCAGCTCGGCATATTTCGGCATTAGTTCGTCTTTCAGATGCGCTGCGCCCTTGTCCAGTGTGATTTGCTCAATACCCCGGTGCGCCATCAGCAGGATTGTGCCGCCCGGCGTTTCGTAGATACCTCGCGATTTCATACCAACAAACCGGTTCTCCAAAAGATCAAGCCTGCCAATACCGTTAGCGCCACCAAGTTCGTTTAATTTGGTTAGCAGCGTCGCCGGAGACATAGTCACCCCGTCAATACTGACCGCATCACCACGCTCAAACCCAACCTCTATATATGTGGCTTTATCGGGTGCGGCTTCGGGCGAGACGGTGCGTTGATAGACAAATTCCGGGGCTTCGACGGCTGGGTCTTCTAATGCTTTGCCTTCGGACGAGGTGTGTAACAAGTTTGCATCAACCGAGAACGGGGCTTCGCCGCGCTTGTCGGTGGCAATTTCAATACCGTGTTTTTCAGCGTATTCGATCAATTTGGTGCGAGAGTTCAAATCCCATTCCCGCCACGGCGCAATGATTTTAATGTCCGGATTGAGAGCATAATAGGCCAGCTCGAACCGCACCTGATCATTGCCTTTGCCTGTGGCTCCGTGACAAACTGCATCGGCACCAACCATGTGGGCAATCTCAATTTGACGTTTGGATATTAAAGGTCGCGCAATAGATGTTCCGAGCAGATACAAACCTTCATA
>JAESQN010000005.1 GCA_016765135.1 Robiginitomaculum sp.
CCGGATGGGTACCGATAAATGCCCAATTACAGTAGTTGCTAATGATAACAACACTGAAGAGTTCGCTCTAGCTGCGTAAGCGGTTAAGCAAATTCGACCTTAACTCCTAGCCCTTCAGACGGCTAGGCGGGCTTCGCAGGGTAGCTGGCAACAGAAACCCTGCACTTTTTCATTAAACAAAAGTATGGGTTCATTAAACAAAAGTGTAGGTTTATTTCGTGTTTCTCCTCCACCCGCATTACCCCTCACCTTGTTCCTCTCCCCAAAGGAGAGGAGACGGTGTCTTGACCATCTTATTTGTTGAGAGTTAAAAGGTGACCACTATTTTTTGCAGGTGTATCAGTATGTTTTGGGCTTAATATCAAGCAAAGAAAAACTGTAGCGTGGTCTCCTCTCCTTTGGGGAGAGGAACAAGGTGAGGGGTAAAGAGTTAAACGTCTGCAACAACACAATCATCAAGAACAGTCATCGCAAATCCTCAAACCTCACCGCCGTTTCACACTTGCCACAATATCACAGTCGGGCCGCAAGGTTATTTTCATTTTTAGCTTAGGGTGGCAATTTGGGTTTGGTTTTATCTCGTAATCCCTGACCAATGTAGCCAAGGCCATCACCGCTTCCATCACCGCGAAAGCTGCGCCGACACAGACCCTTGGCCCGGCGCCGAAGGGCATGAACTTGCCCTTACCCCGGTTCAGTTCAGGGTCGCGTAAAAACCTGTCCGGGTCGAAAACATTTGGCTTGTCCCATAATCTTGGGGTGCGGTGCATGACATAGGTGGCCAGCAAGACGATATCGCCTTTGGCAATGTCCCTGCCGCAAATTTGTGTGTCATTTACCGCTTCGCGGCCCATCATCGGTGCGGGCGGGTACAGGCGCATGGTTTCGTCAATGACGGCGCGGGTGAAGGTGAGCTTTTCAATATGTTCATATTGAACCGGGCCATCCCCAGCCACCGCCCTCACCTCTTCGACAATACGCGCTTCGGTTTGCTTGTGATTACCGATTAAATACAAAGCCCAAGTCAAAGTTAGGGCCGTAGTTTCGTGCCCGGCTATAAAAAACCCGATGAGGTTATCGCGCTGTTCACGCACGCTTAGCCCCTGCCCCGTCTTGGGGTCATGGGTCGAAACCAACAGGCCAACCAGATCATCACCAGGATTATCCGGGTCGCGCTGCGCCAACAATGCATCAGCAGCGTCCCGAATGGTTTTTAACGCCCGCAAACCACGCGGGCCAATAGGCCGCGGCATCCAGTTGGGCAAAGTCAATAAATCGCTCGGCCTGATGGTGCCAGCCACATCTAAAGCCACGGCCATTGCCTGCTTAAGTTTGCCTTTCTCCATGCCCTTAGGGTTGCCAAGTACCGATTTGGCCAAAATATCAAAGGTCAAATCCGCCATGGCTTCGCGCAGTTCTATGCGCCCGCCCCCGGCTTCTATCACGGCATTAATATTATCTGCAAATTCGTCCAGAGCTTCCGTAACCATAGGAGCCAACCGGGCCATATGACGAGGCGCGAACATGGGGGAGACACCGCGCCTTTGCCTGCGCCATTGCTCGCCGTGAACGACCAGCAGCCCCTCTTTGGTTGCCGGTTTCATTATCCGGTCACTGAGGGGAGATTTGCGAAAATCCGCCACTTTAGTTTTGAGAACTTCGTTCATGCCGACCGGATCCGTGACCGTGTGAATTTTTGTGCGCAGCGCTTTGACGCTAACAATGGGCTGGCGATAGCACAACGGCCCAAAACCCTCCAAAGGGTTTTTCATAAATGTCCAGGTGGCCTTAACAATCCCCTCATCACCCGTAAGCGGCGGCGCGAAAGGCGGAATATAATCTTCTGTAGGGTCTTGCTTATCCAACATTTCAATACCCTAGCACTTCACCGCCTATACCGATAGCTTGTTCTGCCATGTCTGAACATATTCTCACATTTAAATTAAAACTATAAAACCGTAGCAAATTCTGTAAAACTCACGTTAAGTGGTCTACTTATAAACCAAGGGAGTACCCCATGAACATGAATATGAACGGTGCGGAAGTTTTAATTGATACCTTGAGCCGGGGCGGGGTCGAGGTTTGTTTTGCCAATCCTGGCACCTCGGAAATGCAGCTTGTTGCGGCCATTGACGGGCAAGACGGGATGCGCTCAATACTGGGCCTGTTTGAAGGTGTGGTCACCGGTGCGGCTGATGGTTATGGCCGCATGGCCGACAAACCCGCCGCCACGCTTTTACATGTGGGTTCGGGCTTTGCCAATGGGTGTGCCAATTTGCACAATGCCCGGCGCGCACGTTCTCCAGTTATCAATATAGTCGGCGACCACGCCACGACCCACTTGAAATATGATGCACCTCTGACCTCGGACATTGCTGGCGTTGCCGCCCCGTTTTCCGATTGGTTGGTTACATCAACATCACCGGATGATCTGGCACAAAAAGGTGCAGATGCCATAAGCGCCGCTTTGGAATTTCCGGGCCAAATTGCGACCATCATAGCGCCAGCAGACCATGCCTGGGACGCCGTCAAACACGACAAACCAAAAATCCACAAATCCCCGCCCCGCCCCCTTGCCGATGAAAGCGGTATAAAAGACGCGGCCAAATGTTTGCAAAAAGATGGGCCTCTTGTATTGTTTTTGGGCGCAACGGCCCTGCGCGAAGACGCGCTCATACAGGCCGGGCGGATTGCGGCGGCTACGGGTGCGCGGCTGATTTGCGAGACCTTTCCGTCACGTCTGCAACGCGGCGCAGGCCGGGTTGCTGTGGAGCGCTTGCCCTATTTTGGTGAAATGGCGGCGGACTATCTGAAAGATTTCAAGCAGGTAGTATTTGTCGGGGCCAAGCCTCCCGTGTCGTTCTTTGCTTACCCGAATAAACCAAGCTGGTTGATGCCGGAAGACGCAAATTTGGTTACTCTGGCCACGCCGCGTCAATGTGCGCTGGATGCGCTGACCCGTTTGGCGGACGCATTGGACGCGCCAGAGCAGCCCGCTCATATTCAACCGGAATTTATCCCCCCCAGTGAAGACGGGCGGTTAACGCCTGTGGGGGTCGGCACTGTCCTTGCCGCCTTGATGCCGGAAAATGCCATTGTTTCCGACGGGGCCGCCACGGCGGGGCTAGCTCTTTTCCCTATGACGCAAGGTGCGCCAAAACATGATTGGATGACATTAACTGGTGGCGCCATTGGCCAAGGTTTGCCGCTCGGGTTGGGCGCGGCGATTGCTTGCCCTGACCGCAAAGTCCTGTGCTTGGAAGCCGACGGCAGTGCCATGTACACCGTGCAGGCTCTGTGGAGCATGGCCCGTGAAAATGCCAATGTCACCACGGTCATTCTCAACAACAGCAGTTACGCCATACTTAACATTGAGCTGGCCCGTGTCGGGGTTTCTAACCCCGGCCCCAAAGCCCTGGCCATGCTCGACCTTGGTAACCCGTCCATAGACTGGGTGTCTATCTCTGAAGGGCTAGGCGTTCCAGCAGTCCGCGCTGATACTGCCCAAGGTTTTCACGCCGCCCTAAAAGACGCCCTGTCCCATAAAGGCCCGCGCCTGGTCGAAGCCATCATTCCGGTTCCCGGACAATAATCAAAGGACAGTAGCCGTGACCTTGAACCTCATCCCCGTAACCGCCCAAGATTATAGACATCTCGCTAGAAAGCGCCTGCCGCGTAATTTTTTCGATTATATTGACGGCGGTGCGTATAGTGAAATTACCTTGGGCACCAATACTGATGATTTTGAAAAAATACTGTTAAAACAGCGTGTTATGCGCGATATTTCAAGTATTGACACGTCCACCAATTTGTTCGGTAAAACCCTTGATATGCCTTTGGTTCTTGCCCCCATAGGCTTGGCCGGCATGATGGCAAGGCGCGGTGAAGTGCAGGCGGTCAGAGCCGCCGACAATGTAAATATTCCGTTTTGCCTGTCCACCGTCTCTATTTGCTCCGTGGAAGAAGTGGCGGAAGTGGCCACAAAACCGTTTTGGTTTCAACTTTATATGATGCGCGACCGGGGCTATGTGAAAGCGATTTTGGCGCGTGCCAAAGAAGCGGGCTGCAAGAATTTGGTGTTTACCGTTGATCTGGCCGTTGTCGGTGCGCGGTACCGGGATATGAGAAACGGTATGGCGGGCGGGCTTAACGCCTGGGGCAAATTCAGGTCGGCTTTGGAGTATCCACTGCATCCGGCTTGGCTGTTTGATGTGGGTATAAAGGGTAAACCCCATATGTTTGGTAATTTATCTGAATTGGTGCCAAGCGCCCGCTCTATTACGGATTTCAAAAACTGGATTGATGAACAGTTCGACCCATCTTGCACATGGAAAGACATTGAATGGTTGCGCGAGATTTGGGACGGCAATCTGATCATCAAGGGCATATTAAACCCTGAAGACGCCAAATTAGCCGTCTCTGCGGGTGCAGACGCCATAATCATCTCCAATCACGGCGGACGGCAATTGGACGGCGTTTCGTCGGGCATTGCCATGACACCCCGGATTAAAGATACACTGGGAGACGCGACGACCATCCTTATGGACGGCGGCGTGCGTTCGGGCCAAGATATTGTCAAAGCCGTAGCCAGCGGCGCGGACGCCGTACTTATGGGCCGCCCGTGGGTTTGGGCTTTAGCGGCCAAAGGCCAAGCCGGACTTGAAACTTACTTGAACACCATAAAATCCGAAATGCGCGTCAGTATGGCCCTAACGGGAACAACAAAAATTGCCGATATAAACCAGCAAATCTTTGATACCGTACGAAGCTAG
Source organism: Robiginitomaculum sp. (assembly GCA_016765135.1). Lineage (GTDB taxonomy): Bacteria > Pseudomonadota > Alphaproteobacteria > Caulobacterales > Maricaulaceae > Robiginitomaculum_A. Next base: position 4,773 of record JAESQN010000005.1, read on the forward strand.
TCCTTTATTCCCGGATAAATCTTTGATATAACATCCTGATAAACCTAGAAAAAATCAGGGGGATTTATGTCAAATAAAAGCCGTGGGGCCAGCCCCTATTGGAAAGCCAATTTGAAACTTATGGGTATATTACTGTCCATTTGGGCTTTGGTATCTTTTGGTTTTGGTATTTTCTTGCGGCCATTTTTGGATCAATTTTCCGTAGGCGGTGCGCCGTTGGGGTTCTGGTTTGCCCAACAAGGCTCCATCATCGTATTTGTGATTTTAATCTTTGTTTACACGCACTTCATGAAGAAACTTGATGCAAAATATGGCTCTGATGAGGAGCAAAACCCGTGAGCGATGTCAAATTATGGACATGGATTTTTGTCGGCCTGACATTCTCCCTCTATATCGGGATCGCCATTTGGTCGCGGGCCAAAACCACGGGTGATTTTTATGTAGCGGACAAGCATGTCCATCCCGTCCTGAACGGCATGGCAACGGCGGCGGACTGGATGTCTGCCGCGTCGTTTATCTCCATGGCGGGCATTATTGCCTTTGCCGGATATGACGGATCAGTTTATCTCATGGGCTGGACGGGGGGTTATGTGCTGCTTGCGCTATTACTGGCGCCTTACTTGCGTAAATTCGGCAAATTTACCGTGCCGGATTTTATTGGCGACCGGTATTATTCTGACGCGGCCAGATTAGTGGCCGTATTTTGCGCTATCTTTATTTCCTTCACCTACATCGCCGGGCAGATGCAAGGCGTGGGCATTGTGTTCTCGCGGTTTTTGGAAGTGGACGTGAAATGGGGCGTGGTCATCGGCATGGTCATCGTGTTTTTCTATGCGGTCATGGGCGGCATGAAAGGCATTACCTATACGCAAATCGCGCAATATTGCGTGCTGATTTTCGCCTATATGGTTCCCGTCATATTCATCTCGCTCCAACTGACGGGCACCCCTATTCCCCAGCTTGGTTTTATTGGCAATTCCGGCGGGGAACCGCTCTTGCAAAAACTCAACGGCTTGACCACCGACCTTGGCTTTACACCCTATCTCTCAGGCTCCAAATCCGTTTGGGATATCGCGGCTATTACATTGGCGCTGATGGTCGGAACGGCGGGCCTGCCCCATGTCATCATCCGGTTTTTCACCGTACCCAAAGTCGCAGACGCCCGAAAATCAGCCGGCTGGGCTTTGGCCTTTATCGCGCTTTTATATCTCACCGCTCCGGCAGTCGGGGCTTTCTCGCGCATCAATTTCATAGAAACCGTCAACGATTCCGTTTACGAGGCAACTGACGAAACCGCGACTCCAGACTGGTTTAAAACTTGGGAACAAACCAGTTTAATCGAATGGGACGACAAAAACGACGACGGGATTGTGACATACAAGGCCGGGCCTGAAAATGAGGTCAAGGTCAACCGCGATATCATGGTGTTGGCCAACCCGGAAATTGCCGGCCTACCCGCATGGGTCATAGCTCTGGTCGCGGCGGGCGGATTGGCGGCGGCTTTATCCACGGCGGCAGGGCTGTTACTGGTGATATCCGCTTCGGTCAGCCATGATTTGCTCAAGCGGGTCTTCGTCAAGGATTTATCTGAAAAAGGCGAGCTGCGGGCCGCACGGCTGGCGGCGGCGGGGGCGATCTTTGCCGCCGGGTATCTAGGGATAAATCCACCCGGATTTGTGGCGCAAGTTGTCGCCTTTGCCTTCGGGTTGGCGGCGGCCAGTTTCTTCCCGGCTATCGTGCTGGGCATATTTTGGACACGCACTAGCAAGCAAGGCGCCATAGCGGGCATGTTATCGGGCATCGGTTTCACCACCGCCTATATATCTATTTCAAATTCATCAACCCGGCTGCCAACGTGTCCGACAATTGGTGGTTCGGCATATCCCCCGAAGGTATTGGCACATTCGGCATGATGATAAATTTCGCCGTCACAATCATCGTCACCAAACTCACGGCCCCACCCCCGCAAGACGTGCAAGACATGGTGCTGGCATTACGCGAACCGGGCGAAGGTGTTAACGGCTAAACCCTAGTGACTTACCTGATTTACTTCTGTGTTAACTACGGCTAAGCCAAGCTTGTCGTCAGATAGTAATTCACTTTGGAGAAAGACCTCCCTTCGCAAAGTGGTACAAGCAGGATAATCAGTAATGCATAAATATCTTCTAACTCTTTTTCTTTTTCTGTTTCCCACCGCAGCAATGGCCAGCGAGGTGAAATTAACACAAGCACAGTTGGGTAATATCACCCTGTCCACATCGACAGTTGAAAATCGCGAGAGCATTTCGCGCTTGCAGTTGAACGGTGTTTTGACCGTGGATCAGCGCCGAAGCTACAGGGTTACGTCGATCCTGGACGGGATTGTTTTTGATGTGAAAGCTGTCACCCATGAACAGGTCAGCAAGGGAAAGGTTCTGGCACGTTTACGCAGCCATGCTTTGGGGCAAGCCCAGGGCGAATATCTGGAAGCTCTGGCCTTATTTGAACTGGCCCAAAGCGAGCGTGAGCGCGTGGAGGCTTTGTGGAAAGACGGCCTGATCGCAGAGAGCCGCTGGCGCAAAATCGAGAGCCAATATAAAACGGCTCAAGCAGTTTTCCAAGCCCGCAGGCGCATGTTGTCTATGGTTGGTATGTCGGCCGGACAAATCAAACGGCTTGATAAGCAACCAAAAAAACTGGCCGAAATTAACCTGGTCAGCCCTATTGACGGCATGGTTACCGGTATGAATATAGAAGCGGGTCAATTATTGGAAGCTGGTCAGGCCGCCTTTCATATTGATGATTTGAGCGTTCTTTGGGCCGAGGTCAAAATCCCCGTAGCAAATTTGTCCCAGCTCGCAATCGGGACAGAGGCCGTACTGCATGTACAAGTCTGGCCTGATAAACCATATAAAGGTAAATTACTCTCTCTGGGTAGCCAGGTTGACGAACGCAGTCAGACACTAAGCGGACGAATAGTTTTGGATAATAAAGACGGCACATTACGTCCGGGCATGTATGTGAAAGCAACCCTTGATAGCCTTGGGAAGCGCGGGCTGGTTGTCCCGGCTTCTGCGGTTTTTCGGGTTGGTGATCAAGCCTATGTATTTAAAACTCTCGACCAGGGGCGTTTTGAACCTACACCCGTCAGTATTGGCGTTGAAGTAGACGGATGGATTCCGGTTTATACCGGCCTTGAGACAGGTGCCGAGGTGGTCAGCGAGGGAGTGGCCGAGCTAAAGTCCCATTGGCAGTATTCGGGCGGGGAATAGACCATGATTGCCGCACTTATTCGTTTCTCCCTTATTCAGAGGCTCATGATTTTATTGCTGGCCGGGGCGCTTAGTGTTGGCGGTATATGGGCTTTTAGAATCCTGCCGATTGACGCTTTCCCGGACATTGCCGCCCCCCAGGTACAGATCATAGTCAAGGCAAATGGCCTGTCACCGGTTGAGGTGGAAAGCCGGATTACCATACCCATTGAGCTGGAAATGCAAGGCTTGCCGCGCCAGACCGTTTTGCGCTCGACCACCAAATACGCCCTGAGCATTATCATCATTGATTTTGAAGACGGCACCGATATTTATTGGGCCCGCCAACAAGTTTCCGAACGCCTGGCCCAGGTGTGGGATGTCCTGCCTGCTGATGCCCAGGGCGGGCTTGGCCCCATTACAACGCCTCTGGGCGAAGCCTATATGTACCGCATCGAGGGAGCAGGATATGACAAGCGCGAGCTTCGCCGTATTCAAGACTGGGTTATCAGGCCGCGCTTGCGAACCGTTGACGGTGTCGCGGATGTGAACTCCCTGGGCGGCGATGTTAAAGTGTTTGAAGTGGTAGCCAACCCGGACGCTTTGCTGGCCCATGATGTGAAATTGGGCGATGTGCAAGCCGCACTACAAAACAACAACCGCAATGCGGGCGGCGACCGGATAAGCCGCAATAATGAAGTGTTGCTGGTGCGCACCGAGGGTAATTTAAAGGGGCTGGAGGACATAAGAAGCATCACCGTGGCCAGTCGCAACGGAATTCCTGTGCATGTGAAAGATGTGGCTGAAGTCCGCATCAATTCCATGACACGGTACGGGGCGGTGACGGCGGACGGCGAAGGCGAAATTGTCACCGGTCTTGTATTGCTGCGCAAGGGTGCCAATTCTCGCAGCACGATTGAAGGGGTCAAGGCCGAGATAGAAGCCTTAAAACCGTCCTTGCCTGCCGGGATTAGCATTATACCTTTTTATGACCGAACCGAATTGGTCGGGGCCGCCGTATGGACGGTGCAAATGGTGTTGGCACAAGCGATTATTCTCGTATTGCTTATACTGGTCATAATGCTGGGGAATTTACGGGCCGCCCTTACGGTGGCCTTGATCTTGCCGTTATCCGTCCTGTTTACCTTTATTATGATGTATATGTTCGGGGTGACGGCAAATTTGATGTCCCTTGGCGGCTTAGCGGTCGCGATCGGCATATTGGTGGACGCTGGCGTTGTCGTGGTGGAAAACATCCACTCCCGGTTAAGCCGCGCCCCCAAAGGCGTCAGCAAATTGCATTTGGTTTACCGGGCAACACTGGAAGTGGCCACACCGGTTATTGCCGGGGTATTGATCATTATCGTTGTCTTCTTGCCATTGTTCAGCCTGACAGGTCTTGAGGGTAAAATGTTTACGCCCCTGGCGATTACAATTTCCTTTGCGCTTATTGGCTCGCTTGTGTTGGCGCTCACCGTAATCCCTGTGCTGGCCAGCCTGCTGATGAAGGGCGGGGCCAGCAAAGATGGTCGGGTGATGGCCGCTCTGAAAAACATCTACCTGCCCGTAATGGACTGGGCGCTGAGGCGCCGGGGCATTGCTGTTGGCGGGGCTATTGCCGCACTGATTATCGCCGCCCTGCTGTTTCCGCGTATTGGCAAGGAATTCATGCCGGTGATGGACGAAGGCACCACGGTTATTATTATTGAAAAACTGCCCAGTATTTCGCTGAAACGCTCTCTTGAGCTGGATGCACCGCACCAAAAAGCCATGATGAGCCTGCCTGAAGTTATTGGGGTTGTCTCGCGAACCGGGGCTGACGAATTGCGGATGGATCCTATGGATTTGTACCAGACCGATCATTTTCTCATCACCAAACCACGCAAAGAATGGACAGTGAGTTTGGAAGAACACCAAGAAAACCTGCGGCGCATACTGGACGATTTCATTGGTATCGATATTGCCTTTACCCAACCGATTGATATGCGCGTTTCTGAAATGCTGACCGGTGTGCGGGCCGCGATGGCGATCAAACTTTACGGTGATGATCTGAAAGTTTTGGAAGAAAAAGCACAGCAAATCGAAACATTGGTGAATAATATCGACGGGGCTACAGATGTTTTCAGGGGACAATTATCCGGGCAGTTATATTTACAAATCGAAATTTTGCCCCAAGCTATTTCCCGGTTTGGCATCAATATTGAAGATATCAATCAATTGATTGAGGTCGCCGTGGGCGGAAAAGTGGTCACCGAAATCATTCAGGACAATCAGCGTATTGGTGTCTTGTTGCGTTACGCCCAAGACGCCCGTGCCAGCCCCGCCGATATTGGCGCATTGTGGGTCGACACACCAGGCGGCGAACAAATCCGTCTGAGCAGTTTGACAAATATTACGGAAACAGACGGCCCCGTGTCCATTGACCGGGAACGAGCCAAGCGTAATGTGGTGGTTCAAGCCAATGTAGAGGGTCGTGATGTTGTTGGCTTCGTTGATGAAATTCGTGCCAGCATTGAACGCGAAATTAAACTACCGCCGGGTTATTATGTCACATTTGGCGGTCAATTTGAAAACCAGCAACGGGCATCCGCCCGCCTGGCTCTAGTTGTCCCCATTGCCATCATCCTGATTTTCATCATTCTCTTTGCGACTTTCCGGTCTTTGTCACAGGCGGGTTTAATCATTTTAAATATCCCGTTCGCCATGATCGGCGGTGTTGTTAGCTTGTATCTGTCGGGCCTGTATATGTCCGTGCCAGCGTCCGTCGGGTTTATCACATTGTTCGGCGTGGCGGTGATGAACGGTGTGGTTATGGTCACATGCTTCAATCAATTGCGCCAATCGGGCCACAGCATATTGCAAGCAGTTCGCGAGGGCGCAGAGCGGCGATTGCGCCCGGTATTGATGACGGCTTTGCTGACCTGCTTCGGGTTATTGCCTTTGTTATTTGCCACCGGCCCAGGGTCTGAATTACAGCGCCCCCTTGCCGTGGTGGTAATAGGTGGCCTTCTAAGCTCAACAATATTGACACTGGTCTTGCTACCGACATTTTACGCATGGATAGAGGGTCGGAACGAAAAACGCCTACGACCCGACTTTGTTAGTGGAGACAGCAGATGAAAAACCTGGTCATAATCATACACGCCAACGGGCAGCAAGATATGTCGGACTTGTTGCGGGGTCTGGAGGTCGTGCCGGGTTTCACCTTCACCCGTGTCGAAGGGCACGGCGCACAATCAGAACAAGATATGTTTCTATCCGCAAGGGATAAAGTCGTTGGCTTTATCCCGCGTATGCGGGTTGATATTCTGCTCGCCGACAATGACGTTGAGACCGTTTTGACCGCCGTGCGAGACGCTCCAAACGGCGGTCATTTTGAAGGCGTTTATTGGTGCCTGGATGTGGAACAATCCGGGAGGTTATAAAACCGGGCCTTGCGCAAATTTTACCACTATCATAATTCGGCCATACCCCCTAGAAACCGGGTATGTTTTTGTCTCGACACCTCGCAAATATCAGCCCGTCGGCAACGCTGACGATTACACAAAAAGTGCGTGATATGCGCGCACAGGGCATAGAAGTGATTGGCCTGGGCGCAGGCGAGCCGGATTTCGACACGCCGCCCCACATTATTCGCGCCGCCGGGCAGGCCATGAAAGACGGCCATACGCGGTACACAAATGTTGACGGTATCCCCGAGCTTAAATCCGCCATATGCGCAAAGTTCAAACGCGATAACGGGCTTGAATACACGCCAGACCAAATCAATGTCTCGCCGGGCGGCAAAGCGGTTATTTACAATGCCCTTGTGGCCAGCCTTGATCCGGGCGACGAGGTTATCATACCGACCCCGTGCTGGGTATCATATCCCGACATGGTCAAATTGGCGGGCGGTGTTCCCGTATTGGCGAAAACCACATTAGAGGACGGGTATAAATTACGCCCTGCCCTGCTGGAAAACCTGATTACGCCTAAAACCAAATGGCTGTTTTTAAACTCCCCCTCCAACCCGACCGGGGCCGCCTATGAGCGCGAGGAATTGAAAAATCTGGCAGATGTATTGCGCCGCCACCCCCATGTCTGGGTGTTGTCGGACGATATTTACGAGCATTTAATTTATGACGATTTTGAATTTGCAACAATGGCCCAGGCCGCTCCTGATCTGTTTGACCGTACCCTGACCATGAACGGCGTTTCCAAAGCCTATGCCATGACGGGATGGCGCATTGGCTATGGGGGCGGGCCGCAAAAACTGATCAAGGCTATGGCTAAAGTCATGGGCCAAACCACGTCAAATGCCGCGTCTATCTCCCAATGGGCCGCAGTGGCAGCATTAACTGGCCCGCAAGATTTCATCATATCGAGCAACCAGGTTTACAAATCCCGCCGTGATTTGGTCATGGATAAATTAAACGCTATGCCCCTGCTTGAATGCCCAAAGCCAGACGGGGCTTTTTATGTGTTCCCGGATTGCGCAAAGCTTATGGGCATGACAACACCGAAAGGCCGCAAACTCAAGACAGATGTGGATTTCGCCACTGCCTTGCTCGACGAAGCCCATGTGGCCGTCGTCCCCGGCAGTGCTTTTCACGCCCCGTCCAGTTTTCGCATTTCCTATAGCATAGACACGGATGATTTGCGTAACGCCTGTGCGCGCATTCAAAGCTTTCTGGCAAGCCTTAAACTGTAGTGAAGGGTCTTGTAAAAACTATATCCGAAAGGTAGGCGTATATATCAATAATTGCCTTAACAATTGCGTGCGGCTCGTGACGTCCGCCTTGCTGTAAATTGAACGCAGATGGTTTTCCACAGTTCGTACACTGATCAGTAAGGTCTCTGAAATTTGCGTATTGGTCAGCCCTTGCGCCAAGGTCATGACGATTTCACTTTCGCGAACAGTCCAGCCAAATTCTTCGGCGCATTTGGCAATGGCAACATTCGTATGAACGAGGCCCAATTTGACAATGTAACGCCTTTGTCCACTCTCCGAAATGGTTTTGCAAATTTCAAAATTGATGTTTGCGTTTAAGGCAGTACGGTCAATATCGGTACAGATAGCGCTAATATTGACCTGCCGACGTCCTCTTCTTGTGAGTGAGCTGACGGCTTGGGAAATATTGTGCATTAAAAAGGATAAATGACCATAGGTTCCACTTTGGACGCGCTCACTCATATCTTGAATTTGTAGGGCATCATCCAGAATAATATAACCTGTATTTTGCAAAACAGATTTTAAATTTTCGCTGAGCAGGCTTTGTTGGGCCAGATGTTCCTTAAACGTCAATCTGGCGATTGTGGAGCCGACGATGGGTGCAATGCTGATGGCTCTGCGCAGAGCATTATCGCCAAAATTCCGCATACCAAGTGGCCTGTGAAAGCCGATGACAATTAGCAAATCATTGTTTACGGTTTGGGGTTTCACGGTCAAAGCCAGAACATGGCGGATGCCGCTGGGCTTTAGAAAATCATTGTAATATTCTGTCTCGACAAATGTGTTTTGATCGCAGACATCTGAAAGACGATATACATCCGTGAGCGCGTCTGCCCTGGTTTGCGGCATATCCAGGCTATTGCGGTTCAAGATAAGGGGATCCGAGCGGTGAAACTTGCTGATATATTGATTGTGGATGTCCTGGCCAACACCTTGAGCAAGATTATGCCCGATTTTAAACCCGCCAGAATCGCGCTGAATATGCAATAGCGTACTGGTTTCAGCGCCAATTTTTTGCGCAACAGACCCCAAAAGCGTATTTTCAAGTGACTTATAATCAGAACACTCGGCGATCTCCCCAAAGAGATGGGTCGAAGATAAATGTTTATCAGGAGCTTGAATGTTTGGCAAAATTTCACCTAGCTTGCTTCATGGGTGACCAAGCTTGGGCTAAAACTCACCTGACGTCAAGGGCACCACCCCGGTGCGGGAAATCGGATGCTACGCCGACAAACCTAACTCGCACGGCGAAGAGCAGAAATTTTTTCGATATATTCCGTGCCCCAAGTTTCAAGCGCTTTCAAAATTGGGGTGAGGGTCAAGCCGAAATCTGTCAGGGAATATTCAACCTTTGGCGGGACTTGTCGGTAAATTTTGCGGTGAATGATTTGGTGGGATTCCAACTCCCGTAATTGCTTTGTCAGCATTCTTTGGGTGATGTCCGGAATGAGGCGTCTTAATTCGTTGAACCGTTTAGTGTCATGGCCAAGATGATGCAGTATTATCCCTTTCCACTTTCCGCCGACAATGGCAAGAGCGGCCTCTGTCGGGCAATTGGATATTCTGTCTTTCATAATTCTGGCTCCGCTCTTGGTGCATAGTGGTATACAAATAGTTCCTATAGCACATAATTGTGCGTTCTTGCACAATAAGTACCCATAACATATCTGTGTTCATATCAACACTCATAAATAGGAAAAAACCATGAATACACAAGATGCAATCAAGCAACGCCGCGCTATCAAACAATTTGATCCCGCCCACGAAATGCCGGGGGCAACCGAAAACGAAATTCTATCCCTCGCCATGTTGTCCCCGACCGCTTATAATATCCAGAACTGGCGGTTTGTGGTCGTCAAAGACGGGGCGCTTAGAGAGCAGATCAAGCAAGCCGCATGGGGGCAAGCCCAGGTTACGGACAGCTCCTTGCTCGTTATTTTATGTGCTGATTTAAAAGCCTGGGAAAAAAAGCCAGAACGGTATTGGGCCAATGCCTCGCAAAATGTGCGCGAAACCATGCTGCCTATGATTGATGGTTATTACCGGGATAAAGCGCAGGTTCAGCGGGACGAGGCCATGCGTTCCTGCGGTATTGCGGCCCAAACCCTTATGCTTGCCGCCAAGGCAATGGGTTACGATTCGTGTCCAATGGACGGGTTTGACTTTGATAAGGTCGGTGAACTGATCAACCTTCCAGACGATCATGTCGTGACCATGTTTGTGGCCATTGGCAAAGCCGCCGGAGATGCATATCCAAGGGGCGGGCAACTGGATATGGCAGACATTGTAATAAACGACAGGTTTTAAATAGACATGCGAATTTAACCCTCAAGGTCCTCGCTCATCTCTTTGCGCATAACATTTTTCTTGACTTTACCAGTAACCGTCAAGGGAAATTCATCGACGAAACGGATGTGGCGGGGGATTTTGAAATGGGCAATCTCGCCTTTGCAGAAAGCTTTTACATCACCAGCGGTTAATTTTGCGCCTGGTGCAAGCCGGATCCAGGCGCAGATTTCTTCGCCGAATTTTTCGTCCGGAACACCAAATACCTGAGCCTCGGCAATGTCCTTATGGGTGAACAGAAAGTCCTCGATTTCTCGCGGGAAGATGTTTTCACCGCCGCGTATGAGCATGTCTTTGACACGGCCAACAATGTCGCAATAACCCTCCTCATCGATCACCGCGAGATCGCCCGTGTGCATCCAGCCATCTTTATCTATAGCTTCATTGGTTTTTTCCTCGTCGTTCCAATAGCCTTTCATGACTGAATACCCGTGTGTGCAAAGCTCGCCTTTGACCCCGCGTTTTACGGTGACGCCCTGCTCGTCTATGATCTTGACTTCTACATGGGGATGGATGCGGCCAACCGTAGATACACGCTTGTCCAAAGGATCATCTTTAGCTGTTTGGAAGCTGATCGGTGAAGTTTCGGTCATACCGTAACCAATGGTAACCTCGCCCATATTCATATCATTGATAACCCGTTTCATCACTTCGATAGGGCAAGGCGACCCCGCCATAACACCTGTACGCAGGGCGGCCAAATCGAAAGAATTGAAACCCGGGTGATCAAGCATGGCAATGAACATGGTCGGGACGCCGTAAACGGCTGTGCATTTTTCACGAGCCAAGGTTTCCAAAACTGCGCCCGCGTCAAACTTTGCTGAGGCGTATATTGCCGTAGCGCCGTGCAAGCAACAGGCCAGGCTGCCCATAACCATACCAAAACAATGATAAAGCGGTACCGGGATGCATAATTTGTCGTCGGGGCCGTAGTTTTGCGCTTGTCCGGTGAAAAATGCATTATTGAGTATGTTTTTATGGGTCAGGGTTGCGCCCTTGGGAGCGCCAGTGGTGCCGCTGGTGAACTGGATGTTGATCGGATCATTTACGTCCAGAGACTTTTGAATCTCTCCAAGCCTGTCGGAGTTTTCTGCGCTTCCGTTTTGCATGATTTTATCAAATGAATGAAACCCGGACTGCTCGATGTCGCCGATTTGGATGAGAGTTTTCAAGCTAGCCGCTTTGCCGCTTTCCATCAAAGTTTTAGCCATACCTGCATAATCAGCATGCTCGGTTTTGTTGGCCAGAACTAACGCCTTGCAGCCAACCTTATTCAGTGCGTATTCCAGCTCGCGCGGGCGGTAGTCCGGGTTGATATTGACAAGAATCATTCCAGACAATGCTGTGGCAAATTGAGTGACCGTCCATTCTACACAATTTGGTGCCCAGATGCCCACTCGGTCACCTGGCTCAAGCCCCATGGCTAAAAGCCCGGCAGCAAAAGCTTCTGAACGGGCTAGTAAATCAGAGTAAGATAGGCGTAAACCTTGATGCACAGAGATGAGCGCATCCCTTTTGGGCCATTTTCGTGTAGCGCGCTGCAACGCCTGACCAATAGTATATTCGATCAACGCTGGTTTATTTATGCCTTTAACATGAGAGGACATAGATATCAGGCTTTTACTTAATCCACACCAGGAAATTTAGCGTCCACATGATCAGCGGCACCTTCTGCTTTAGCCATTTCATACATTAGTTTCCCGTCAATCACAGCGGCGATTGTTCCGTCATCATTATAGCCAACAAGAGGGCCGTGTGTGATGGCAAACATGGTAAAACCGTTTGGAGAATCAGGCTTGTGCACGGCTCCAGCAGGCTCCCAGGTGAAATGCAGGGCAGATCCACGGTCATCTCCATAGCCAAACTCACCTTCGAGAATTATACCTTCAATTGCACCAACATGACCGTGTACCGGAGCGTCGTTATCTGGGTCGACTTTGAGCATCATAGTCCACCCACCGGTTTTAGTGTCAACTTTCAGCAATTTAAACCATGTTCCTTCCATAACCCAAGGTATCCACTTAAGACGTGTTGTGTCAAAAAATGCGGACTCGTCTTCCTGAATAGTTTGAACGCTGGTCTTGTCTGTGGATTTCATTTGTGTTGTAGACATATTTAATTTCCCCTTGTTGGTTTATAATTTGTCTCACTCGCACATTTTCAGGCGGTTGCAATGACGGGAACCCCCTAGACAATCAAGTTTTTTGCTTACAAACAGTGTTTTTTGCCCAAAATCGATCTTATTCGCATGAATTTGAGTAGTTTACGCTATTGGCGAATGCTCTCCCATTTGGTCAAATTGCCGCAGGCTTAAAAAAAATACCACAGGGGACAATTATGTCATTATATTCTATATATTCTATCAACCACAATAAATATCCGAGCAACCACAAAAATCGTTCATCCTCCATGTTGTCATCGGTGGCTATGGGGCTTGCACTGACCGTTACGGGTGCTGGTCTATTTTCTGGATCCGCCTCTGCGCAAAGCGAAGAGAGCACCTCCAGGGGTTTCGACGAGATTATCGTCACAGCCCGTAAGCGTGAGGAAAGTGTTGAAAAAACACCGATCGCGATTTCTGCTTTTACCGGCGACACGCTGGAAAGGCGCGGTGTGGTCAATATCGTGGATGTATCGCAATTTGTGCCTAATTTGAACATTAGTACAAATGGCGGGGGTGGTGGTAGCGGTAGCACATCAAGTATATTTTTGCGCGGTATTGGCCAAACTGATTTTTTAATTACAACAGACCCAGGCGTTGGCCTTTATATTGACGGAGTGTATTTTGCACGCGCCACGGCGACGATTATGGACTTGCTGGATTTGGAGCGGATCGAGGTTTTGCGCGGGCCGCAAGGGACGCTCTTTGGCAAGAACACCATTGGCGGAGCGATCAGTCTGATTTCAGCCAAACCTAACCCCGACGGTGGCGGCAAGTTGGAATTGCGCGCAGGACAGAACAATTACTTTGAGGGCCGTGTTAGCGTGGATGTGCCGATCAGCGATACACTTAATTCACGGTTTTCCGCCCTTTATAAAACCAAGGACGGCTATACGGACAGGCTGGCAACGGGCGAGCGTGAGGGCGACGAGCGCAGTGTTGCCGCCCGGGCAATGTTTAACTGGGTGCCGACCGATCAATTCACCGCCGATTTGGCAATTGATTATAGCAACCGCAATGGCACAAGTGCAGAAACCGCTGTTTTGCAATTTGATCCAACCGCGCCCCTGGCTGGTCTTTGGGCAGCGCTTGTTGGCGGCCCAAACAACCCGCCTGTTGTCGTGAATACCAATCCACGCGAGAACGGCTCAACCGGGCCGAATGTTGATGACAATGAAACATTTGGTGTCGGCCTGACCCTGGAGTATGATTTTGGCAATGTAGTCCTTAAATCCATTACTGCCGCGCGCACCCTGGAGGCTGAATTTGGCCGGGATGGTGACGGAACTTCCATCGCATTTGTTCAAACCAATAACCGGGTTGTCCAACAACAATATTCCCAGGAATTACAGCTCACAGGTAAAAGTTTTGATGACCGGCTTGATTGGGTTGGCGGGCTTTATTATTTCAATGAACTGGCCAAGGACACCAATGATGTCAGGCTGGCGGAGGGGCTTTTCGCTGCCCTTGAGGGTTTGCCAGCAGCTTTTATACCTTTGACACCAACTTCAATGTGTCCGGGGCCGTTTCCGGCAAATATTTGCGCGGGCGGTGCAGGCAATCCAATCAATGCCGGGCTTGATCTGGATTTTGATATTTTTAATAAAGTCAGTGTCGAAAGCTATGCGCTATTTGGTAGCGGCACCTTTGCTCTTTCGGACAAAATAAATGTCACGGCTGGTTTGCGTTATACTGATGAAAGCAAGGAATACTTCCTCGATCATAGCCGGGTCAATGCAGGTGTTCCGATTATTCCGCCAACCACCGTAAGCGATAGCTGGAGCTCCTTCTCTCCCAAATTCAGCCTGGATTATCAGGCTGGTGAAAATACCCTTTTATACACATCCGTATCGCGCGGTTTCAAGAGCGGCGGTTTTAATGGCCGCCCAACTTCACAAGGCGCAGTTGACAGTTTTGATCCGGAATTTGTCTGGTCCTATGAGGCCGGTGTTAAAACCAGCTTTGCTGACCGGCGAGTGCTTTTGAGTGCCGCCGCCTTTGTTTACGACTATCAGGACATACAACTCACGTCCATTCGTGCCGATGATACAGGTAATTTATTGTTGGTTACGGAAAACGCAGGTACGGCTACAATTCAAGGGTTTGAGGCGGAACTGCGCGCTATGGTTACAGATAATTTTATTGTGGACGCAAGCCTTGGCTTGCTTGACGCTGAATATGGCGAATTAAATCCCGGCGCGACAGTCACGACGGATTTGCGGCTAACGCGCACACCTGAATTCACCACGTCAATTGGCGCCGAATATACATTCCCGATATCAGATGGGTTTGATGTTACTGTGCGCGGCGATTACTCTTACCAAAGCTCCCAAGCGCTTGACCCGGCTAACACTGTCGCCTTGATCCAGGACGGCTATGGCCTGTTGGGCGGGCGTCTTATTTTGACGCCGGACGGCGGCAATTGGGAAGTCGCGCTGTTTGGCACCAATTTGACCAATGAGCTGTATTTGCAAGGCGGGCTGGCAACGTTGGACAGTTTTGGTGCGGTAGAGGGCACATTTGGCTTGCCATCTGAATGGGGCATTGCAACAAAGTTGAAGTTCTAGGAGTTCTGTTTCCCATGACTGATTATTCAAACACAGATCCGGGGATGTTGCAGTTCATCAACCAGTTTTATGCCGCCCCGCAAGTCGGCTTTGAAGCGGTTGGTCTGGACAATGCCCGGGCCATGCTCGATGCGTTCCCGGACATGGTTGATCTACCAGCCGTAGAGGTTGGAGACGTGCGCGACATTGAGGTTACGGGCGCGGACGGGCCGCTAAAGGCGCGTTTATATGTCCCCGAAAATGCCAAGCCAAACAGCCCGGCCCTGATTTTTTATCACGGCGGTGGTTGGGTTATGGGCGGACTAGACAGCCATGACCGTCCGTGTCGCCGAATCTGCGCGGTTGGTGATATTGTGGTGTTGGCGGTAGATTACCGTCTAGCCCCAGAGCATACTTTCCCGGCGGCCATTGATGACGCCCAGGCCGCCTTTCATTGGGTCTGTGCACACGCGGACGAATTGGGCGTCGACAAAACCAGACTAGCTGTGGGCGGTGATAGTGCGGGCGGTAATATCGCTGCTTCAATTGCTTTGTCTCTTAGAGGTGATGCGCACGGCGAGCCAGCTCTACAATTTTTGCTTTACCCCGCCTTGCAGCCTTTTGGTGATATGCCCTCACATAAGAAATTCGGCCAAGGTTACGCCCTTGATATCGCGGATATGAATTTCTTTATCACGTCATATGCGGGTAAGAATGCCAATGAAATAAACGATGTACGTTTGTGGCCGCTCTTGGCAGATAATTTTAACAATGTGCCGCCCGCCTATATCATTACGGCCGGGCAAGACCCCTTACAAGATGACGGTAGTAAATATGCAAATGCGCTTGAGAAAGTAGGCGTTAACGTAAAACTTAAACACTACCCAACTATGACCCACGGGTTTTGTTCCATGACAACTTTATCGCCAGATGCTTTGCAGGCTTTGGAAGATGCGGCACGATATGTGGGCGCAGCTTTGCGCCGTTTGGATGTGAAATGAAAAAGGATGTGAAATGAAAAAATCTATAGCTTTGTTATTATTCGGCCTGGTTTTGGGGATTGGCGGCATGTGGTGGGTGCAACGCCCGGACGCTCCACCGCCAGCTTCGCAGGTGGGTTTCATAGAATTTACTATAAAAATTCCAGAGGATGTTCTGTCGCTCACCCATGGATTCGCAGGTGGCATTGGACGCACACCTGACACGATTGCCAGCCTCGAAAATTCTGAAATTAGTCACATGCTTGGCTTTACGGCACGCATTCGTGATACGGACGGGACACTTGTCGGCTTGGCCAGTGAACTTGAAATTTTTCCTGACGATAAAGGGATACGTCCCGGCATAAGCTGGAAAACCGACTGGACGGTGAACACACCGCAAGGCACGCTTTTCATGTATGAAGAAGAGGGTGTACCCGCGGCGCATCTGCCCGCTTTTGCCAGTGTTGTGGCCGGTAAAAACTGGACAGGTTCGCTCCCCGCTCAGGTCTCCGTAGGGCCGCATCCCTCAGGCCGGGGTATTATCATTGGCGGCACAGGTATTTATGAAGGGGCAACAGGCACCTTTGTCGAAAAGGTAGAGTTGCGAAGCTTGACCACTGAAGGTGAACTGCGCGGCGTGATGTATTTGCAAATCTATCTCGATAAAAAGGAGGGCGAAAAATGAGTAACAAGAGCGGCAGATTATCGGGAAAATCTTGTATCGTGACCGGCGGGGCGCGAGGTCTTGGCCGTGCCATTGCAAGCGCATTTGTAGCCGAAGGCGCATCGGTTCTACTCACGGATATTGACGAAGCCACGGGCGCAAAAACGGCACAAGAGATTGGCGCAACATTTGCGGCACAAGATGTATCGGACGAAGACCGTTGGCCGGAAATCGTTAAGCTTTGTTTGGACAAATTTGGCGGGCTTGATGTTCTGGTCAACAATGCTGGCCTGGCACAAACCGGGGAAGGTCTGTCCCCTGAAGACAGCACACTTGCTTCGTGGCGGCGCATGTTTAGCATCAATGTCGAGGGCGTGTTTTTGGGCTGCAAGGCGGCGCTTCCGGCTCTGCGCAAACAAGGCAGCGGCTCGATCATCAATATGTCGTCCGTAGCCTCCCTTGTCCCAACACCGTTCTTTACGGCTTATGGGGCCAGCAAAGCGGCCGTTGCCCATCTTAGCACCTCCGTGGCCCTGCACGGTGCATCAGATAAAATCCGCTGTAATTCTGTGCATCCGGGGCAAATCCAAACAAATATGCACAATGGTATTATTAGGGATATAGCGAAAAAGGCTGGGGCACCGCTTGCAGCCGTCGAGGCAGACTTTGCGTCGCGCATACCTATGGGTGCTTTTCAGCAAGCTGGCGATATCGCCAAAACTGTCCTGTTTTTAGCCAGCGACGAAAGCGCTCATATCACCGGCACACAAATGGTCGTGGACGGCGGCATGCAGCTTACCAATTAAACAAGAGGAAAATCATGAGCAAAATTCTTTCATTCGGACAGCCTCTGGGTAGCATTATGCAAACCGCCTATGTGGTGGACGATCTTGAGGCGGCTGCACGAAAATGGACAAAAACTTTGGGCATTGGCCCGTGGTTGTTATTGGAGCATTTCAAGGCCGATAATATGACCTATTACGGCGAGCCAACCGACATGGATTTGTCTATCGCTTTGGCTTATACAGGCTCTATGTGCTATGAGTTGGTATTCGTCCACAATAATGATGTGCCCAATGTTTACGCGGATGTTGTCAAGGATAAAGGCTATGGCTGTTTCCATCACTGGGCGATTTCAACCGAAACCTTTGACGAAGATGTGGCGCGCTATAAAGCCCAGGGTTACGATGTGGCATTTTACGGCGAAGTAAAACCGGTTGGCGGCAAACGCTTTGCCTATATCGATACCCGCAAGGATAATGGCGGCATGATTGAACTTATCGAAATCAGTCCCGAGGTTGAGGGTCTGTTTTCTATGGTCAAGGATATGAGCGAAAATTGGGACGGCAAGGATATTATCCGGCGGCCCGAATAATTAAACAGGGAAAAATAATGACTAAAGCATTTGCATCATCTGATGACATGGAAGAAAAACAAGAAACTTTGAACGTTTTGGCGGACGGGGTATATGCTCTGACCGCAGAGGGAGACCCGAATATCGGAGCCATTGAGGGCGAAGATTTTATTGTCGCTATTGAGGCTCGCGCCACGCCTAAGGCTGCGTCAGATTGGCTTAAAAAATTACGCGAACATACTGATAAGCCAGTACGTTATCTGGTTTTGACTCATTATCACGCAGTGCGGGTTTTGGGGGCGAGCGCCTTTGACGCGGACGAAATTATCGCCCACGAAAAAACCGCATTCCTACTCAATGAACGCGGTAAAGAAGATTGGGACAGCGAATTTGGCCGTATGCCGCGCTTGTTCCGCGAGCCGGACGGCATTCCCGGCCTGACCCATCCTCACCTGACCTTCAAAGATGAAATGACTATTGATCTGGGCGGAGACCGGGGTCATCTGGAGCTTAAGTTTTGCGGGCGCGGCCACACGGCGGGCGATATTGCGGTGTGGTATCCCAAGCACAAAATCTTGTTTGCAGGTGATCTGGTCGAAGCCGAAGCGGCGCTTTATACGGGCGATGCTTTTCATATGGATTGGGCCAGCGGCACACTTGATAATGTCAAAGCTTACGAGGCCGAAATGCTAATCGGCGGGCGCGGTGCAGTCGTGCGCGGCCGTAAGGACGTAGATGCAGCCATCGAGCAAACCCGCGAGTTTTTGCTCGGCATGCAAAAGCACGTCAAAGCTGCCTATGATAATGGCGGTACGCTGAAAGACGCGTTCGAGGCGACCCACAAAGCCCTGGCACCCAAATTTGGCCATTGGCCGATTTTCGAGCATTGCTTACCCTTTAATGTGCAGCGGCTTTGGGACGAATATGCGGGCATTGACTGGCCACGCATCTGGACAATGGATCGTGACCGGGAAGTTTGGGCGCTTTTGCAGGACTAGGATATGAGCTTTGCAGGCATCCCGGTTTACAAAGCCAAGCCCTATCAGAAGTCGCCGGAGCTTGCGGGCGGGGCAGGCAGGCGGCATCCATTTATCGTCGTTGGCTCGGGACCAGTCGGTTTGGCATTAGCTTTGGCTATGGCCCGTAAAGGTCATCAAGTTACTCTCGTCACCGCCTTTGATTTTATTGCGGCTGGTAGTAAAGGCATTTGTTATTCCAAGGAATCCTTGGATATTTTTGACGGGCTTGGCATTGGCAAGCGGGTCGTCGATAAAGGTGTGATCTGGAATGTTGGCAAGGTATTTTGGGGTGACAGCCCCGACCCGATTTACCAGTTTGATATGCTCCCCGTCAAAGACCAGAAAAACCCCGGCTTCGTCAATATCCAGCAATATTATGTGGAAGACTATCTGGTGGACGCTCTTGAAGCTATGGACAATGTAGACATACGCTGGGGTCATAAAGTCAGTAATATGGTAACGGACGATGAGGGCGCAACTCTGACCATAACAACACGTGACGGCGATTACTGGCTTGATGCTGATTATGTGTTAGCTTGTGACGGGTCTAAGTCAACAATTCGCGATTTAATGGGGCTGGATTTTGAGGGCCGCATCTTTGAAGACAGTTTTCTGATCGCCGATGTGAAGTTTAAACAAGAGCGCCCGTCCGAGCGCTGGTTCTGGTTTGACCCGCCGTTTAATAAAGGCCGCACCGCGCTTTTGCATAAACAACCTGATGACATATGGCGGCTCGACTTCCAACTTGGCTGGGATGTTGACCGCGAGGAGGCCATCAAGTCTAAAAATGTTGCGCCGTTCATTAAGGGCTTACTTGGCGAAGACATAGAGTACACCGAGGACTGGATGAGTATTTATACGTTCCAGTGCAGACGCATGGCGCGCTTCGTTCACGGGCGGGTGATTTTCGCTGGTGATGCGGCCCACCAGGTCAGTCCGTTCGGCGCACGCGGTGCCAATAGCGGCCTGCCGGATACGCAAAACCTGGCCTGGAAACTGGATATGGTTTTGCGCGGCAACGCGCCTGAAAGCTTGCTGGAAAGCTATAATATTGAACGCACCCAGGGCGCGGACGAAAACATATTAAACTCGACCCGCTCAACGGATTTTATCACGCCAAAATCGGAAACCTCTACCGTTTTTAGAGATGCCGTTCTGGAGCTCGCTGGCGAGCATGAGTTCGCCAGACCACTGGTCAATTCCGGCCGCCTGTCGGCTCCGACACCCTATCATATTAGTCCCCTATCTACGCCAAACCCGGACAATTTTGCCCAAGGCCCAAAACCTGGCCATGTTTGTGTTGACGCGCCGATTGTTATGCAAGGTAATAATGGCTGGTTGCTGGAAAGCGTTGGCGAAGAGTTCACTCTATTGCACTTTGGCGATAACCCGCCGCCGACAAATTTGAAAACTCTGGTTTTACCAGACACAGGTCTTGCGGCCGAGCGTTACGGGGCAGGAACAAGCTATCTTGTCCGCCCGGATAAAATTGTAGCTGCGAGATGGACGCAGGCAAATTCGCAAGACGTAGAGCAGGCTTATTTGCGAGCCACAGGCAAGAAGGAATAAGGTTGTGAAAAACATACAAACCCTAAATACCGCCCCGAATATGCCGCGCCACGATGATGTCTATGAAGCTTTAATCAAGGCCCATGACGGCCTGTCTATAGCAGACAGCGCCAAATTAAATGCAAACCTCATATTGCTATTGGTAAATCATATCGGGAGTTATGACATTGTCACAGAGGCTATCGAAAAAGCGATGCCCTAGAGCGTTCCCTCTTAATATAGACCCACTTTGATGGGATGAGATTTGTTCCCCGGCTAGGCGCGTCTTGAGTAGCGATGCTTTAGCATCGGTCGAAAGACG
>JAESQN010000006.1 GCA_016765135.1 Robiginitomaculum sp.
AGCCGTCACGATTGACGGCGTTCATTTTTTTTGTGGCACCATGTGGACTGATTTTTGTCAAGGCTCAGAGCAAGCTATGATGACGGCACAAATGCAAATGAACGACTTCAGGCTAATAGCGCGTGATGAGGGTCAGCAGTTAACACCGTCCGACACTGTTGATATGCATAAGGCATTTACTGGTAAGATCAAAAAATGGTTTGCTAAAAAATTAAACGGGCCAAAAATCGTTGTCACTCACCATGCACCTGTTATCAATCCCAAAACAAAATATGTAAACAGGCCACTCAGTCCAGCATTCAATTCACTAGACATGATTGAGTTGATCGAAAAACATCAGCCTGTTTTATGGGTTTATGTGTCCGTCCACATTTTGGCGTTGCGCCATATGTCATTCAGATTGTTTGTCACCAGCTTTCAATCATCTTTGATCTTGTTACGTGCAGCATTCAGCAGTTCAAGTGTGTGTTCCTCTTCCCTTAGGCGCTGACGTGAGACACACTTTACAAACGGAGTTTATTCCTCTTCTTCGTCCCAGCGGTTTGTGCGGCTCCAGATGTGTTTTATTTCATCTGTTCCAGCAACAACGGCGTAACTTTCATAAGCAGCGGCCGTCATATCCGCATGATTTGGCAGCACGCGCACCAAAGAGCCTATGGGAAAGGCACCTAAGTCCACTGGAAGCCCAGATAGGCTGGTGACAAGTCCCAATTCCTGGCTCACCAACGAGACGACTAAATCGCCCATTTGCTTGCCCGTTTTAGCATCACATACGAGGCCGTAAAGCGCGTCATATGGTTTGCCTTGCGTGCTACGATCTTTTGAGAGCGCCAATCCGCCTGCGTCAATGACAAAGCGGTTATATTTTGGCTGGCGAGAAATCACGCTACTCACCACCGACAAAGCTATATCGTCGATAGTGCAAGCGCCAATGCCGGCTTGAAACAAGTCTTGGAAGGTGTAAATGCCAGCCCTAGCTTCGGTTGCGCCGTCTAAATTAGTGGCATGTAAAACGGCGGGCGTAGAGCCAATACTGACTATATCACACCCAAACCCTGCGGCTAGCAAATCTGCCTTAGTCGCGGCTAACGCCTTTAAGTGCTGCTCGGTTAGCTCTCGGGTTTCGTCGGGTGTTTTTCCGTAAGACGCCCCAGCATAGGACATAATACCTGCGAAACGTGTCCGCGGGGAACTCTCGAATAATTTTGCGGCGGTCACAATGTCGGGGCTTCCCAGCGGCGCACCCGAGCGGTAGCCATCCACATCAATTTCAATGGTAAAATCGAGCTCTACGGTGCCATCAATCGCTTCAATCGCTTCAATCGCTTCAATTGCTTTAATTGCGGCGCGGGCTCCGTCCAAACTATCTGTCATAAGCGTAAGCAGGCAATCCGCTTCAACAAGCGCTACGGCGCGCGCTGCTTTATTGGGCGCGAAAGGCACGCAATA
The DNA here is from genome assembly GCA_016765135.1 of Robiginitomaculum sp. Classification (GTDB taxonomy): domain Bacteria; phylum Pseudomonadota; class Alphaproteobacteria; order Caulobacterales; family Maricaulaceae; genus Robiginitomaculum_A. Next base: position 1,450 of record JAESQN010000006.1, read on the forward strand.
ATACAAATCATCTATGCCTGCTGCGTGAAAATACTCGGCTTCTTTAATGGTGGACACGTTAAATCCTTGCGCGCCCGCCCGTTTAAGCATTTGCGCGATATGGACAGATTTGGGTGTTTTTAAGTGCGGTCGTAACGGTATGCCGAGTTCTTTTGCCCGTGCAGCCATCTTGTCGATATTCGCTTGCATTATATCAATATCAAGCACTAGTGCAGGGGTTTGTAAATCTGCTAAAACTTTGTATTCCATTACTTACTTTACTTCCTCAAAATATATCCCAGTTCGGGCTTTCGTTTGCGACGACATTACGCCTCTATACATGCCTTTATTATTCATGGAAAATACGACTTTGCCCTGGGGGTCGATTGAGATAACAGCGCCAGAGCCGCCGAGCGGTTTAAGTGTATCAACCAAAACCGCATTTGCAGCTTGCTCAAGGGTTTCCCCGCCAAACTCCATGCGCGCACAAATGTCGCGCGCCACAGTCCAGCGCATAAAGTATTCACCGTGCCCGGTGGCGGATACGGCGCAGGATTGATTGGACGCATAGGTACCTGCTCCAATGATGGGGCTATCGCCTAGGCGACCAAACCTTTTGTTTGCCCGTCCGCCCGTCGATGTGCCCGCCGAAATATTGCCTGCGCTATCAAGTACAACGGCACCAACCGTGCCAAAGGCGGTTTCTCCAGCTTCATTAAAAGCGATCTCACCACGGGATTTGGCGCGTTTTTTCAAGAGCGATTTACGGCGTGCATCGGTTTGAAAATAGAGCGGGTCAGCCATTGCCAATCCTTGCTCCCTTGCAAACCAGTCCGCGCCTGCGCCGTTTAAAAGCACATTTTGCGTATTTTCCATGACTGCACGGGCGGCGGATATAGGGTTTTTAATCCGCGATGAACCAGCCACCGCGCCTGCGCCCCGGTCACGCCCGCGCATTATTGAAGCGTCATGACGCGCATTGCCATGCTCATCAAGAGCCGCGCCGCGCCCTGCATTAAATATAGGATTATCTTCCAAAATATTTAGGGCGGCCTCAATCGCTTCTGGCCCTGTTCCGCCTTGCGCTAAAACTTTACCGCCAGCCTCAGTTGCTACTTTCAAACCAGCGCGGTATTTAGCTTCAAGTTCGGGTGTCATCTTTGAGCGGGATTTTACACCTGCGCCGCCGTGTACAGCAATTACCCATTTCGGGGCAGTGCCGATATCAGGGATTTGCGTCGCTCCCGATGATGAATAAATATGACTGTCATTCGCCTGAATTAACGGCGTCGATGTTGGCGTTGAATTCGTTTGAGCTTGCATTTGTTCAATGCTGGCACATGCTGACAAACTGGCGGTTCCTATTATGGCCAGTGCCAACAGTTTAACGGGTTTAAAACAGATCATTTGGCTTCCTTTTCATTATAATCTTTAATTTATTTTTCTATAAAATCTACGGCGCCGATTAACATTTGCGCATTGCTATGAGCAGCGCCAGGAACAACGACGACTTTCCAGTTAAAGGGGACGCCTAATTTCTTTGCCTGACTTTCTGCATTTTTGTAAAATGTTATTCCGCGCGCCAAACGATGTGGGCCTTGACGCTGCGCCTCCGGGGTACGGCGCAAATGCTTGTGATTACTATCTTTATCATTTTCACCGAGTAAAACAATAACATCTTTTTGCAAAGCCGCTTTTAAGTTTTCTTCAGAAACTTCAGCCCCCAGCAATCCATAAGGATATGGTTCACTCATATCAGCTAATGTATACCAGCCTGCATTCGCAGGAATGTAACGCTTTACTCGAGCGTTCGGTTTATAAAATAAATAACGATGAACAAATTGTGAGCCAGCAGAATGTCCATATATTGTATATTCCTTTTGGTTGCCCCCGAGGGCTTGAACTACGGTGTCAAAAAGAGGCTCAATTGCAGAAAATGCCCATAGAGATTCTTCATTTCTTTGATGTCTTTTGTCGAATACATTACCGAGATTATAGCCCGATGATTTAGGGAATTTTTTCTTAGAAAAAGTTGGCGCAATAATAATGATTTTGTTCTTTTGGGCAATTTTCACCCAATCATCACGGTAACGACCGCCGTCTCGGTTAGTCCCGTGCATAACAATCACGATTGGCAAATCACGCGTTTCAGTATTTTTTGGGATATATACCCTTACTGGAATATTTGGCCCGTCCCAACCTTGTAAACGTAAACTTTACCTTCCCAGTCTTCATTTCCGCCGTGGGTTTTGACGAGCTTGCTTCGCTTATAGGGTATCCAGGCCCATTTTGTGCGCTCGCGCCATTCGCATACCCTGCAATAAAAAAAATGATGAGTAACAATTTCATTTTTATCTTTATATAAAGGTATATTTTTGATATAGATTTAAATAGTGAATGTAAAATAGGACAATAATTATGCAGATGACTAAAGTATTTTCTCCAGATGCCATTCCGGCGGGCGGGCACTATTCCCAAGCAATTTCTGCCGGCGGAATGATCTATATTTCCGGGCAACTTGGTATTAGCAAATTTGACGACCCGACCGATTCTGTACACATTCAAGTTCATCGTGTTTTAAACTCCTTAAAAGAAATCCTTGCCGTTAGAGGCGCTGATATTGCTTCCGTTGCTAAGGTAACGATTTACGTTACCGACATTAAATTATGGCCAGAAATTGACGCAATCTACTCTGACTTCTTTGCAAATCACAAACCTGCCCGCGCCATTGTTCCTGTGCCCGAATTACATTACGGCGCAAAGATAGAACTAGAAGCGATAGCCATTGACACTCAGTAAACAGAGCATTTAGCAGTACTAGCTATTTTGATAGTGCGAGTAAATTGCTACTCGCACTATCATTACTTGTTGCCCCACCAGCGAACATATTGCGAAATAATTCTCTAAACCCCGCTCTAGTTAGAATCGCACACGTGTGCCGAAAGTGAACGTCCGACCATTGAATGTCGAGTTATCATTAAAGGCTCGGCTTTTGCCCCGGGTTTCAAATACGGACGGCTTTTGGCCTGTGTCCGTAAGGTCATTGGCTTCAAAAAACAGGGTCACCCGACCAAAAGGCCCAACATCTTTAAACCTATATTCGATGTTGAAATCAATGAAAGTACGCCCTTGCTGGAATTGACTAATACCAAAAGCTTCTATTTCTTCTAGCTGTACTCCGGAGTTTCTATATGACAAGTTAGCTTCCAAGCCTTTATAATCCACGAATAATGTTGCATTATAAATAGCTTCCGGTGAGTTGAAGAACGGGAATTCCTGGGTAAGGATATCGTCAGTATTGGCAAAACCCAATTGCACAAATGCAGCAGGTGACACAGTTAGACCGTCATCAATTTGTTGTTGAGTCAGTGAGAAATCACCTATGGCAATCGTGGTTTTGGAATCTGTGAATGTCGCATTGCCAATAAAGCCAAAGTGGGACAAAATACCTGGCAGATAATCAAAGGCGTGGAACACGGCAAACTCAATACCGGTAATTGTAGCTTTCTCGCCGTTTCGAGCCTGAGAGATATCAGTGTCAAATCCTGGCAAAGCAGCAATCCCCTGGAAACCACCGAGCTGATCGACCAATTCAAACCCTGGCCTCCCAGCGAGATTCAGGCTGGCAAATAATGCACCAGGGTCATTAACGCCTGCCAAGTTTACATCTGCGTCCGTCGCGAAAGAGTTAAAGATGAAATCATCGATTTGTTTATGAAAAACCGCAACACTAAAAGCGTTTTGCTTGTCGGCATAATACTCAAATGAAATATCGAAATTTCTTGAGTAGGCGTTTCTTAGTTCAGGGTTGCCCACTGTAAAAGATGCGCCCGCTTCAATAATGTCCGCACTCGTCGCTGTCGCTATATCAACACCATCTGCCACTTCAACATTAAAGCGCCCGTTAATTCGGCCAGTTAACAGGTCAAATGTTGGCCGGGATAGAGCCGTTGTATAGGCCGCCCTAATTTTCATTTTGTCTGAAAGATTATAATTCAGCGCAATTCTGGGCAGGAACTCAAAATTAGACGTCGAAGTAAGAATTCGCTCTGACTGAGGAGCTACCAAAGTTAATTCATCATCAGCAGTACCACTGGCAGCTTGATCAAAGTCAATTCGAGATCTGAAAAGCAGAGAGCCTGCAAAATCCGCGTCATACTGCTCTATGCGTGCGCCCGCTACGATATCAAGTTTATTAAATGTCCACTTGCCTTGGGCATAGGCCGTGAAGAATGTTTCTTCGGCTTCAATGATGTCGACTTGACGGGGATCGACGCCAGAATCTAAAACCCTCTTTCATATGAAGCAAATAGGCTACGCAAAGCAGCGGCGTCAAATTGCGGAATACCGACAAACCCTGAAGCACGGAAAGGATTACCTATAGGATCAAAGCTGATCACATTTTGGGTTAGAAGCCCCAAATCACCGATTTGAACATTACTGTCGCCCAACCCGTTATTAACATCAGTACCAAGGAATTCACCATTAGGACCTAAAGTGTCATCAACAAAGGAGACATCTATATCACGATCCAGGAAATCTGAACGCTCCCACTGACCGCCAAATTTTATATTCTGCAGAGCATTGCCGCTGTCAGAAAAATCTCTGGTGATGTCAAAACGGGCTGTGTAGCGCGTATTTTCACGGGAGTCTTCCAGCTCGTAATTAAAATCGGCAATTTCACCGCAAGAGCTGCCGCCGTTCTGACAAAACGGATCAAGAGCCTCCAAAAACACGGCTTGATTTAACGGGACAGGCCCCGGAAACAATCCATTGCCAATGCTTAAATCAAAGGGTGCGAATGTAATAGCTCTCTCATCCCCGGTGCCCCTACCAGGTGAGCTTGGCGTTTCTTCCAGTTCCTGCTCGAAATTGATTTCTCTAAGCGGGCGATCCCGAAAGGCACGTGACCAACCCGCCGTAACATTGATATCCCATTTGTCGAGCCTGGTTTCGCTGCGCAGGAATAGACGGGATTCGGTTTCAATATCATCCTCAACAAGACCGCGAAAGTTGATCTCGGGATCTCTGAACGTATTTATGCCGCCAACAAAGCTGTTATCAACATCAAATTCGATCGTATTCGTGTCTTGCCTATCTTCCTTTTCGTCGTGACGTCCACCCAATGTGATCTTTGTGGTTGGGGAAACCTCCCAGTCAATATTACCGGAAAAAGTAATCTGATCCCGTTCAATATCGTCATAGGTGTAATTAATTTGCTCCGTCGTGAAATTGGCTATATCGATGAAATCTGTCGGGACAAGCGCCAAATCGTCTGGGTCACCAAAAACCATTGGGTTGCCATTCACATCATTGAGAGTAACTGCGGTTAATAGATCTGGAACAGCTGTTGCCGGATTGATCTGGAAGCCAGTGACAAAGCGCTTACGGTAACGGGCGCTTAGATTGATGCCCACGGTATCGGACAGATGTTTTGTGAAAGAGCCGCCAAGGCGATAGCCATTTTTATCGGCAAAACTATTATTACTGATACTGGCACTTACGCTTGTCCGTTCTCTGCGCTCCAAAGCACCCTTTGTTCGGATATTGACAATACCGCCAATGCCTTCTGATGCATGTTCAGGGAGCGGTGCTTTGATAACATCAATACTACTCACATTATCCCCGGTAATCACATCCAGAGCCGAGCGCCGGAATTCATCGGCTGTGCCCGTTCTCAATCCATTGTGCAAAACCGTGTTATACTGGGCATCCAGTCCGCGAATTGAAATAAACTCGCCGTCGCCAGAATTGTTATCACGCTGGAAGGATATCCCCGGAATACGCGCAAGGGCTTCCCCGATATTGTTGTCTGGAAAGCGGTCAGCATGATCTGCCGAGAGCGAATCCATGATCGAATCTGCTCTGCGCTTAATTCCCAGTGAATTTGCGATTGAACTGCGTGTACCCGTAGCAATTATCTCGTCTATTTCGTCGACAGGCGTCGCGGATGCGGGCGGTGACGCTGTTAAAACTTGTGCTTCCTGATCAACCTCCTGCGCCTGTGCTGTCATTGGCGCTATTGCTACTAGCAAAACCGACGACACGCTCCCCAATAATACTTTCTTCGTGAATTTAAACTGCATATTCCCCTCCTGGACAATGATTCATTTTTCTGCCTCAATAAATATACATACCGATTTTTATCTTTATGTAAAGATATATTATGTTGAGATATACAATCCCCTTGTCAATGCGACATAATTACCGCATTAGATTTTCAATGAGGAGAGAATATGGCTAAAAAAACAGACTTAGTAGATGCCCTAATTAAAGACTGGGCAAATGAAATACCAAATATGTCAACGTGCGGAATTGGTGTTGCCGGTAGAATTCTTAGACTGGGTAGACAATTTGAAGCGCGCGTAAACGCATTGCTAAAACCTCATGGGCTTAGCTATACGGACTTTGATGTCCTTGCCACATTACGGCGAAGCGGCGTCCCATACCGCTTGCCCCCCACTCAATTGATGAAGTCCGTCCTGATAACCTCTGGAGCCATGACAGCAGCACTTGACCGCCTAACCAGAGTAAAAATGATAAAGCGCGCCCCACACAAAACAGATCGCCGTAGCTTTACTGCGGAGCTAACCCCTAAAGGGAAAGCTGCCATTGAAAAGGTTTTGTCCTTGAGATTTGAGGATGCTGAAAACTCTATCAACCATTTATCCAATAAGGATATAAAACAATTAGAAATATTGCTACGAAAACTGACGTTGAGAGATTAAATGTGATTGCCCTTACTACATGCTTTTGAACCGCCCCGGGTTTGCCGGAGGCTCCTAATCTATAGTAGAAGGAGCCATTATGAGCAACGCAAGACATACATTTCACAAGATGCAGGCTTCGCACTCACTTGAGGTGCGAGCGCGAGCCGTGCGGTTGGTGTTGGAGAATGAGGGCGATTAAGGCCAGCGACTGCGCACCGAATGTGATGTGGTGAAATAATTTTCCAAAAACTTATCATCTTCTTCAGCATTATTTTCATTCTGGGTTTATGTGCTTTGTGCATGGCTTTAGGACTTTGCCCGGAAAAACGGGTTGGGAGACGCCTTCATTTACGGCCAAACGACCATTTACAAATAGATATTTTACGCCTTCGGACAGGCGTTCGGGATTTTGGAAGTCTGCCAAGGGCGCAAAGATTTTGGGGTCAAAAACAACAATATCGGCCTTATAGCCGGGTTTAAGGTAACCGCGCCCGCACAAGTTAAATGTATCAGCGACAAGTCCGCTACTGCGGTAGAGAAAGCTTTCAACAGGCATAACGCGCTGGTCTTTTATATAGGTTTGATATTTTTTGGGGAAACTGGCATATTTGCGCGGGTGCCCAACCGAGCCATCCGAACTGGTCATCACCCATTCCTGCTTCATAAAATTGACAACGTCTTTCTTGTCCATATTAAAAGATGCAATTTTTGCATTGCCGTTGCTGGCAATATATATGGCCATGTCGACTGCGGACAGATTATTTTTCTGGGCCAGATGGCTCAAGGTTTTCCCTTGCCAGTCGGCGCGGCCCATAGTGATCAGAACCGCATCGCCGCCCCCGCGCCGCCGCAAGTTTTCTGCAACGTCAAGGCGGAGTTTCGCGCGTAATAAAGTGTCTTTAAGTCGGGCCTGATGTTTTTCTTTGCCGCCCGCTTTTATATCGCGCGGGATCAAGGCAGCCGATATAGACGTGCCTGAAGCCAGCCAAGGGTATTGGTCCGCCGTAACGCGCAAGCCCTCCGCGCGCGCTTTTTCTATCATAGCTATCACGGGTACGCTTTTGCCCCAGACATCAACCCCCAATGCTTTGATATGGGCAATGTGAACGGGAATGTCAGCACGGCGACCAATTTCAAGCACCTCCTCTATTGATGCTTCCAGGCCGATATTATAAGTGCTTTCATCACGGATATGGCTGTCATAAACACCACCTTTCAAGGCCGCCACTTTTGCAAGCGCGACAACTTCGTCCGTACCGGAAAAACTACCCGGAACATAAAATAGTCCTGTAGATAAACCCAGTGCACCGGCGTCCATGGCCTCGTCGACAAGGGTTTTCATTTGCGATAATTCGTCCGGCGTTGGTGCCCGTTTTGCATTTTCCATCACCAGTCTGCGTACCGCGCCGTGGCCGATATAAAGCGCCGTATTTGTGCCGATACCGTGTGTTTGAAGCTGGCTGGATACTTTCAAAATATCTGGCTTTCCGCGGCCGTCATTACCGTTAAACACGGTCGTCACCCCTTGCAGGCGGTAATTAGCATTTTGCCGCAAAGCCTTATCCTCACTGCCGAGCTCAAGCAGGCTATGGGTGTGGGGGTCTATAAATCCTGGCGCTATAATGTAGCCGCTCGCATCAATTAAACTTTTAGCTCTAAGATGCCCTGAGCGCTTTCCGATAAAAATGATCTCGTCATTTTTTATTGCAATATCAGCGCGAATACTGCCGGAGCCATCACCCACATACACATCCGCGTTGGTGAGCAAATAATCTGCTTCCAAAGGCGCGGTACACGCTGACAAAATCATGAAGATTAAGGGGATTGTATATTTACCGATTTTCATTGTTTTTGTTCCCACCCTATCAGGTTTCCATCATTTTTTGCGCAATGCGCTGCGCGCTACCTGCGGCGAGTGTCAGACCCAAAGACCCATGCCCTATATTATAATATAAGCCGTTTACTTTACTTTTCTTAACGGTTGGGATAGCTGAAGGTGTCATGGGAGGCAACCCAGTCCAAAAATTAGCCTCGCCGTCATAATTTGCAAGACTTGGCCAGAGTTTTTGCGGAGGGCCAACAAAGCCCGCCCACGTTCATCTATTTTTGTCTCTGGTATATTGGCATCTAAAAATCCTGCAATCCGGATTTTACCGCCTAGGTTTGAAAACACTATTTTACTTATAGGGTCGGTTACCCGAGTTTTTGTGGCCTCCCTTCCGGTAGGTAATGCCAGGCTATAGGTTTCGTCATGGATTTATACTTCAGGCGCATATCGCCCTGTTCAAATATATCAACGGGTTCTATAATCCGAAACGACGACATTCTACCTTAGGCGGAATGTACAAAAGGCAGGCTACGCACTCACCCATTGCTTTCGAAAGCAAGGCGGCATAATGAGTAGTCAATCCGGAACTAAACCGGGACAAGTCCACTCATTCCCCATACCCTTCATAAAGCGCCAAGACATTTTGTGCTTGCTTTAGGTGCGGGATGTCGAGCATTTTGCCGCTTATTTGTACGGCGCCGGCGGTCGGGTTGTCGGCAAAGGCCTGGACTACGGCTTGGGCGTGCCGGATTTGGGCCGGGGTTGGGGTGAAGCTTTTATTGATGATGGGTATCTGGGTCGGGTGGATGGCCAGCATGCCTGTGAAGCCCTCGCTAAAAGCGGCTCCGGCGCGGGCGCGTAGTCCGTCTTTGTCGCGAAAATCGTCATAGAGCGTATCCACCGCTTGCACCCCCGCCGCCTTGGCAGCCAGCAAGGTCTGGCTCCTGACCATTTGGTAGGTGAAAGCAAAATTCCCGTCCGCACCTTTATTGGTCAGTGCGCCTATGTCCGTGGCCAGGTCTTCTGCGCCCCAGCTTAGGCCCAGCAATCTGGGTAAATATGTGCGCGGATACAGGCTAAGGCTCATGACGGCGCGGGCGGTTTCTGTGGCTACGGGCAGGATTTTTATACCGCCCGCCACCAAGCCGTGTGCGGCTTCTAGTTCGTCCAGACGGCGGCTTAATGTTTCGATATCCACTGGCCCGTCCGGCTTGGGCAGCACAATACCTGCAGGGGACAATGGCACGATTACGGCCAGGTCTGCGTCTATATATTCGCTGTCCAGCGGGTTGACCCTGACCCAAATTTGTGCCGAGGTTTGTAAATGGGTTTTGGTGCTCTTTAGGAACGCCGCGCACATCTTGCGGGCTTTGGCTTTGTTGGCGGGCAGCACCGCGTCCTCCAGATCGAGGATCAAAGCATCGGCTTCCAGCCCGCCCGCTTTGGCCAACTTTTTTTCGCTATCGCCCGGAACAAACAAAAATGAACGTAGTGTTTTAGCCATGAAAATCCTTTCGAAGTGCATTTCCTCTGTAGGGTGGATTAGGCTTCTTGGCCGTAATCCACCTTGCGGTGATTGCCAATGGTGGATTACGCTAAAGAAGCTAATCCACCCTACAAGTGTTTACTACTAGCGCACCATTAGTCTTAGGTATAGGCACATTGTTATGACCGATAAAGCTTTTGTATATTTCGAAGACCAGGAAGCGGGCAGCAAACGCCTGTATGAAAACCCGCTTGAGATCATCGAGGCATGGAGCGCGGACGACGTAGCGCCCGCCTTAAAGCGCATGGGGGCATGTCAGGCGAGCGGGCGATATCTGGCCGGGTATTTCGCCTATGAGCTTGGGTATTTGTTTGAAGATACATTGCGGGCTTTGCTACCAAACACCCCGGGTACGCCGCTCTTGCAATTTGGTGTGTTTGAAAAATTTTCGGATGGAGGTTTGCCCGATGGCCAAGACGGTCATATCACCGATCTGAAACCCGCTTGGTCATTAGCCCAATATCAAAAACGCTTCACCCAGGTTATGAACTTGATCGAGGCTGGAGATGTGTACCAGGTCAATTTAACCTTCCCCTTATATGGGCAGTATGCCGGTGGTGGGGCGGCAGTTTACCAAGCCCTTAAATCGGCCCAGCCCGTAAAATACGGCGGTGTCATCAGCTTAGGCGGGGACGAAATCGTCTCCCTGTCACCAGAGCTGTTCTTTGCGCTTAAGGGCGAAAAAGTCACCATGCGGCCCATGAAAGGCACGACTGGGCGCGGGCCAACACCAAAGCAGGATAAAGCTTTGGCCAAAGCTTTACAGCAAGACGCCAAAAACCGGGCGGAAAATTTGATGATTGTTGATTTGTTGCGTAATGATTTGTCGCGCATCGCCGTGCGCGGTTCCGTCAAGGTTAGCGATCTCTATAGGCTAGAGACCTATCCAAGCCTGCACACCATGACATCGGGGATTGAGGCGCGGTTAGAGGATGTAGAATTTGAAGACATTCTGCGGGCCTTGTTCCCGTGTGGCTCGGTCACGGGCGCCCCAAAAATCCGCGCCCAGGAAATTATCCGGGAGTTGGAGGGAACACCGCGTGGGGCCTATTGCGGCGCGGTTGGGTTCATTGATCCAAACGGAGATATGCGCTTTAATGTCGGTATCCGCACACTGGTTTTACATGGCGACGGCACGTGCACCTACGGGGCCGGAAGCGGCGTGGTCGCGGATTCGAACGCCACCGCAGAATACGAAGAATGCTTACTAAAATCCACCTTTCTGCAAGACGGGTTTGGCCTGATTGAAACTTTGGGATGGCACGGGGACACGGGCTTTATGTGGCTGGATTTACATGTGCGGCGCTTGCAAAAATCAGCGCGCCAGCTTGGATTTTCTTTTGGCCATAAAGATGTAACACAAGCGCTGGGAACCGCGACCACCCATTTGTCAGGGCCGCACAAAATCAGGCTTGAACTGCGCAAAAATGGCCGGATTGATGTGAGGGCCAGCCCGCTTGGAATATCCGCACCGGATGCAATATGGCCTGTGACCATGAGTAAAAAAAACCTGTCCTCCAGTGATAAACTATTAGCCCATAAAACCACGCGCCGGGATTTTATCGAAAGCGAATTACTCCGGCTTAAAACCAAAACCGGATGCCATGAGATTTTGTTTTTTAATGAACGCGGCGAGTTATGTGAGGGCAGTTATACAAATGTGTTTGTTAAAAAAGGCGGGCAAATGTTGACGCCGCCCCTGTCATGCGGCCTCTTGCCGGGAATATTGCGCGAAATTATGCTTGAGAGCGGCGAGGCCGTTGAGCGGGTGCTATGCATAGATGATCTGCTGGATGCGGACGCGCTCTATATCGGCAATTCCGTGCGCGGTCTTATGAAGGCCGAACTGACCAGCCATCTCCGGGGATAAAGCAAACTCAGTCTTAGCCTCTTACCGCTTGCAACATAGCTCTTGAACGCCCGGTCAGTGTTGCATCGCAGGCGCTGATTTGACTGTAGCGGCGGCGGACTTTTCCGGGAAGTTTTCCAACTTTCCCCAATTTTGTTTCGCCAAAACTTTCCAACCCGCCGTAAAGTTTCGACAAAGTCGCAGACGGGCCACTCACCGCTATGAAACCAGAGCCAACCGCAACGTCTTCACTGGCATAATGACGTTTATAGCCGCCTATACCTTCGCCCAAATCAATGCGCCCATAACCAAGATCGCCCGCAGCATCTATTATGGCTTCCAACAATTGGATGCCCGGTGCCAAGGTTTGGAAATCCGCGTTATAGGCCACCATCCAGCTATGAAATGTCACCCCGTCGCACAGTCCTAAATCAATAGCCGCTAATTGGTCACCAAAATACAAAGCATGCATATCGGCGCGAAATTCCGCATCAGCACCTCGTTGCCATAAATTTTCCAGCAAGGCCCGTGTCCATGGGGCTGACAGAACATTATATCTTCCTGTCTCGGCAAATTTTTCGCATTTCCAGTTTATCAATTGCTCAAATACGTCTTTATCCGGTGACATAAACGCCAAACGGCGCGGGCCTAGCTCTTCTGCCTTGCGCACCCGGCGGCGGTGACTTTTCAAGTGCCTGCGGTAGCTTTTATCCCGCGAGGCCCGCCAGGCTTCGGCGCCAATTGACAAATCCATAACCGTACAAGCGGTGTTTTGTTCACCGTTAGAGGCCAGCATATTTTGCGAGCCGACCAAGGCAGAATAATGGAAAGCGCCAAACCCGGCCTGTTTAAGGGCGGTGCGTACGTCAAATTGGGTGTTGGGCGCGCAGATAAAACCGTGATAATCGGTCATAGGGGCGCCGACCGGGCGGGCAAACCCGACTTTACCAGATGTGCTGATCTTGGCCTGGAACGGCAAAAATGCAATTGGATCGCCAAATTGTTCAACCACCAAAACATGTACATCCGGGCATAGTTGCGCGAGCAATTGCGTGTATTCGCTATGGAAATACGGGCTATACAATGCCGGGTTAGCGACACGAAAATCAGCCCATGCGGAAAGCTCACACGCGCTTAACCCGTCTATAGCAATAATTTTTGTATTGATGCTACTCACCCGTTTTCACCACTCTACTGAGCCGCTTGATAGCAAAATTTGGTGAAAACGCCGTTAATGCCCGCAAATATTTTAGCTGTAATTATTCCGCCGCCATAGCCTCGGCACCGCCGTATTTACGGTATAGCTTTTCCTTGCGTTTCGGGTCAATATTGACCTTTGTAATGTCGCCGCCGGCCCAGTCCATGACCTTTGGATCCATAACTTTAAACCAAAGCGGCGGTATGGCCGCCATCGCAAAACAGCCGCCATAACCCGTCGGCAAGCTTGGCAAGTCGGGGAAATCCCTAAGCACCTGATAGGGCCTTTGTGGATAGGCATGGTGGTCGGAATGGCGCTGGAGATGCAAGAGCGACATATTTGACCAAAGATGATTGGTGTTCCAGCTATGGCGCGGCTGACACGGTTCGTATTTACCGTTTGGGAGTTTCTGGCGTAATAGCCCGTAATGCTCCACATAATTAGCCTGGGTCAAAGCCAACCAGCCAAACATATGATGAGGGATGATGAACCACAAAATATTGGGGCCAAAAATAAAGGCAAGCGCAATTATAATCAGCGTACTGGCCACATAGACCTGCAAGACTTCATTATGTACCGACCAAAACCCGCGACCTTTGGCAGCAAGACGTTTCTTTTCATGGCCTAGCCCACGTTTGACCGTGCCGGGAATTTCGCGCAACATGAACCGGTATATACTTTCGCCCATGCGCGAACTGGCCGGGTCTTCGGGGGTCGAAACCCAGACATGATGGCCCATATTATGTTCAATATTAAAATGCCCATAGCCCATAAGAATATTGCCCATCCGGGCCGCGCCTCGGTCTAGCCAGCTGTTTTTATGCCCAAGTTCGTGGGTATAGGCCAACATGGAACCACTGCCCGAACCGACACCAATGATCAGCGCCACCACTGCCCACCAAGGCAAATTTTGTGTGCCGACAAACCAGACAAAGGCAAAAAACATAATGAAAAATATCGGTAGATGCATGTAAATATGAAGCTTGTAATATTTGTCCGCCATCATGGCGGGCACGACCTCCTCGGGCGGATTATAATTATCTTCACCAAAAATTTTATCAATCATTGACGTAATGAAATAAATATAAACCGCCGGGATCAATGTTACCCACGGATTATTGCCCAAGGCAAAATACAGCCACAGCGTCAAAACATAAACACCCGTACCGACAAAACCAAGCCACCAGAGATGCCGTTTTTTGTCCACATATATAACTTCGCTACCGTCTTCAGCCGTGCCTGTGAAAACCGCCATTACGCCGCCCCTTTTTGATGTTTGCTTAGGTCTGTAAATTCTTCAAAGGGCTTACACAATTCCGCCATAGGTTTAATAGCGTCCAAGATACTCGCCACCTTTGTCACATTGTGCGGCCCATCAATATCGTAAAAAACCCGGCGGCCAATTTTGCGGGTCTGGCAAATCCCGGCCCGTTCCAATACGGCCAGATGCCGGGAGATAACTGATCTATCTTGGGTCATACCATCAGCAATAGTGCCCACATCACATGCCCCGAGTAAAACAAGCCTGCGCATGATCTCGACGCGAGTCGGCTCGCAAAGCGCCTTGAAAAATCGGGTGTCAAACACGTCCAAAGCCGCCTGAAGGTCTTTCTGCGTCGGGGCCATATATTCCGGCGACAAACTACGGAGTTCATTGTTTTTATTATCCATGTGCGTATATATGCACACAAATGCACATATAGCTATGTTTGATTATGTTGGGTGCTTATGCATTTGTGAATGTTAACAACATAGAGAGAAAACAATATTTTGCGGTTAGCGCATGTGCCTCTTTCCTACCCCTCTCCCCGTTTACGGGGGAGGGGAAAACGATACCGGTTAAGCTTTTTTCCACGCGCCGTGAAAACCTAATGGCAACGCATAGGGGAGTTCGAGGACGGCCAACGGCCCATCTTCCAAACGGGCGGCGTTTAAGATGTTGAGCCGTGTGGCTTTGGTTTTCAGATTTAGACTTGTGCCGATCAACCAGCCATCATCCTCGCGTATTGCGCCAAGGTGAGCGGTTCTTGGTCGAGGGATATACAAATGCTCTTCGACAATGCTGTGCTCACCGTAATTGTGCGCAGTAATTTTTCCGGTCTTGAGATCATGTTTCAAGATAGATATTTGCCCAACTCCGGTTTTGGCCTGATCGCCTACGGTGTAGAGATAACGAGCATTTTGGCCGCTAAACCGTGCGTTAAATTGGGGAAACTCATGGGTAGCCCGCTCGCTTAATATGGATTCGATTTTGGCACTGCCATTTTTACGTAACACCACATGGGCAAGTCTTGCCGGCGCGCTTTCATATATTTCACCGCGCATCAGAGCTTTTGCGCCCTTCTCGATAAAACCGCTATCGCCTACGCAGACACTAAAGCGAATATCACCGGATTTATCTTCCCAGGCATTACCGTAATGGAATTGAAATCCGGGCGGTAGTTCGTATTCGCGGCGATTATCTAGATTATCTTTCTCCACCACAATCACCCGCTGGCTTTCATTTGGCAGCCATTTGAACATATCCAATATTGTATCGGCTTTTCGAGTTATACGAAACGATGGGGCCACAAATATCAAATGCTTCTTGGTCATGCAAAAATCATGGATCATGCCGCCCGGAATATTTTTCAGCACACGCATGCCGGCGAGCTTGCCCTTTGGCGATATTTTATAAATGATCATGCGGTTGTTGAAAAAGTCCTGACCAAAATTCCACACCGTGCCGTCGTTTTCTATTTTTGGATGGGCCGAGAACGGCATGCCTTGCAGCTCTGGCGCCCAGGTTTTTGTACCGAGTGTTTCAAGACTGGTATCGTCCAGGCGATAGACCGAGCCGCCCTCCCATAGAGCCAGCAATTCACTGTCGCCGTTTGCGCCAATAATGGGCAGGACGCTGGTATTGGCGACATTGACATCGTCCGGCCCACTAATCGCCACCGGGTTCTCTATTTTTGTCCCGAGGCCCGAGACCAAAAACCGCCCGGCTTTTTCCTCGCGCAAATATTTCCCGGTGCGCACCATACGGCCCGTGTGGGAGACTTTACCGCCGCTGATATTATAAGCATGTACCATACCGTCGCCGTCAAACCAGTGGTCGAGCCTCAGCCCGTCTCTCTCGAACAAGGCTGGGCCGTTGCGGTAAAATGTGCCGGACAATCCCGCCGGGATTTTACCGGATATCAATTTAACCTCAGGCGTTGATAAATCAGCGGCTCCGGCACTGCGCCATCCCAACGCCCACGGATTTTTCTTTGCGGAAGCCCCATAACTGTCAAAGTTTGATGTCTGCGCGGACGCATTGATACCGGTACTTGCTAGTGCTGCAACGGCCCCACTTGCCGCTAATGTTTGCAGTGCCGCTCTTCGGGAAAATTCCGTACCCATAATCGCCTCCTAGTTTAGTTTCATAGCATGGGCAGTATTGCTACCACTGACCGTAAATTTAGCGTCTTTCCACTTGGCCGGCCCCATATTGCCAACCGCATTGTTTGAAAACGCGAAAGGCTCGGTTGGCATACCAAACAGATTAGCATTCATCTTGCCGTTCCCGTCCACATCATGGAACAATTGGACGGCATATTCACCGTCCGGAAGATTGGTGTAGTTGATGGTTACAGTGTCCGCTTTAACGTCCACCTTGGCACCGCGCACGCTACCGCCTTTTTTATAACCGGCTTCGCTATTGTATAGCCCAGCTTGTACTACGCCTTTAACATCCTTAATACCTGTCAGGGTAATGGTGATGTTAGCCGTACCGTTGACGCCCTCTTTGACATAATTTTCAGCCGCCATTGCAGGCGCTGCGCTTGCCGTTACCAGCAACATTGTCATCATTATTTTTTTAAATTCGCGTTTCATTTTACTCTCCAAATTACCGTCCCGTCGTTGGAACAATTGCACACTGGCAGAAAAAAATTGCTGCGAAACCGAGGATACGTGAAGCAGTGGTTTGGCTTCGTGAACAGCAAGCCTGTGCAGTTCACGCCGCGCCAATAACACAAAAATCCCCTTGCGCAGCGCAAGAATATTGGCATTGTCATTGGCGGTACGTGAATAACCTAGGGCTTAGCCACATTAAGGGGAATATGAACAAAATTGCCAAAAATATGATGCCCATGATCACCGTCTGTGCAATTGCCGGTGTTGTCTTGGCGATCATGGCCCCTTATGGCACCCATGTTTTTTCACCGCTTTACCGATTTATATACTGGACGGGTTTAAGCATGGCCGGCGGACTGGGGGCCAGTGTCGTTGATTTGTTCGCTCATATATTTAAGAAAAACCTGGTATTTAAGAAAAGTCTGGGCAAATGGCAAATAGCCCTGGCGCAATCCGTGACCTCAACACTGGCGGTCTTGGCCATTCTCCTGATCATGGCCGCAAGCACATATGGCCTGCCAAGCGCCAAAGCCATATTCGCGACCATGTTTTATATCTGGATAGTTGCCGCCATCATCACCTTCATAGGCGCACTGTTAAATGGCCAGAAGAAAGCTCGCGAAGCTACCCCGAAACGCGCCGCACTTTACGAACGCTTGCCGCCAAAACTAAGAAGCGCCGACATCTACGCCCTCGCCGCAGAAGACCATTATGTCCGGGTGATCACAGCCAGGGGCGATGAACTGGTTTTGATGCGGCTCACCGACGCTATTAAAGAAACCGCACCCCTCAAAGGTTTGTCACCACACAGATCATGGTGGGTGGCGGAAGCGGGTGTGGACAAGATTAAAAAATCAGAGATATTACTACGCGCTGGCCAAACCGCCCCCATCAGTCGCACTGGCATGAAATTGGTCAGGGAAGCAGGCTGGGTTTGAAATTCTGTGACACGTCCAGCTTGAAGGAATGGCATAATAATACTTGATAATACTTGATAATACTTGGCAAATACGGGTCAGCTTAACGTCCTGCCCAGGCTCGCATTTATCTTTTTGCGCAACGGGGCTATTGTTTTGTTTTTAGTGTTGCCATATAATTATGGCCCACCAACGGGGAATGAAAATGATAAAGCATAGTCTAGTAACAGCCATTATGTGTATGTTGGCCACGCCTGCATTTGCGCAAACAACCATTATCCATGCCGGAGACATGATTGATGTAAAGTCGGGCAAGGTTTTACAAAACCAATACATTCATATTGAAGACGGGATGATCACCAAAATTGGCTCTAACACCGATGTTAAAGCGGCCAAAGAAAATGCAGCGGTAAAATTTATTGATCTATCCGGGATGACGGTCTTGCCCGGCCTGTCGGATTCCCATGTCCATTTAACCAGCGACGGCAAAACCCACGGTTACAAATCTTTGGGCGTTTCTCTCCCGCGTGCCACGGTCAACGGCGTCATGAATGCGGAAAAAACGCTTATGGCAGGTTTCACAACGGTGCGCAATTTGGGCGCACCCGGCTTTGCCGATATTGCCCTCATGAACGCAATTGACGACGGCGATGTTGTCGGGCCGCGCATACTTCCGGCCGGACGTTCGCTGGGTATTACGGGCGGACATTGCGATTCCAATCTTTTGCCGCACAAATATAAGGATAAGGCAGGCGGGGTTGCTGACGGGCCTTGGGGGGTGCGGACGAAAGTGCGCGAAAACAACAAATACGGCGCAAAAGTTATTAAATTTTGCGGAACTGGCGGCGTGCTGTCCAAAGGCACGAAAATCGGCGCACAGCAATATAGCTTTGTTGAAATGAAAGCCATTGTCGACGAGGCGGCGCTATTAGGACTTAAAGTCGCCGTCCATGCCCACGGCGAAGACGGTATCAACACGGCTATTCGTGCGGGCGTCGATTCCGTTGAACATGCAAGCTTTATTTCTGATGCAGGCATTAAAGCGGCCAAGAAAAACGGGACATATTTATCCATGGATATATATGTGTCGGATTATATTTTATCCGAAGGTGAAGAGGCCGGGATATTGGAAGAATCCCTTGCCAAGGAACGCACCGTTGGCAAAAAGCAGCGCGAACGTTTCCGTGCGGCCGTGCGGTCCGGCGTCAATATGGCCTACGGTACGGACGCAGGCGTGTACCCACATGGTCTCAACGGGCGGCAATTCTCCTACATGGTGAAGTGGGGCATGACCCCCATGCAAGCCCTACAAACCGCAACCCTCGGCAATGCAACATTATTTGGGATGCAAGAGAAAACAGGCTCAATAGAGGTCGGGAAATTTGCTGATATAATAGCCGTAGACGGCGACCCTCTGGCAGATATCAAAGAGCTTGAAAGCGTAGATTTTGTCATGAAAGGCGGGGTTGTTTATAAGGGGGAGTGAGTACACGCGAAAGGTTATCTGTTTGCGGCGAGTTTATCTTTGGAGCGGACGTTAACCGCCCATAAAAATAATCGCCAAAAGACGGCTAAATTTGGAGCTTTGATTGATAATACATGCCTCATCCGTCCAACTCAACGCTATGCATTGATCCGCCTTGAGAGGTTATGTGAGTTTCTCTTGAATTGATTTTACAGCCGCGTTAAAAATCGTGATGTCGTCATTGACGACACTGATAATCATAGCGCCTTCCAACAAGGCGAGTGTTGTTCTTGCATGATCGATTGCCCCCTTAAACCCCAAGGCTTCATAGCGCGCTGCCAGCCAAGCGATATTATCGTTAAAAAAGTTTTTGACCTCTATTGTAACTGGATGCGGCAGTCCCGGTGCCTCGGCTCCCAAGACAGCGCATAAACAGACAAGATGTTGTTCCGTAAGAGCATGGCGACAGATGTCGACAAAGGCCGCTATCGCCGTTTGCGGGTCAACTTCACCATTGGTGCTGGCAGCGAGATGTGCGCGGAAATTATTTGCATAACGCCGAACCAAGGCCACGCCCAAATCTTCTTTTTTGGGAAAGTGGTAATGCAGGCTGGCACTTTTTACGCCCATTTCTGCGGCAATATCCCTGTAGCTGACGGCATTATAGCCAACCTGCCGCATACGGCGTTCCGCGATTTCAAGAATTTGAGTTGCGCTATCCATGACCGAATTATCAACCTTTGTGTTCAATGCGAATAAGACACATTTTAATTAAAGTACATTTTGACTTGAAACTTATATCTTATCGTATATCTACCTACTACTAGATAGATAAGTCCACAAGGTAAAACTTCCATGCGCCTCAATGCTGATTTTTCAAAAGCCGTCGTCATAGATACGACCGCCATGCCGTGGGAGGCATCCCCGATGGCAGGTGTGCGTCGGCGTAAGCTTGACCGGATTGGCGATGAGGTGGCGAGGGCAACTTCGTTGGTGCGCTATGACCCCAAATCCTATTTCAGCCCCCACACCCATAGCGGCGGAGAAGAGTTTCTTGTTTTAGAAGGAATTTTTTCTGACGAACATGGGGACTACCCTGCCGGAACTTATGTGCGCAATCCAATCGGCTCGACCCATAAGCCCTATAGCGAAGCGGGGTGCATAATTTTTGTCAAACTGCATCAATTTGACGAAAAAGACACAGCGCAGCTTTCCATAAATACCCATGGGGAAGAATTTCAACCGGGTACGGCTCCGGGTTTGACGGTGTTGTCGTTACACAGTTTTGAAGGCGAGTCTTGCGCGCTGGTTCGCTGGGCGCCAGGCACCGTTTTTAATCCGCATACACACTGGGGCGGCGAAGAAATACTGGTGCTGGAAGGCACATTTTCGGATGAGAATGGGCATTACCCCAAAGGCACATGGGTGCGCAGCCCGCATCTCTCCGTGCACCATCCTTATTCAAAAGAGGGTTGCCTGATTTATGTGAAAACAGGCCACCTCCCTGCTGACTAATATCTTTTTTACTATCCACAAACCCTGAAAGGAAACACTATGATTGGATATACAACACTTGGCGTCAAAGATTTGGACGCTGCCAAAAAGTTTTACACGGAGCTATTCGGCGCAGAAGTCTTGGTTGATGTAGGCCGTTTGGCGATGATCGGCAAGTCTATGGACCAGCCAAAAATCGCAGTTTGCGTGCCCTATAACGACCAAGACCCACATCCAGGCAATGGCATCATGGTTGCCTTTCCAGGTGGCTCAAAAGAAGGTGCAGATAAGCTGTATAAGAAGGCGATTGAACTAGGGGCGAGCTGTGACGGCGAACCCGGTCAGCGTATAGACGGCGTATTTTACGGTGCTTACGTTAAAGACCCCGATGGCAATAAGCTCTGCTTCTTTGACTTCAGCTAATATCAAAATGAACTAAAATTTTAGAGGCACAAGCTATCAAAGCTTGTGCCTCACATACATGCTAACCAATAAGTATCATCATACTAAGTTTGGGGTTTTTAGGAACTACAAGGAGGTGTTCCTTACGGCTCCTTTGCCCTCAAAGCAGACGTTTTTAAGTGCTGTACCCCATACCCCGCACCTCGCTCATACCTGTGTATACAGGTATCCATAACTGCACTTGCGGTGTATCCCCGATAGCCTAGGGTTTTCAACCGTGGTTGTCCGCGTGCCGTCTCTGCTGGTAGTTGTACTACTTCTGTATTTGTCACCCATAACATTCTCCTTTTAAAAAGTGGAGTACTATAATCATGAGCGTTACCACGAAAGCCTGAAAAACGTTACACCTGCCGACTCCTACTTCGGGCGAGCGCAATCAATTTTAAACAAAAGAGAAAGTATCAAAAAAACAGACTACCGAACATAAGAGCTTGCAATATCGCAAAGCCGTAGCCTAATATAAATCAACAGAGGTGAGCAAACTCTCACTTAGCTCAGGCTTAAATCTGTCTCTTTTTATATGAAGGCGGATACTGAGACCGTAACAAAGCTCTGTCGCCGCCCAAAGGGAAACAATATGAAGAAACTCGTCATGTGTTTGATAATAGCCATCGGCAGTGTTTGGCCTGCAAGCGCGGCGGAACAAGCAGCACCCGAATTATCAAAGGCAGAGCAAGCTGCATTTCTGGATGCGGCAACGAGTCAAATGAATGACAACTTAGTCAAAAACATGGCAATTGAGCTATGCACTCTGCTTAATCACACTCAGACTACTGTTGTAGACTATCCGGTTACTGAGGCTCTTGAGCGCAATCTTCTTCGCTTTATGAAAGTTTCAAAGGACGACCCGAATTACATTTTGAAAATTGCAGCGTTTTGGAATCATTATGCTGACCGAGTGATATGCCCTGCGGCATCCGGCTTTTATCCCAAGCAACACATATATAGACGGGCTCTTGACATGAACATACATAAGGTGGTGCTGAAAGACTATTTCTTTCGCGACCCAGTGGCGTTTCCAATAGAGGTCAATACGATCGAGGTTCTTCCTAACGGAAGATCTACAACCCTATTGGATTACATTGATGCCGCCTTGGCTTCGGATGAGGCTGAAGATAGGTATAATATTGATGTAGTAGAAGAGTTGACCGACTATTTAGTAGATAAGTTTGGTGCAAAAAGATTCAGTGAACTGGATCCTGCCGAACGTACCAACCGAAAAAAATAAGCTCTTGAAAAAGTGATATAGACCAACAGCCTTAAACTAACGAAGGCCGGCTTTCTGAGGTAGTAACAAAGCTCTGTCGCCACCCTTTTTATTACATACTTCAAACAAACAAAGCCTCGGCAACCGCGCAAACTCCTGCGCCCAAAGCTCCTGCATATTCTCCTCCCTTGTTTGTGAATTTGTCACAAACAGCACCCTAAAATTACTAAACCCAAATTTTTCTTTAGCAAGACCGCGTATGTGCGTGTCAGCATAACTATGATATTTCTTCAATATCGAGCTACGGTTAAAATGCTTAGAGCGCAAAGGCATAGTGCCTCTATCAATCTCAAGAAGATAGTTACGCGGGTTGCTATCACCTTTCTCATAAATAGAAAGCACCCCGTCAGGTTTAAGCCCTACGGATAATGTCTCATACTCGGTATATATCCGTGTTCCCCAAGACACACCCTCAACATAATTTGCACCAAAAAGTTCGTCTTGATATATGAGCCGCCCCTCCGTCTCTCAAGCAAAGTAAGTAAACACCAACTAACTCCCCCCTTGACTCCCGCCTCCCTGTATATTAGTAAGCGCTTACAAACATACAAAATAGGAGCATAACTATGCGTATTGATGATAAAAACAGTGCTGTTCTCGCCTCTGGGCGCGGGGTTGCTGCTGAGGACGGGACGACCAAGGCTCGGATTGAACGGTCTGCTTTGGTGCTGTTTATGGCGCGTGGGGTGGACGGGGTTTCTGTTAAGGAAATCGCTGGTTTGGCCGGGATTACCGATGCGGCTATCTATCGCCATTTTGCCGCCAAGGCTGAACTGGCTGAGGGGTTGATGTTGGCTATTCATGAACGCTTGACGGCTTTGGTGCGAGATGTCGGGGCGCGGGATGTGCCGTTTCGCGAAAAAATCACGGCGCTGGTATCGGAATATTGCGCGGCGGCTGATGATGACTGGCAATTGTTCGCTTATCATTTGCTGCACCTGCACCATTTCCCGAACTTGTTCACCCCCGGTAGTGGAAAGGTCAAGCGGCACGACAGCCCGGTCACGGCCTGTACGGCCATGCTGGAGCAAGCGGTCGAGGACGGCGATATTACGCCGGGTAATATCGAGCTGTTGGCGTCTATGGTGCTGGGTATTGTCCTGCAAGGCGCACTGTCCAAAGCCTATTTGCGTTTGCAGGGCCCGCTGTCCATTTATGCCCCGGAGTTTGATAAGGCCGTTTGGGCCGTGCTTCGCCACCGATAACAGGCCTGTAGGGTGGATTAGCCTCTTGGCGTAATCCACCGTGTGGTGTGTGCCAAAAGGTGGATTGCGGCTAAGAAGCCTAATCCACCCTACAAAATTTTGCCTTTTAGGAGACCGTTATGCGCTCATTTGTTTTCAATATGTTGTTTTATGTGTTCGGCGTGTTTTTTGCGCTGCTTTGTGTTGTGTTGTCGCTGTTGCCGGGGCGTAAGCCGATTATGTTTGGGCTTTGGACTTATTCCAGATCAATGGTTTGGTTGATGCGGGTTGTGGCCGGGATTAAAGTCACGGTCACGGGGCGCGAAAACTTGCCAGAGAAAGGCCCGTATATTCTTGCGCCCAAACACCAAAGCTACGGCGACGGGTTTGTGGTGTTCTCGCAGTTTTTTGATCTGTCATTTGTGACCGGGGATCATCTGGAGAAATACATGACGCTCAAGCATATCTTGCGAAAAGCAGGTGCGGTGGTGATTGATAATTGCGGCGGCACGGATGCCCGTGACCGCTTGCAAATCGAGGCCGAACGGGTGCGGGCCGAGGGGCGCAAATTGCTGATTTACCCCGAAGGACATTTGTCAGCACCGGGTGAACAGAGGCGTTACCGCAAGGGTGTGTATTTTCTCTATAAGGATTTTAACTGCCCGGTTGTGCCTATGGCGACCAATTTGGGCCAACGCTGGAACCAAAACGTCTGGACAAAACATCCCGGCCCCGCCACAGTGGAATTCCTAAGGCCGATAGAGCCGGGAATGGGGAAGGACGAATTCATGGAAAAATTGGAAACGGTTATAGAGACACGCTCGCGTGCGTTACTGGGTTTCGACAATCCCGGTGCGCTGAAACATTCGCGTGCTGATCTGGCGAACGGTACGATAATGAAGCAAGATAAGGCTAAGCCATGAGGCGCGGAGAGAACGCAGTGAACGACAGGGAAATATCATGAGCGTCAAACAGGCAGGTGCCTTAATGACACAACGAAGGTTCTGGCCTTTGTTCGTTTTACTGCAAACTGGGACGTTTAATGACAATGTTTTGAAAAACGCCTTGATCGGTTTGATCACATTTGGCGGCGTTGTATTTTTATCGGGCTTGCCGTCCGGTATTAGGGTGCCGGTCGCGGCGTTTATTTTTACCGGGCCATTTTTGCTGGTTTGCGCAGTCGCCGGGCAAATTGCCGATAAAGTTGATCGGGGTGTTATTTTAAAAACCATCAAGCGCTGCGAAATCGGTATTATGCTGATTGCCGCCCTTGGTTTTTGGTTCGTAAATATATGGGTTTTGGCCTTTGCCCTATTCCTTATGGGCGCCCAATCCGCGTTTTTTTCACCGACGAAAAACGCCGTGTTGCCGCAATGGCTTGAGAGTGATGAGTTGATAACGGGCAATTCAATTCTCAACGGATTTGTGTTCGTATTTATATTGGTCGGTATGGTCGGTGGTTTGTTTTTAGTGGGTATGGAGGGCGGGCCGCGTATCGTCGCCGTTATCCTGCTGGTGTTTGCCTTGGTCGGCTGGGGTGCATCGGAATTTGTCCCGCCAGCGCCCGCGCCAAAACCAGAGTTAAAGATAAATTTTGAACCGGTAACCGCGACTATTAATGTCCTGCGCAAGGCTCTCGACTCACCCCATGTTTTACGGCCCATGTTGGGGATTGCCTGGTTTTACGGCTTGTCGACCATGATTATAACGACCTTGCCGGATTATGTTGCCAATGTCATGGGCTATGACAGAAATGTCTTGATCGTCATTTTGGTGTTCTCGACCCTGGGTATTTTGATTGGCTCGCTCTTATGCATGGTGCTGGCCAAAGGGGAGCGCTGGGGTAAGGAATCCGTTGGTTTATCTGCGCTGGGTATTTGCGGCGTGATCGTATTTGTTACGGACTTGTATTTTAATGCACCTTCGCACTCAGTTGTCGGGCCGCATGATCCCCGCGCAGGATTAGCGACATTCTTCGCGGCCGAGGGTTCCAAGCGGATGATATTTGACATCACTATGGCGTCGATTTTCAACGGGTTATTTGTTGTGCCGTTACAGGCCATGGCCCAAAGACGTGCCGATCCGGCGATACGGGCACGCTTGATGTCGGCGGGGGCCGTGTTGTTGAATTTGTTTGTCAATGTTGTAACATTTGCCCTGATCGGGATGGCGGCACTGGCCTTACCACCTAAGTCACCGTTTCTTATAATTATCTTTGTGAGCTTATTTGTTGCGGCTTATTCGGTCTGGCGAACTTTTCACCCGATCAAGCAAGAAGCCATATAAATGCGCGGGTATTTCGGTATCGGTGTTGAAGGGATTTCCAAGGCGGCTAATCTAGGGGCGGTGATGCGCACGGCCCATGCCTTTGGGGCCAGCTTTGTTTATACGGTGGACGCCCACCACAAGGCCCTCAAAATCGGTGCCACCGACACATCGCGGAGCCTCAAACACTTGCCCCATTATCAATGGGACAATGTGGATGACATGCGTCTGCCCAAGGGCTGTGAACTGGTCGGTGTTGAACTTTGTGACCGTGCGGTAGATTTGCCCAGCTTTCGCCATCCCCGCGCCGCCGCCTATGTGCTGGGGCCGGAGCAAGGCTCACTGTCGCCGAGCATGCAGGAGTTATGCACCCACATCGTCAAAATCCCGACAAAATTTTGCATCAATGTCAGCCTTGCCGCCGCGCTTACATTATATGACCGAACCCTGTGCCTGGGCGGCTACCCCGACAGACCCCCCAGGCCCGGCGGCCCGGATTTGGCGGCAATGGAGAAGTGGCGGGCATTGCGCAAGCGGGCGGGCTGATTTTTCTTCCCCTGTTTTTTATGGGTTTGAGCCAAAGCGGGGCAAATGCCCCGTGACGCGAATGAGTGCCGTAGCTCTTGCACCAAGAGGGCACTTCCAAGAGGTCGCGGAGGCGATGGGGGCCGCCGCTCTTGCGGCGGTACGGTAATATAGAATATTACGAGAACTCAGAAGCGCACAAAATGTGCGCGCCCCCATCGAGCGCCAAGAGGCGCCCACTATTCGCATCACGAGGCATTTGCCCCGCTTTGGCTCAAACCCCGTAAACAGGGGAAGGAGAGAGCTGAAAAACCTACTGGTCTTAACCGGGTCTTAACGCTAAGAGTTTCTGATAGGCAAGAAATTTGTATAGGGTATAAAATGCGCATTCTTAAATTTGTTCTTGTTCTTGTGGCTTTTGGTATGCTTATACTGGCGACCAATGCACACGCCAAATTGGAAGGCGTGTTTTCCGATTGGGCCGTGCATTCCAAAACCGTGAGCGGCGATACAATCTGCTATGCGCTGGCCAAGCCCAAATCCAAAACCCCCTCCTCGGTTGATCACGGCGATATATATTTCATGGTGGCGGACTGGAAATCCGGGGCGGCCAAAGAGCAACCAAGCCTGATCACTGGTTATATGCTCAAAGCGCAAATCCCGCCGTCTGCTCGTATCGGCCGCGCTAAAATCCCCATGTTTGCCGACAAGAACGAAGCTTTTGTAGAATCAGGTGCCGACGAGAAAAAATTGGTACGCTCCATGCGCAAAGGCTCGACCATGCGTGTCGATGCAGTGTCGGCCAGAGGCACGCAAATTTCTTACGAATTTTCCCTGCGCGGTATAACGGCGGCGCTGGGTAAAGTGCGCAGCGTTTGTAAGTAAGTAGGTTGGTTTGACTTGCAATGGATGGTTTTTTGCTTACGGTGAGAACATCTTAAAAATAAAGGGAGGAAGATATGGACAGCAACTTAAAAGATTATCTGACGTTTAAAAAAATGATCACACCCATGGTTATCCAAATCGTGTTTTGGATCTGGGTCGTCTTTATTATTATAGGCGGTTTGGGAATGATGTTTACCGTGAGCTTTTTTGGTGGACTTGGCATGATTTTATTTGGCCCAATTTTGGCTAGAATTAGTATTGAACTGATTATAGTCATGTTTAAAATTAACGAGGGCATACAAACCATCGCCAAAAGAAAATAGGCATTTTGGCCGACTTTATTTTTTGGGGAGCCACGGAATAAAGCTGGGTGTGCGGCGCATATAATCGGCGTAATCCGTGCGCCTGTCATTGTTCAACATGGTTTTTTCCAACACGGCTACGCCCGTGAGTTTGATCAGGGCATAGGTCATAAATATGGGCGAGATGATGGTGAGCCAGCCATACGGTACCTGACACGCCACCAGCCATAGGCCCCACCACATCAGCGCATTGCCAAAATAATTGGGATGGCGGGTATAGCGCCACAGGCCTGTGTCCAGTATTTCGCCCGTAACGCCTGCGCCCAGTTTTTTACGCCGCGCCAAAAACCGGGCTAACTGATAATCTCCAATAGCTTCGAACAAGAAGCCTATGAGCCAGATGATGGTGCCTATTTTTGCGATACCAAATATATAATAAAAATAAGGAATGTGATGGCGAAGCGATGTTCGCGGTAAATTTATGACGTCTGCATATAATTCATAGTCATAAGGCACTGCCGTGGCCATTGCCAGCCAAAGCGGGGCCGCCACCACCAACATCGCCAAGCCTTGATTGAAAAACACCACCCGCAACGCATAAAACGGCCACCTGCTTTCGGACACATTACCGCGAATAACGCGGTAGCGTTTGTCCTCCCCGTGGCCCCAATTGCGCCAAACCATATAGACCGTGAAGCGCAAAGCCCAAAACACGGGCAGGGCGGTGAGTAGTATTAGATATGGTGTGACGGCCTCACTCAACGCCAAACAGATCAAAGCAATGAACCCAAACCCGGCCCCCCAAAACATATCAATAATACTGACATCTTTGATCTTGAGGGCGGTGAGCCACAAGACGAGCACGGCGGCGGCGATGAACACCGAGGCGGCGGCGAAATTCAAGATTATGTCGTTGATCATATATCCCCGTTTTAGAATAGTTTATTGGCTCTGTATGTGGGTGTAAAGTGAAAGTGTGGACACCGCGTCTTCTTCCCCCATTTATGGGGGAAGTGCCGGAGCCCTTGCGGAGGCGATGGGGGCCGCCGCTCTTGCGGCGCTACGGCGGTATAGAATATTTTACGAGAACTTAGAGAAGCGCACAAGATGTGCGCGCCCCCATCGAGCGCCAAGAGGCGCCCACTTCCCCCATGGAAAATGGGGGAAGAAAGTTTACATACCCCGAACCGCTTCATACAAGGCTATCCCTGCCGCCGTCGAGACGTTTAAACTCTCCGCCCCGCTTGCCGCGCTGCCGGGCATGGGGATTTTTGCCAGTTGGTCACAGCAGTCTCGGACACGTTTTCTGAGGCCGGGGCCTTCTGCACCCATGACTATGACTTCTGCTTCAGCGTTTATAAATGCCTGTTCCAGAGTTATATCGGCTTCGCCCGCCAGTCCCGTCACCCGCCAACCCGTTTTTTGAAGCTCCAGCAAAGTATTGGCTATGTTGGTGACCAGCACATGAGGTACGGTTTCGACCGTGCCTACGGCAACTTTGGTCACCGCACCTGCTAACGGCGGCGCGTTTCGGGTCTGCATGATGACGGCCCGCGCTCCAAAGGCAGCGGCGAGGCGAAACATGGCCCCGACATTGTGGGGGTCAGTGATTTGGTCAAGTACGATAATGAGGCCTTTGGCAGGCGCGGTAATGTCCGCCAAATCATGAGCGGGCAGGGGGGCTGATAACAGCGCCGCCCCCTGATGCACGGCTCCGTCCGGGAGCATAGAATCGATTTCACCGGGACGCATGACAAAAGCATTGTTTTTGAGCGGGGCTAGCAGGACATCGCCGAGCCGCTCCCCCATTTTGCGGCTTATATAGAGCTTATGGTGGGTGCGGCGCGGGTTTTCCAGTGCCGCTTTGACCGCATGGTGGCCCCACATCCAATTTTCGTGCTTGTTGGTGCGGCTTTCACGCTTGTTTTCGCCCCTATTTTCGCTTCTGGTCGCACCTTGTTTGTCAGGATTCCAGCCAGAGTTTGCCCCTTGTCTGCCATCACCTGTTTTTTTGTGGTTTTTTTTGTGATTCTTGCCAAGATTTTTGTTGCGTGTTTGTCTGCTCATCTCTATACATCCCGCCTACATTCTGGTGAATTTTACTCTGTGTGGTTCGGCTATAGCATAGCCCTGCCATATTCAGAGTGTTTTTTGTTGGAAAATAGAGATTTAAAAGAGTGAATTAAGGAGAATGATTTTTGCGCCCGTAATGTAACCGTGCTGGCGCATTTGGTGAGGTTTTAGGAGAGGTGGCCGAGTGGTTAAAGGCGTCAGACTGTAAATCTGATCACGCAAGTGTACATTGGTTCAAATCCAATCCTCTCCACCATCCTACGCTCCCAAGAGGGAGCTTCGGCTTGGCAGGCCATCCGGGAGTTCCATTGGGAATTTCGGTTCGGCAAGCCAGTCGGGAGTTCCAGCGGGAGTTCTTGGGTGTCACCAAAACAAAGAAACCAATGTCTTGTGCCTGGGCGGGCCTGCCATGCCGAGGCGCAAAGTGCGTAGGCGGGTATAGTATAATGGTAATACAGCAGCCTTCCAAGCTGACTATGCGGGTTCGATTCCCGCTACCCGCTCCAAATATGAGTAAGGCGGGCCTTGATAGAAAGTTTTGTAGGCCTATATGAGTAATAATTTCGCCCAATGAGGTGGGCAAGAGTTAAGAAACGGAGAGTAACATGTCTAAAGAGAAGTTTGAGCGTAATAAGCCCCATGCGAATATTGGTACTATTGGTCATGTTGACCACGGCAAGACCACATTGACAGCTGCGATCACCAAGTATTTTGGTGATTTCAAGGCTTATGACGAAATTGACGGCGCACCCGAAGAGAA
>JAESQN010000007.1 GCA_016765135.1 Robiginitomaculum sp.
CTGCGTTCCCCCAAGGGCTGGACCGGCCCGAAAGAAGTGGATGGCAAAAAGGCCGAGGGGTCCTGGCGCTCTCGCTACGCTCACGCGGCCTCTCCCCAAGGAGAGGTAAAAAAATCAAGGTTTTTTTGAAAAGAAACACTAAAACATCAGGTTTAATAGGGAAGATAAGAAGTCCAGCACTTTTCCTCTCCTTTTCTCACCTCTCCTTGGGGAGAGGCCGCGTTCGCTCTTGCGAACTGCGGGTGAGGGGAAATGATGCTAGGATATTTCGTCCATATGCAATTGCCCTGCCCACTCCCCCCATTTCCACCACCCAAAAAATCTAATCCACGGTTTTCGCTCCTAGTTTATATTGGTGGCATGAATTTAGAATTTGCGCATACATCCGGGCTTAAAGCACATTATTTACAAGGCGTGTCCTTGGGTGTTGTTATGTTTGTCCAACGGGACGGATATGCGGATGCTCCTGTTTGTGGACGAGCCAGCGGGGTTTCGGTGTTTTTTATCTGGCTTAATATTTGTTTTAGTGTTTGGCTCAACAGGTGTCTGGATGTTTGGTTGGGCGAGGCAGGTACACTGCTCGCTCCCGAGCAGGCGGGTGTTGGCAATCGGTACAGGCGCCGCATGGTTCGCCGGATTGCCCGTTGTACTTTGCCGCCCGTGCGTAATTTTTCCTCTTTTTATCAACTTGGCCCAAAGGGGATTAGCCCTACGCAGTTTATGGAACGCTTGTGTGCGCTGTCGCCTCTGGGGCGGGTGCGTATATATGGGATGTGCTGTTTTGGCTCGGTCTTGCAAAGGCGGGCTTTGCTCGTCTGCTATGATCATGGTTGGTGGCGTGCGCCGCCCGGCGCAATGGGGCGCTTGGGCTGCGGCGTGTGCATTTGTGGCCCAGCTAGGTCTTGAAAAAACCTGCCTGAAATAATTAAACCTAAAAACCCCGCGTCAGCGGCTATTACGCCTGGGCGCATCTGGGTGCACCTCAATATTAACGACAGGTGTCGTAAATTTAATCCAAAACCGCCCAAGAATTAAGTACTCTTTAACGTAGGCGAGGGCAATTTGGGGGCCAGTCTTTATGAGGCTGTTTTTATGGACTGGTTTTGGAAATGAGCATGTTGCGCCGCACATGGATATTTGGAATTCTGCTGACTGCTTTGGCGGTGGGTGTTTCGGTGTCTTTATATGTCGGGGCATCTGCGACCAACAAGCCGTCGGCGGACGATGGCACTTACCGTGAAACCATTGTGAAATCTTTCGAAGAATGCACGGCCTTGTGCAAGGCTGATAGCCCGACATGCCGGGCTGTCGTGTCAGTACAGCCGGACAGAAGTAAACCGCTCATGATCTGCCGACTTAACAACGGGTTTGGAGCTAATCCTCTATTTCCTTCAACACCGCCAATACCCCTTGATGTGAATATTGCCGTTGCGGATCTCAATGCCTATCGCCGTTTGCACGGTCTTGGCCCAATGGTGCTTAATAACAAACTCACCGCTGCGTCGCAAGCTCATGCCAAAGATTTGGCTGTCCACGGAACGATTTCCCACTCGGGTACTGACGGATCCAACTTCGGTGAGCGGATGCAGCGACAAGGTTACTATTCTAGTGTTGCCGCCGAGAATGTGGCAACCGGACAAAAGAGCTGGGCGAAAGTATTTCAGGCTTGGAAGGACAGCCCCGGTCATAACGTAAATTTGTTGCGAGATGATGTGACGGATTTCGGGATTGCTTTGGTATATGAACCTAAAACTACCTATCAGACCTATTGGGCTATGGTGGTGGCCGCGCCGTTTAAGGACATGTCCCGCTATCCATATCCCATATCTGCGCCAACTGGCAAAACCAATTAAAACGTTAACACATCCCTAAGAAATCGGGCGCACTCTTGGCCCTAGTGATTCGTTTTAAGGGCTTTTGGATGTTCCGTATTTCTATTTTCGTTTCGGTATTTGTTACGGCTTTTTGGGGCGTGGCGACAAACAGTTATGGGGCAGATCAGAATACCTATCGTGCTGGCCAGGCTTATCTGAAAACGGCGGCGGCAAACCATGTGCAATGTGAACAACAATGTCGTGGTGACGCCGGGTGCAGGGGCTGGAATTTCATTCGGCCCAACCCAGGGAGCCGTACTGGTATTTGCGAATTTAACGCCCGCAAAGCCCGCGCCCAATCCAGCCCGGTCAGCATCAGCGGCGAGATTAATACGGGCGTTGATGCCCTGCTTAGTCAGACTGTACCAACGCAAGGTCGCACCGTGCGGGTCGGCACACCGATAGTGCCTAGCAGACAAACTCCAAGCCGAAATTTAACCGCCGAACGACCTCAAATAAAACTGCAAAATCTGGCACGGCTTAGGTCGCCCAAACCCGAAGTCAAGCAAGGGGTTAAACACATGCCAACCCCCGCCAACCACCCGGCACCACATTTTTTTCAACAGCCGCAAGCTTCACCCCAAACACAAATTACGCCTGCCAATACGGAAACGCAAAGCCTGGCCAACAGGCAAAACCTGGAACGGCAATTTTATCGTCAGCAAATGCTAGCGGCACAAAGGCGTGCAGCCGAGCAGGCCTATGCTCGTAATTTTGGACAACGCTCGGAACAACAAAATTATGGGCCGCGCCCAGTCCGGCAATATACCCCACCGCAGTTCCAACAGGGAAATTATCCCCCGCAACCTCAAGCGCCGCAACCTCAGCCGCAGCAAAACCCGGTCCCGGTAAGGATGGCCCCGCCGCCCATGAAGCAAATGAATAGACCACAAGCTTATGGTCCCCAGCCGCAATCCCTTTATGGTTCTTTGCATGCCGATATGGCCGACTTGACCAAGAACATGACCCCTGTACCGCGACCGCAAACCGCACCTGATTTTATTGATAACCCGGACGCGCCTCTGTCTACTAGTCGATCTTTAAGCCGTTCTTTAAGTCGTTCTGGCAGCCGGGCAGCACCAACGGCACCAGTTGAAACGGCACCGCTTGAACGTCCGACATTTGCGGAATTGGCTGGCGGGCGTTAGTCGTTATTTGGATTTTATCAAAACTGTGGTCGCACCTTTAAGAGCGAGCCGGGCCCAGGCGAACATGACAAAAACTATAAATGCCGCCGTGACGCCGAACAATATAGCAGAGGCAACACGGTCTACATCCTGCCCCAATATATTCAATATGGTTTGCGCACCTGCAAAGGCCATAATGGTCGCCAAAAACGCCCAAAACCCGGTCCAGTAAAAACGCACCAATTGGTTTTTCTGGCGAAATTTTATCGCCGGAAGACAAAACAGGGCTGTGAATCCAACGGTGGTAAAAAACAAAATAGCGGCTCCAATATATTGTCCCGACATGACACACTCCCAAGATGAATTTAACTTTCAAAGTTCACTTCGCAAGAACGGAGCCAATATTATCCCTAAACGCGAAAAACCTTAGAAGCGCCTTTGCTTGGGGGGTTGGAGACAAGTAGTATCCAATTCAATACAAAACCTGCTGGCTCATGATTGACCGCTTGTTTGGTGCGCTTGGATGTGTTAGCTAGCGGTTATGAAATTTGGACATTATATGGGCATACGAATTATGCGAATTATTGGCCCGGCCTCTTGAGAGCGCCGGGATATTTGTGCTTTGTTTAATACTTCCATTTTAAAGATTTTTCCATGACTGATACAAATGATATGCGCGATTACCGCGACACTTTATTCTTACCAAAAACTGATTTTCCCATGCGGGCGGGTCTGCCTA
Organism: Robiginitomaculum sp.; assembly: GCA_016765135.1. GTDB lineage: Bacteria > Pseudomonadota > Alphaproteobacteria > Caulobacterales > Maricaulaceae > Robiginitomaculum_A. Next base: position 3,741 of record JAESQN010000007.1, read on the forward strand.
AAAAGGAACCTGAATGGCTGGCCCATTGGGATAAAATCGATTTGTATAATAGCCTGCGCAAGCAGAGCGCCGCCAAGCCTGAATATGTGCTGCACGACGGCCCGCCCTATGCCAATGGTCACATCCATATGGGTACGGCCATGAACAAAATCCTCAAGGACATGGTGGTCAAGGCCCACCAGATGATGGGCTATAATGCCAATTATGTACCGGGTTGGGATTGCCACGGGCTTCCTATTGAATGGAAGGTCGAAGAAGAATTTCGCTCTAAGGGCCGCAACAAAGACGATGTACCGGGCGCAGAATTTCGCACACGGTGCCGCGAATATGCAGCACACTGGCTCGACATCCAGCGCGAAGAGTTCAAACGCCTCGGCGTCATAGGCGATTGGGACAATCCCTACATGACCATGAAGTTTGAGTCTGAGGCCATCATCTGCGCAGAGCTTCTAAAAATCGCCGCGTCCGGGCAGTTATACCGAGGCTCCAAACCCATCATGTGGTCGCCGGTTGAGCGCACGGCATTGGCGGAAGCTGAAGTGGAATACGCGGACAGGCGAGCGACGCAGATTTATGTTAAGTTTCCGGTGCGGGAGGCTAATAATTTGGCAAGGGATATAGAAACAAGCCAGGTTGGAGATGGCACCCAAATACACAATGCTAGTATTATTATTTGGACAACCACGCCTTGGACGATTCCTGCTAATCGCGCTGTAAGCTTTTCAAAACAAATACAGTATGGATTGTATGAGGTAACAGAAATGGAAGAGGCTGAATTTGAACCTTGGTCGAAAATGGGTGATTTTTTAGTAGTTGCAGAAGACCTTTGGCCTGCTGTTGCAAAAGCTGGTTTAATTAAATCGTCACGACGGATCACGGATGTTCCATCTTTTGCACTAAATAATATGATCCTAGATCACCCCTTAAAAAACATGGAAGGTGCGGACGGAAAATTTGATTTCCCTGTACCGATGCTCGAAGGTGATCACGTCACCGCTGAGGCGGGTACGGGGTTTGTGCATACTGCTCCCTCCCACGGTGAAGATGATTATGTGGCCTGGATTTCCAATCAACAGAAATTGGAGGGCTTGGGTATTGATCCGGTCGTGCCTATGACCCTAGACGACGATGGTTGTTACACCGACATTATGCCTACCCGTTTTCAGGGTCTCGATGTTATTCGCACCAGCGGCAAGAAACGCGGGCAGGACGGTAAGGCTAACCCTGAAGTTCTCAAGGCGCTCATGGAATGCGGCAACTTGCTGGCGCGGGGCATTACCAAACTGCGTGATGCTCATAGTTGGCGTTCCAAAGCTCCGGTAATTCGCCGGGCCACACCGCAATGGTTTGTGTCCATGAGTAAAGGCGGCCTTCGCGACAAAGCCGTGGCGGAAATTGAGAAGACTGAATTTATTCCGCCTCGCGGTAAAAACCGCTTGCTGGCTATGGTCAAGGACAGGCCGGACTGGCTGATTTCGCGCCAGCGCAATTGGGGTGTGCCGATCACTTTGATGGTGCACGCGGATGGGCGTTCGCATACGGAACTGCCCGAAGCGGACGCGATCAACGCGCGTATAATTGCCGCCGTTAAAGCCGTAGGCGTGGACGGTTGGTTTGATGCGAATATCCAGGATTTGATGGGTGATGTGTCTGCGGACGGCTGGGAGAAAGTCACTGATATTCTTGATGTTTGGTTTGACAGCGGTAGCACCCATGCCTTTTGTCTCAAGCAAAGGGATGACCTAAAAGACCGGGCTGATCTCTACTTGGAAGGTTCCGACCAACACCGGGGCTGGTTCCAAAGCTCATTACTAGAGAGCTGCGCCAATTACGGCGAAGCGCCCTATGATGCGGTTCTGACCCACGGGTTTGTGGTCGACGAAAAGGGCATTAAAATGTCCAAATCTCTGGGCAATACCATAGCTCCAGAGAAAATCATCCGCCAATACGGGGCCGATATTCTGCGCCTGTGGGTGGCCTCGTCCGACTTTACAGATGACCTTAGAATCGGCGACGAAATCATCAAAACCGCCGCCGATGCCTACCGCAAACTGCGCAACACTTTGCGCTATATGGTCGGGGCTTTGGACGGGTACGGCCCGGCGGACGAGGTGGCGTATGATGATATGCCCGCTTTGGAAAAATGGGTGCTGCACAGATTGTCCGAGCTGGATGTGCTGGTCAAAGACGCTTATAAAAAGCACGATTTTAAAAAGGTCTATGCGGCCTTGTTCAATTTTTGCACCAATGATTTGTCGGCATTTTATTTCGATGTGCGCAAGGACGCGCTCTATTGCGACCCTCTGGACAGCAATAGACGCCGGGCGTGCCGCACCGTTTTGGATAAAATCTGGGGTCGTTTGACCTTGTGGTTGGCCCCTGTACTTAGCTTTACAATGGAAGAAGTTTGGCAAACGCGCTACGGCGGTGAAGGCTCTGTGCATTTGCACGAGTTTCCGGAAAGTGTCGCGGCCTGGAACAATGATGCTTTGGCCAAATACATGGACGCACTGATTAGATTCAGGAGCGCAACGGCTGAAGCCATTGAACCTTTGCGCAAGGAGGGTGTCATTAAATCCAGCCTCGAAGCCCGCGTCATTGCGCCAGCTTCAGAGCCGCTTGTGGCGGCCCTCACCGCGCTTAATATCACCCGCAAAGATGTTTACCCCGACCCGGCCAATCCGGTCGATACGCTGGCCGATTATCTGATCGTCAGCGAATGCGATTTGTCGGCCAAAGCGGACGGCGTACAGATTGAGGATTTGAAAACGAAAGGCTTCGTTAAATGCCAACGCTCATGGAAATATTTCAAGGTTGCGGACGGAGCAACGATTACACCCCGTGATAGGATAGCCATAGAGCAATGGGATGTAAGAAATGGGTAATTTCTCTATTTTACCAATGAAAACTTGTTTTCATTACCTCTTCTTGGGGAGAGGTCGAGCGCAGCGAGGGTGAGGGGAAATAATGAGCAGTAAATTACTTAACATTGTGTTTGATGCAACATCTTACATAATTTCCCCTCACCCGCAGTTCGCAAGAGCGAACGCGGCCTCTCCCCAAGGAGAGGTGTGGTTGAGGTTGGGTATGAGAGGGCTATCAGAATGACTAAATTCCGTAAAAACTTCCACCTGAGGCGGCGCATGTGGCTTTGGGGCGGGGTATTGCCTGCATCTATTGTGGTGTTTGACCAATTGACCAAACTTTGGGCCACCAATAAATTTGGTGTGCCGCAAAATATTTGCGCGATAAATCCTTATCCGGGCCTAGAGATTGAAGTTAGCCCGGTGTTTGATCTGGCCCTGGTGTGTAACCGTGGGGTTAGCTTCGGGATGTTTTCAGGCAGCCCGGAAATCTCGCGCATTGTGTTTTCCGTGTTTGCCGCCGTCATGGTGGTTGTTCTGTTGGTCTGGCTTAACCGCGAAAAAGACAAGCTGACGTCCTTGGCATTGGCCTTGATTATGGCGGGCGCCATTGGCAACGGTATCGACCGGGTGCTGTACGGCGCAGTGACGGATTTCCTCAATTTTTCGGACATTGGTTTTAAATGGGTGTTCAATGTCGCCGACAGTGCCATAAGTATTGGCGTTGCGGGTTTGTTATTGGCCATGTTTTTGCAAGGGCGAGCTGAGAAAGCCGCAAAGCAAACGGCTGATAATAATACTACAAGAGGCGAAGAGGAGCGTTAGCGACGATCGGGAAAATAAAAGAAAATAAGCATAAGTTAACTTGGCTTTGTGGATTTAATTGGCTAGAAGCGATCCATATCATGGAGACTTCAATGACATCTCGTAATTTTTTATTTGCCGCGCTTGTTGGCGGTGCGCTTTTGAGTACAAGCTGTGCCTCAGCCGGGCGTGCCCTCGGTGCGAAAAGAAACACACCCAACGAATTTAATATCCTGACCAAGCCGCCTTTGGTGGTGCCACCGGAATATAATTTACGTCCGCCCAGAACGGGTGAGCTTAATGTCGAAGAAAAATATGCTACAGTTGCGGCTCGTAAAGCTTTGCTGGGTGAAATCGATCCGGCCAAGCCGAGCCAGGGTGAAGCGGTGCTGATCGCCAAAGCTGGCGGCGGTCGTGCTGACCCAGCCGTGCGGGTGATTATTGACGGGCAAAATTCCATTGAGCGTAAAAACCGTGGTTTTGCTGACCGTATTTTGTTTTGGCGCGACGGCAAAGCGATTGGCCCCGACGGTCAACCCCTCGACCCTGATCAGGAAGCCCGCCGTCAACGGGCCGTGCAATCGGCCACAGGCGGTAATCCGGTAGAGATTAGCCGCCGCCCCGGTGGTGCGAAGCTACCGGGTTTATAATTAAACCCTTGTAATTAGCCTCAAGTATAACATTTTTATCGACACATTTTTATCGACCCTGGTGCTGGTTGGCGCTAGGGTCTTTTCATGTCCAACTCGACCCCAACGATTCGCCGTCTGCCCCAGCACACCATCAACCGCATTGCGGCGGGTGAGGTCGTTGAGCGTCCGGCCAGTGTGATTAAGGAACTAGTTGAAAACGCTCTGGACGCGGGGGCGACGCAAATTGATGTGCGCTTTGAGGCGGGCGGGCGGCGCAGCCTTACGGTGAGTGACGACGGCAAAGGCATGACCAAGGACGAATTATTATTATCCATAGAGCGCCATGCTACATCTAAATTATCTCCAGACGACGACGGCAAATGGGATTTACTCAATATCGCGTCTATGGGATTTCGCGGCGAGGCTTTGCCGTCCATCGGTTCGGTGTCGCGCCTGAACATCACCACGCAAATATTGAGCAGTGATGCGGCCTGGGAATTATCGGTTGAGGGCGGGGAGTTATCGGGGCCAAAACCCGCGCCGCGCTTTGGCCTGTCGGGCACGCGGGTTTCGGTGCGGGATTTGTTTTATGCCACCCCGGCGCGGCTTAAATTTCTAAAGACTGAACGCTCCGAAAGCATGGCCATATCCGACACATTAAAACGCTTGGCTATGGCGCGGGCTGATGTTGGGTTTAGCTTGCATAACGGGGTCAGGGCGAGCCTTAATTTGCCGGCGGAACAGGGTAATCAAGAGGCGAAGAGGAGCGAAGCGACGACCGGGAAATATAATGAAGGAAGGTTAAAACGGCTTGCCGACATAATCGGGCATGACTTTCGTGACAATGCTTTGGCTATAGATGCCGAACGCGACGGTATAAAGCTTACGGGTTTCGCCGGATTGCCGACATTTTCACGCGGATCAAGCACCCATCAATATTTGTTCATCAATGACCGCCCGGTGCGCGATAAATTATTATACGGCGCGGTGCGCGGTGCTTATCAGGATTTTCTAGCGCGGGGTCGCCATCCAGTGGTGGCGCTTTATGTGGATATTGATCCGCAATATGTGGACGTCAATGTGCATCCGGCCAAGACCGAAGTGCGGTTCCGCGACCCGGCGGTGGTGCGCGGGTTGATCGTCGGGGCTTTGCGTCATGCACTGGCCGGGGCCGGGCACCGGGCTTCAACCACCACAAGTGCTTATGCATTAGGTAAAGCGCAGGTGGGCGGCGGCGCTTATCGCTCCCATGCATTTGGATCGTATCAAGCCCCGCCAATAGCGGACGCCGGGACCCAGCCGCTAATCGACGGGTTTTCCGCCAAAGTGGAAGAAGCCCCTGAGTATTATTCCGATGCACAACAAAGTGACCAACCTGCCCCACAAGATTTCTCTGACCGCCCCCTCGGCGCGGCGCGGGCGCAATTGCACGAGACCTATATCGTGGCCCAAACCGCGGACGGTATGGTGATCGTCGACCAACACGCCGCCCACGAAAGACTGGTTTATGAGCGCATGAAAACCGCTATGGCCGACAAAGGTGTCGAGCGCCAGGCCTTGTTGATCCCCGATATTGTTGATCTGGGCGAGGCGGACGCCGGACGGGTATTGTCCCGTGCTGATGAACTTGCGACAATGGGCTTGGTGATAGAGCCGTTTGGTGTTGGCGCGGTTTGTGTACGCGAAACCCCGGCTCTGCTCGGCGAAATGGATGTGCAAGGTCTATTACGTGATTTGGCTGATGATCTGCGCGATACGGACGAAACTTTGAGCCTTAACGAGCGGTTTGAACATGTGTGCGGTACCATGGCTTGTCACGGTTCCGTGCGGGCCGGGCGACGTCTAACCGCCCAGGAAATGAACGCGCTGCTAAGACAGATGGAATCCACTCCCCATTCGGGCCAATGCAATCACGGAAGACCTACCTATGTGGAATTGAAACTCGCGGATATTGAGCGTTTGTTCGGCAGGCGCTAGCGTCTGCCACCTGTTTCCACGCCCAGCAAATTGACCAAATGCACCACCAGCATAAAGCCGGTTGCCAGGCAGGCCATAGCGATGATGATCCACGGTATCATGCGCGGACTTAACTTGTTGTGTTCGCGGGCATGTAGATGATAGCTCAATACGCCTATACCAATGCATGCAATAAGAGCGATAAGTGTTGTGGTAATTTCTGGTGTCATAGGTTTCTATATAAGCGGTGCATTTACCGGTTCAAGAGTTTGCTCTTTTGTTCGTTTAGGTATCGGATTTGTGCCTTTATGGGTCGTTTTGCGCCAATAATCAGGTGCGACCAATATCTCGCGGCTCGCCATAAGAACGGGTATAAAATGCATCAGCCAGTAGAAAGGCATGAGGACGGAGAATTTTACCAAATGCAATTTTCCAGCGCGGCGGGCGCCAATCATAGCACTGAGAATAGCCGCACCATATCCACCCAATAACACTGACAGGAACAACAAAGGATGCTGTAACGAGTAAGCACTGGTCAGGCTGGTGATATAGAGCATGGTCATGATAATGAGGCTGGGCACATGCAGGTAAGCCGACAATAATGTGGCACCAACGGTGATTTGTAATGAGAACATGTTTCTTATGCGGTTGGCCATGTGAAAATGCCCGCCGTCCGGAGCAGTTTTGTAATGGCGCATATGCACGCGCCAGGTCTGCATAAAGCCTTTGAGCCAACGTGAGCGTTGGGCCGTCCAATTTTTGTATGAGCTGACGGCTTCTTCATTTGTGGGCAATGATATGATGCCAATTTTAAGCCCCTGTCTTTGCCTCTGTTCTTGTCCCTGTCCCCGTCCCCGTCCCCGTCCCCGTCCCTGGTAATTCATGGCCGTGATGCGGAAACTTAAATCTGCATCTTCTGTTACATTACAGGCATCCCAACCGCCAACGGCTTCCAGTACGGTTTTGCGAATATGATTGCTGGTGCCACCGAAGGTGAATGGCAGGCCAAGCTTGGCTAAGGCTGGGTTCCAGACATGAAACAGAGCCGCATATTCGAGGCCGAAAAATGTGGTGAGCAAATTGTCCCGGTCATTATAATACCCAAGCGGGGCCTGGACGGCGGCGAGGCCGGGGTCAGCCATTAAAGCCAAAGCAGCCTGTTTTAATTGCCCAGGGTGAGGGCGGTCTTCCGCATCGTAAACGGTTATGATGTCACCGCGTTTTTGCGGCGGGATAGCAGCAAGCGCCGCGTTGAGAGCTTTGGGTTTGGTGCGTGGTTGGCTTGGCGGCACTTCGAATATCTGAAAGGGAGGGCGTAAATTGTGCTTTACGGCCCGGCATGTGGCTATATCATCCGCTTCGGTGACAAGTATAATGTCGATCCGGTCTTCGGGATAATCAATTTTGGATAAATTATCCATAAGGCTTTTGACCATATGGGCTTCACGAAAAAGCGGGACAAGTACAGTGAAGCGCGGCCACTGTGTAGGCTGTGTAGGCGGGTCGGCTGATAAATCCAAGTCGGCGTGTGAATGGTCATGGGCGGTTATCAAAATTGCGGTCAACCGCAACCCCGCCATAAAGACGACAAATGTGCTGGACAGTAACAAGGCAATATCCAATGCCGTACGCGGGAAAACCAAAAATACGGCGCAAGGTATGAGAATTAACAATGCCCATTTAAGCAAGCGGAAGCGCGATTTTTGGGCATTCGTCCACATCCATGCCTGAAATGGTTCAGACCCACGGCTATGTGCAGATACACCCCTTAACCCCATACAGCATCCCAATGCGTTTGTTATCTGACGTCATTATACGTTATCCCAATGCGCCACGCTTAGATTGTAAATACAGGGTTATGCCCAAAAATGATAGTGTAAAGTTGTAAGTGTGGTAAAGTATTCACTACAGCTTGCTCTTGAGCCTACCCATCATCCATTTTCAGCGCGGCGATAAATGCTTCTTGGGGGATTTCTACGCGGCCGAATTGGCGCATTTTCTTTTTGCCCTTCTTTTGCTTGTCGAGCAATTTGCGTTTCCGCGACGCGTCGCCGCCGTAACATTTGGCCGTGACGTCTTTGCGCATGGCGGCGATGGTTTCGCGGGCAATGACCTTGCCGCCAATAGCCGCCTGGATCGGGATTTTGAACAAGTGACGCGGGATCAGATCTTTGAGCCGTTCGCACATCATCCGGCCCCGGCTTTCGGCGCGTGAACGGTGAACCAACATGGACAAAGCGTCCACCGGATCTCCGTTGACCAGAATGCTCATTTTAACCAGATCCCCAAGCTTGACGTCAATAGGCTGATAATCAAAACTGGCATAACCTTTGGAGATAGATTTGAGCCGGTCATAAAAATCAAACACCACTTCGTTGAGCGGCAGCTCATAGACAATCATGGCGCGGCTACCCACATAGCTCAGCTCTTTTTGCACGCCGCGCCTGTCCTGGCACAGCTTGATAATGCCGCCGAGATATTCGTCCGGTGACATTATGGTTGCTGTAATCCAAGGCTCGTGAATTTCCTCGATCTTCATGACATCGGGCATGTCGGCTGGATTGTGCAGCAATTCCTCGGTGCCGTCGTTAAGCTTGAGCGTATAAACGACAGACGGGGCGGTGGTGATCAGGTCTAGATCAAATTCGCGCTCCAGCCGTTCCTGGATGATCTCCAAATGCAACAGTCCGAGGAAGCCGCAGCGAAATCCAAAACCAAGCGCCGCACTGGTTTCCATCTCAAAGCTAAAGCTGGCATCATTAAGCCTGAGGCGGCCTACGGCAGCCCGCAAGTCTTCAAAATCCGCCGCATCAACCGGAAAAATTCCGCAAAACACCACTGGTTGAACCGGTTTAAATCCGGGCAGTTTTTCGGCACAAGGCCGCTTGTCGTCGGTGATGGTATCGCCAACGGCGGCGTCGGCCACCTCTTTGATGCTGGCGGTGAAAAACCCAACTTCGCCGGGGCCAAGCACGGTTTTGTCTTCAGGCTTGGGCCTAAACACACCGACTTTATCAACCGTGTAAGTGGCGCCGAAATTCATCATGCGGATGCGCTGACCTTTTTTAATCTGACCGTCCACAACCCGGAACAATACGATAACCCCCATATAGGTGTCGTACCAGGCGTCCACCAACAGGGCTTTGAGCGGCGCATCAATATCCCCTTCGCTCGGGGCAGGCAGACGAGTGACAATGGCCTCAAGCGTCTCCTTGATGCCTATGCCGGACTTGGCAGACGCTTCAATAGCGTCCGATGCATCCAGGCCGATAACATTTTCAATTTGGTCGCGTACCCGCTCCACATCGGCCGCCGGCAAGTCGATTTTGTTGAGCACGGTGATAATCTCGTGGTCATGCTCCATGGCCTGATAGACATTGGCCAGAGTTTGTGCCTCGACCCCCTGGGAGGCATCCACAACCAATATAGAGCCTTCACAGGCTGATAAAGAGCGCGAAACTTCATAAGCAAAATCCACATGCCCCGGTGTGTCCATCAAATTCAGCACATAATCTTCGCCGTCGTCGGCTTTGTATTCCAACCGCACGGTCTGGGCTTTAATGGTGATACCGCGCTCTTTCTCGATATCCATATTATCAAGCACCTGATCGCTCATTTCGCGGTCACTAAGCCCGCCCGTAAAATGGATAAGCCGGTCCGCCAAGGTCGATTTACCGTGGTCAATATGGGCAACAATGGAAAAGTTGCGAATATGGGAAAGCGGTGTTGTCATAATAATTTTCACATGAAAGTAACTGTTGGCGATTTTCTATAGACTTACGGGCTATGTGCAAGGGGGGTTGTGCGTTATATTTAAAGCGTAATTACATGAATTATGACGCAACCCCTTGTTATATATAGAGAGCTTGCGTACAAGCTGGGCAAAACAATTTGAATGAGGATAATATGGCCATACATTTACACAAGGGTGATTTACCCGAAGGGCTTGATTTTGGTGCATCTGTAGCAGTGGATACGGAGACCCAGGGGCTGTCTTTGATGCGCGATAAATTGTGCCTGGTGCAGTTATCCGCAGGCGACGGCAATGCTCATATTGTCCAGCTTGACAGGGACAAGTATGACTGCCCAAACTTGAAAGCACTGTTGGCGGATGTAAAAATTGAGAAAATCTTTCATTTCGCCCGTTTTGATGTGGCTATGCTTAAGCAAAATCTGGATATTGATGTAGCGCCCATATATTGCACCAAAATAGCTTCGGCACTCATACGCACATACACAGATGCTCACGGGCTGAAAAATTTGTGCAAGGAGCTTCTGAACATAGATCTATCCAAGCAGCAACAATCCTCCGACTGGGCTACGGAAAGCTTGACCAAAGCCCAGCAAGAATATGCGGCGTCTGATGTTTTGTATTTACACCAGCTCCAACGCATATTAACCGCTCGTCTAATGCGCGAAAATCGTTTTGATATGGCTAAATCTTGTTTTGACTTTATGCCCACGCGGGCCGCACTGGATTTGGCAGGTTGGAACGAAATTGATATTTTTTCCCACAATTTTCGCTAACGAACCTGTAATCAATTTAATGCATTCCGGTATCGCCTAAAGCACGTAAATGGGCTATAAAACCTAAATTTTAGCATTGTGATCAATATGACATCAGTCAGCGCAGATACATCATCCGCCCCTATACCTGCAGGGGGTGGTCATGCGCTTGCGTTTTGGGAGCCGCGCCGGGCATTGACCCTGGAAGCTGCACGCCGTCATTCCAGCTTTATCCGCACCGCACGCTTTGTGCTGATCGGGTTTGCTGGCCTGCTTATGATCTTGCTTCTATGGTATTTTATCAATGCGCCCAAAAGCATGCCGTCTGAAGATAATCCTGACGAAACGGTGAAAATGATCCGACCTGTCTATAAAGGCAGAACCGAGGATAATTTACCTTACCGGATCACGGCGGACGAGGCCGTCCGGTTCATACAAAACCCCGACGAGACAAAACTTGTAAACCCGGTGCTTAACTTTCTACGCTCAAGCGGGGCGAAGGAAAGTATCGTATTGGCCGCAAGCGGGCTTTATAATGCAGAAACCCAAGTGCTTGAATTGCGCACGGATGTAAATCTGAATACCGATGATGGCACGGACTGTAAAACCACACATGCGCGGATATTCGTCAAAGCCAAACGTATTGAAGGTGATGAACCTATTGATTGCACGGGTGGATTTGGCCGGGCAGGGGGTAATGCTTACGAAATAAATGATGGTTATACGGAGCTGGTGTTTAAGCAGGGTATGACCGCTCATATAGTACCGGAAAAAACACCTGAACTTCGCGGAGTGCAAGAATGAGTATTATCCGAATATCGTTGAGCACCATATTTATGCTGGGTTTGCTCTTGAACTGGTCTTCACCCGCATCAGCGCAAATTTCGTTTGGTGGTGACGATCCAATTGATGTCAAAGCGGAACGGGCTACATATAAGGGAGCCAAAACGGTGTTAAGTGGCGGTGTCAGGATCGAGCAAGCAGGCTCGATCATATGGGCTGACAGAATGGATTTGTTTCGGGCGCAAAGAGAGCAGACCGAGGGAAGTTTCGTACAATTGGGCAATATCAACCGCATTGTCGCCGTTGGAAATTTCAAATATATAACGCCACAAAACAACGTAATTGGCGATAAAGGGGTTTACGAGCGGGATAAAAATATTATCACTGTAACGGGAAATGTAAAGTTTACGCAAGACAATGGTAATACGGTCACTGGCAACAAGATGATCTATGATCTAACAACCAGCCGCGCTAGAGTAGACGGTACTTGTAGTGGTCGGGATTGCGAACAAGACGAACGGGTTGTTATAAAAATCGGTGGAAACTAAAGGACAGGGTATGAAAACTCTAAGATTAAACACAAAACTGGTTGCTCTGGGCATAAGTGTGATCGCTCCGGTGTTGTTGGCGCCAATGGCTCACGCGCAGTTCGCGGGTAGCTCTGCGCCTGTCGATATTACGTCGGATAAAGTTAGTTACCAAGGAGAGACCACACTATTAACTGGTGGTGTTGATGTCCGCCAAGGGGATGTGCGCGTGTTGGCTGATAGAATGACTATACTCACCACATCGGCTGGTTCGTTGTCCCAAGACGGTATTTCGCGCATTGTTGCAGAGGGCAGCTTTTATTATCTGACCCAGGAACAGGATGTTCGCGGAGATAAAGGTGTTTACACCCGAACGGATGACACTTTTGTTGTTACGGGAAATGTAATTATGAAACAGGCGGACGGGAATGTGATTACCGGAGATAAGTTGATCTATAATCTGACCACGAAAAATGCAGTTGTCATCGGCAATTGCAAGGGCCGTAAATGTGGCTCCAGGGGTCGGGTTAACATTCTGATCAAAAACAGCTCAACCGCGCCAGAGAATGCATCTGGGAATGCATCTGGGAATGCATCTGGGAATGCATCTGGGAATGCATCTGGGGGCGATTCTTAATCAATGCCAAAACACGAACAAAATACGCCTTCAGAAGGTTTAGCAGCCATAGAAATAGGTAAGTCCTATAAAGGCCGGGCTGTGGTCAAGGGCATTACCCTCACCGTACAGCGCGGGGAAATCGTGGCACTTATGGGGCCAAATGGGGCTGGAAAAACCACTAGTTTTTATATGATAATGGGGCTGATAGAGGCTGATAGAGGCCGTATTTCACTAGACGGGCAGGATATTACAGATCTGCCCATGTACCAACGCGCCCGGCTCGGGGTTGGATATTTGCCCCAAGAAGAAAGCATTTTTCGCGGGCTTACCGTCGAAGAAAACATCCGCGCCGTTGTTGAACTAACCGAAAAAGACCGCTCCAAAAGGGACGACAATGTCAACGCATTGTTGGACGAACTTAATATCGGCCATATCCGCAAAAGCCCCGCTTTGGCTCTGTCAGGCGGGGAGCGCAGGCGGGTCGAAATCGCTCGTGCTCTTGCTTCGCGCCCGTCCTTTATTTTGCTGGACGAACCGTTTACGGGTATCGACCCCATCGCTATCAACGATATTTCAGACCTGATCCGCTATCTTAAAAAACGCGGTATCGGGATTTTGATCACCGATCACCGGGTACGCGAAACCCTTGATATTGTCGACCGGGCCTCCATCATGTTCCAAGGTGATGTGTTGTTTGAAGGCACCCCCGACGAAATTCGCGCCAACAAAGATGTGCGCCGGGTCTATCTGGGCGAAAAATATGCTTAGATATTCTGTCTATTTTTTGTAGTGTTGTACGGCGGATTTGGCCGCATTGTGCAACACTATGGCTATGAAGAACAGCCATAGACCATCAAAATAAAACCCTCGGATCAGTTGCCAGCTGCCGTAAGCCATAAGGGCGTAGCTGAACAACATGCCAATGCGTGCTGCAATTCTGGTTGCCTTGGCGTAGTTGCGCAATATTTTCCACAAAGCCGCTTGCAATATTTTCCCCCCGTCCAACGGGAAGGCGGGGATGATATTTATAACGGCAAGCAGGAAGTTCATATAGGAGAGAAAACCGACCACGGCTACTATAGGCAGGCCTAACTCAAGATTTATGGCCAAGCCCTTCAAGCCGAGAAAGAGGAAACCCAACAGGAAATTGACGAACGGGCCTGCCGCTGCAATCAAGAAAGCTTGCTTGGGGGTTTGTGGCCCGCGTGTAAACTCTGTAACGCCGCCAAACATCAACAAGGTTACACTTATGACCGGGATGCCAAACCGTCTGGCCGTCACGGCATGGCCAAGCTCGTGCAGTAAAATAGAGAAGAAAAATCCCGCCGCGCCTATAATGGCCAAAACCCAATAAAACAAAACGGTTTGGCCGGGAAGCGCATGCCTGAAATAACCACTGGCCAGCCACCAGACTATAAGCGCGGCAATGAAAATCCAGCTGGTATCCAGCTTGATGTCAAATCCCAACATACGAAAGCGAAATAATTCCTGGCCGCCAAACATCTGGTTATCCTTTTGTTTCAGCTTTGCTTACACTGAATGTAACGGATGTCCAAGAGCTGAAAGTGCGGCTTCCATTGTGGCTTCGGACAGGGTCGGGTGGGCGTGGATGGTGCTGGCCATATCCTGAAGCGTGGCGTTCATTTCCATGGCCAGAACAAACTCGCCGGACAGTTCGGAAATATGCTTGCCGACCGCTTGGATGCCTAATATCAATCCGGTGTCTTTGCGGGCTAAAATTCGCACAAAGCCGCCGCCCTCTGCCGTGCCCGTTGTCAAAGCCCGGCCATTGGCGACCCAGTGAAACTTGCCCTCCACGGTTTCCAGCCCGGCGGTTTTGGCTTCGGCGGGTGTCATGCCGACCGAGATAATTTCCGGGTCCGTAAAGCAAACTGCCGGAATGGCGGCAGGCGCAAATGTGCGGCGTTTGCCGGCAATAATCTCTGCGACCATTTCACCTTGCGCGGAGGCTTTGTGGGCCAGCATGGGTTCGCCGACCAGATCGCCAATGGCGTAAACACCGCGCATGGCGGTGCGGCATTTATTATCAACTTTGACAAAAACACCGTCCATGTCCACGGCCATATTTTCAAGACCCCAGCCGTCCGTATTGGGCTTGCGGCCCACCGTAACCAGGATTTTGTCGCAAGCCAATTTGACCTCGACTCCGGTTTTGTCGGTGTAGGTCAAGGTATGTTTGGCCCCTTTGGACGCCACGGATTTGGCAAAACTGCCCGTTTGTACCGAGACTTTATGATCCCTTAACCATTTGGAGACGGGCGCTGATAACTGCTTGTCAAAGCCTGGTAAAATGGTTTTTTCCGCTTCGATAAACGTCACATCACTGCCTAGTTTACGGTAGGCAATCCCCAATTCCATACCGATATATCCGGCCCCGACAACGGCGAGTTTTTTTGGGACTTCGGCCAAGTCTAGAGCTTCGGTTGATGAAATTACAGGGCCATCTCCGTTCTTGGCAAACGATAGACCTTTAAGCTCCACACTTTTGGAACCCGTGGCCAAAATAACATTGGTCGCGGTGATTTTATCTTTGCCCACACTACATGTTTTTGCATTTTCAAACACGGCCCAACCGGAGACCACGCGTACACCTGCCGCTTTCAAAAGTCCGGCAACGCCAGAACTTAGCTTGTCAGTAATACCGTCTTTCCACGCTATGGTTTTGGCAAAATCCAGCTTTGGTTTTTCCGCCACCAGCCCGATTTCAGACTTGCCACTGGCGTTTATTCCAGCCTGCTCAAATTTTTCAGCCGCTTCAATCAATGCTTTGGAGGGGATACAGCCACGTATCAAACATGTACCGCCCAGCCGCCCGTCCTCAACCAATATGGTATTCAACCCCAATTGCCCGGCGCGGATAGCCGCCACATATCCCCCCGGCCCGGAGCCAACAACAAGCACATCACAGGTAAAATGTTCAGCCATTACTTAATCCAAAAACAGTGTTGCAGGATGCTCCAACAGCCCCTTTATATACGCCACCATTTCTGCGGCGTGGAAACCGTCCACGACGCGGTGGTCGAAGCTGGTGGAGAAATTCATCATTTTACGCACCACCATTTGTCCGTTTTCGATCACAGGTGTATCGACAATTTTATTGGGGCATAGAATGGCCACCTCCGGACGATTGATTACGGGTGTAGCCATAATGCCTGCCAACTTGCCCAAGGAGGTCAGGGAGATGGTCGAGCCAGATAATTCCGCTGGTGCAATACTGCCAGTTTTGGCCGCTTCGCCAATGCGGGCGATCTCAACGGCCAATTGCCAAATGTCCAGGCTTTCCGCGTGGCGGATAACTGGCACCATAAGACCACCCGGCGTCTGCGCCGCCATGCCGATATGTACGGAATTATGCTGGGTGATAATCCCAGGCCCCCCATTGGCATCATCATCAAATGTCGCATTGCATTGGGGCCAAAGCTTAACAGCTTTGACTATAGCGCGCATGAAAAACGGCATCAGGGTCAGTTTGGGTTGGTGCCCAGCCTGAATAGAATTGGCCCGAATAGAGTTGAGGTGCACGCGGGTGCGCTCAATCTCGGTCATGTCAATGGCTTCAACATAAGAGAAATGCGGAATGCGGCGTTTGCTCTCGCTCATACGCTCGGCAATAATCCGGCGCATACCCGTGACTTTAATCTCGGTGCCGCCCGCTAGCTTTTGCAAGCTGGAGCCGCTGCCTTTGGCGTAGGCGTCCAGGTCTTTATGAGTGATTTGCCCGGCTTTGCCGGATGCAGGCACCAGGCTTAAATCAATGTCTTGATCCTCCGCCCGCCGCCTGACCGCCGGGGACGCCAATGGTTTGGACGATGGGGCCGAGGCAATTACAGGGGCAGGTGCCGTCTTAGTTTTTGGCTTGGTTTTTGGCTTTGGCGCAGGCTTTGGTTTTTCTTTTTTCGGGACTTCCATCTTGATCGGCGTCGGGATTGGGCTTTCTACATTGCCGTCCGTTTCGAAAATTATTAAATCGCCGCCAATGGCCATAATTTCGCCTGCGGCGCAACCGACAGATGTTACCACCCCCGTGGCTGGCGCGGTCAGCTCGACCGTGGCCTTGTCAGTCATGGCATCACAAACCGGGTCGTCTTCTTCGACCTTGTCACCAACTTTGACATGCCATTCGGTGATTTCAGCTTCGGTCACACCCTCGCCAATGTCTGGCATTTTAAAAATATACTGACCCATCTTAATTCTCCATTTTATTTCGCTCACGGCAGTGCGCAAGAGCGCACGCCTCCGCGTGGGCGCGCCATGGGGCGCGACGGGCGGTCACCCTTGCCTCGCTTTGCTCGGTACCGATCCTAATAAGATCATTTTGCCCATCTAATCCTCCATAATCCGGACTATGGCACCCGAAACCCGTTCCAGTCCGGGAAAATACTCCCATTCCAGCGCGTGGGGGTAGGGGGTGTCCCATCCCGTAACGCGAACGATAGGCGTTTCCAAGGCATAGAAACAATGTTGTTGCACTTCTGCAATCAATTCCGCCCCAAACCCGGATGTGCGTGTGGCTTCGTGCAAGACCAAACAGCGCCCGGTCTTGTTTACCGATTTGACAATAGCGTCCAGATCCAGAGGCATTAAGGAGCGCAAATCGACAATATCAGCATCTACACCCGTAGCTTCCACCGCCGCTTCGGCCACCCAAACCATAGTGCCGTAGCAAAGTATGGTCAGGTCTGCGCCCTCGCGGTGCAAACGGGCTTTTTCGAAATCAATGGTGTAATGACCTTCTGGCACTTCGCCCAGTTCATGTTTCGACCAATTTCGCGCAGGCATGTGTGGGTCGCCCGAAAACGGGCCGTTATACAAACGTTTGGGTTCCAAAAACAGCACCGGATCATTGTCCTCTATGGCCTTGATCAGCAAGCCTTTGGCATCATATGGATTGGACGGGATGATGGTTTTCAGCCCGGCAATATGGGTGAACAAAGCTTCGGGACTTTGGGAGTGGGTTTGCCCGCCGTGAATGCCGCCGCCAACCGGGGTGCGGATGGTCATGGGTGCGGTAAATTCACCGTTAGAGCGGTAACGCAAGCGGGCCGCTTCGGAAGCAATCTGGTCATAGCCGGGATAGATATAATCGGCGAACTGGATTTCCGCAACGGGACGCAAGCCGTAAGCCGCCATGCCGACGGCCACGCCAATAATGCCGCCTTCGGCAATGGGCGTATCGAAGCATCTGTGTAAGCCGTGCTTTTCTTGCAAGCCAGCCGTACAGCGAAACACCCCGCCAAAATAACCGACATCTTCGCCGAACACCAACACGTCCGGGTCTTGGCTCATTTTGATGTCCAAAGCCGAGTTGATGGCTTGTATCATATTCATCTGTTTCATTGTCTCGGCCATGATTATATCCCCAATTCTTGGCGCTGTCGGCGCAAATGTGTTGGTACTTCCTCGAACACTTGTTCAAACATGGTGGCCGGGTTTATTTCGGTCGGGCTGGCCAAAGTACCCAGGGCTTCCGCCTTTTTATAGGATTCGCGCACATGGGCTTTCAACTCGGCGATTAAAGCGTCTTGCCGTTCCTGGTCCCACTCACCCAATTTAATCAAATGCTCTTTCAAACGGTCAATAGGGTCGCCGAATGGCCAGGCTTCGGCTTCGCCCTTGGCGCGGTAGGCGGACGGATCATCCGAGGTTGAATGCCCTTCCTTGCGGTAGGTGAAATGCTCGATAACTGTGGCCCCACCGCCGGTTCTGGCGCGTTCAGCTGCCCATTTAACGGCGGCATAAACGGCTAGAAAATCATTGCCGTCGACCCGTAAACTGGCCAGGCCAAAACCAAGGCCCCTGGATGCAAAGGAACGGCTCTGGCCCGCTGCGATGCCCTGGAATGTGGAGATTGCCCACTGGTTATTGACTACATTTATGATGACGGGCGCACGGTAGGTAGAGGCGAAATTAAGCGCGTAATGAAAATCACCTTCGGCCGTCGCTCCTTCGCCAGTAAAGGCGGAGGCAACTTCGTTTGTCCCTTTATAGGCACAGGCCATAGCCCAGCCAACCGCCTGGATCATCTGGGTGCCAAGGTTGCCGGAAATGGAGTAAAAGCCTTTGTCGCGCACGGAGTAACAAATGGGAATGGCTTTGCCCTCCAACTTGTCGGCTTTGTTGGACAGGCATTGGTTCATCAAATCCACTACGGGCCAACCGCGTGTCATCAAAATGCCCTGTTGGCGGTAAGAGGGGAATACCATATCCGTATCTTCAAGAGCCATGGCGGTTGCCACTGCGATGGCTTCTTCGCCGATGCTTTTCATATAAAATGACAATTTGCCCTGGCGCTGCATGGCAAACATGCGTTTGTCCACAACCCGCGTCAAGAGCATATGGCGTAACGCTTGCCTCAATATATCGGGTGATAATTTTGGGTCCCATTCCCCATAAGCTTCGCCGTTAAGTTTCATAGCCCGCACCAGACCGGTGGCATGTGGCTCGGTATCATAGGCGTCCACAAGCGGCTCTGGCCTGCCTGGCCATTCTTCCTTGTTGAGATTGACATTGGAATAATCCGGCAAATCACCAGGGCGGAACTCTGGTTCTGGCACATGGAGATTTGACGTATTTTTACGGCTAGTCATAAATAATATCCTGATTGGGCAATGGTTTAGGCAATATTACCTGACTTTAGCTCAATTTAGTTTGCAAATAATCTCGAAATTGCATATAGATAGGCACAAATTTACAAAATATTGCAAATAAGAGAAATATTATGTCCTATAAGCTTGATAATATAGATGCGAAAATCCTGCATGTCATTCAAAACGATGCGGCTTTGTCAGTTGCGGAGATTGCTGAGCAAGTCGGGTTATCGTCCTCGCCGTGTTGGCGCCGGATCAAACGTATGGAAGAAGACGGCATTATCAAACAGCGTGTGACGCGTCTGTCGCGCCAAAAGCTAGGCCTGGATTTTGAAGTGTTTGTCGCAGTCAAACTGGCCATGCCCAACAAAGAGAACATGGAAAAATTTGAGCGGGCTATCCAATCCATGCCCGAAGTGGTGCAATGTGCCGTGGTGACGGGTGCAGTTGATTATATGTTGCGTATCGTCACATCTGACATGCATGCCTATGACCGATTTTTGCGCGAAAAACTGTTGTCTTTCTCATTGGTGATAGACGTGCAATCGCGTATCGCCCTGCGCCAGGCCAAAGACACCACGGCTTTGCCGCTCAATCTCATCAGCTCAGCCGTACCTGCAATATAATAAATCCTGATAATAAACCCTGCGCCTGAACAAAAAACTTACTCTACGTTCCTGCTTAACGTTATTCAGCGAATAAACCTTGCGGTGAAGCCTTTCAAATGCACTGCTTCATTTAAGTAAGCGAGTGCTCGGCTGTGTATGACAATGTGAAGATGGTCATTTTTAAGAACTGGGTTTTTGGCGCAAAATGCTGTTTCAGTATTGGTGTGAATAATAACGAAATGGATGATGAACTTTCTGACTTTCACAGCGTTTACCAATGATGGCTGCTGATATTGATAATGAGCCGCCCCGGGTTTGTAGGCACTCTTTTTGTTACTAGAAAGGCAAATAAGTAAACCCCCGCCCTAATTTAACCATAAAGTTCATAACAAATAATTACCCTTGTCATTAGAATAAATATGGTTAATAAATATTCATAACTTTGGGTGCGGTGGAGATTTTTATGATGGAGTTTAGTGGGTTAGCGCAACAACGTAGAGGTTTATCCGGGGTGTTTGTTCGAAGTTTAGTGCTTTTGCTGGTTTGGTTGGGGCTTTGTGGGGTGTTGCTTGCACCGCTCGCGCAGGCGCAAGACTTTGCAATTGATGTCGAATATATCAAGCGACAAAATGTTGATGAACGGCTGAAGTCCTACGGTGTTGGACTGCTGGGTGATAATATTGATTTGAACACTGGTTCTGTACAATTTGAACATGTGGACATATCCTTGCCAGGCAATTCAGGGCTTGAGGTTGCGATCCGCAGAACGCGGGGCCAAGGGTTTGTGTTCCCCCATAAGGATGCCACGAGTTATGGCAGTTCAAAATCGTCCAACCCGTTTTCTGACTGGACCCTTGAAGTGCCTAGAATAGCCATGATTTTTGAGCAAGGTGGTGATGGCAAGGAAATGTGCGATTTTGATAGGTTCGGCGGGAATTTTATAAACAACCCTAATCCTCCTAATTATGGTGGCAATGGATTTGAGATTGGCGGAAACGAATCAGTTTGGGTCAATGATTATGATATCTCCAACGGAACCGATTTGATTGTGCCGGGACGCGGATCACAAAAATTACTGTCCTCGCCGCAAGGTCTAAACTGGCCTGCGGGGACAATCCGGGTTACAAAAAACAATTGGGCGGTTAAATGCGGCCCGGCTGACAATGGCGCGCAAGGGTTTGTTGCAACGGCCCCTAACGGCGATGTTTACAAATTTGACACCTACCGGACCCGCTATGTGGTCGCGATGCCCATAGATGGCAAGACACCTAATCTAAGCGGTTTGGGGGTTAGTGTGTGGAGTACGGTAATTCCCCGGGCTGAAGCAAATTTACTCGCGAGTGAGGTTACGGATGTCAATGGAAATTGGGTGCGGTATACTTATAATACCCAAGGCTGGTTAACCCGCATTCATAGTAATGATGGCCGCGATATACAGATAAATTACGACGCGAACGACTTGATACAAACGATTACCGCACATGGCCGCACATGGAGCTATGCTTACTCATCTCCACAGCCGGGTACTAGCCTGCTTTCATCGGTTACTTTGCCGGATGGGCGGCAATGGATGATGGATCTCATTAATTATACCGTTACGCCCAATAATTGCATTGAACTATCCGTTCCAGATGCAACATGGAAAATCACCCATCCTAGTGGGGTGGAAGGGACATTTATTTTCTCGGAAACGCGGCATTTAAAAGGCAAATCACCAACGGGTAACAACAGATCCAGAAATTGCACCACCGGGGTCATGACATTTACACCCTATTTTGATTTCATGTCCGTGAAATCCAAAACCCTCTCCGGGCCCGGTTATCCATCTGCCACATGGAATTACACCTATTCGGGCTATAATGGCGGTGGTCTACCCGTGACAAAATGGGGTCAGGTGGTGGGGCCTTTGGGGCGCAAGACCAAAAGCCATTATCACCGGGCGACGGACTTGGAGGGGTTGGAGCAACAACAGCAAATCTATGACAGCGGCGGCGCGCTTATGCAAACCACCAATTACACCTATGTTGTAGAAAACCCGGTGGGCACCACCTGGCTTGAAAATGAAAACCCCGGCAAGCTGACACGCCCGCGCTATCAGAGCGCGGTGGTCACAACCCGAAACGGTGATACATTCACGACCAATAATAGTTACAACAACACCCAATCCTCCTCCGCCTACTCCTACGGCAACCCCATATCCACCAGTGTCTCCTCCAACGTCTCCACCACCCCGCGTACTACGGTCACGACCTATGAGCATAACACCGCCAAATGGATACTCGGCCTGCCCAAAACCATGACCACCAACGGCCGCAATATGTCGAGCTATGTCTATGATTCCAAAGGCCGCAAAACGTCCCAGACCCGCTACGGGGCCGCCCATGCCACCTACAGTTATAACAGCGACGGCACCATACTTTGGGGCCGCGACGCCCTGGGCCGCCAAACCACGCTCTATGACTGGAAGCGCGGCACGCCCCAGCGTATTAAACGCGCCGACAATGTCTCGACCTACCAATATGTGGACGATAATGGCTGGCTGACCAGCTCGAAAGACGCGCGCGGCTACACCACCAGCTATGAACGCGACACCATGGGGCGCTTGACCAAATACATCCCACCCAGCCCGTGGACAGCCACGGATATCGCCTATGATTTCGGCGCAGACATCAGCCAAACCATCACCAAGGGCAATGCCGAAACCACCATCAATTATGACAACATGTTCCGGCCCATTCTCGTCCAAACGGCGGATTTGCTCACCGGCCAGTCCACCTATGTTAAATCCAGCTATAACGGCGCCGGGCAGACCGTGTTTACCTCTTTCCCCTCGGCGAACAGCAACCCAACCGACGGCACCAATATGACATATGACGGGCTGGGGCGGATCCTTGACAGTACGGAAAATGTTGCACCTTATGCGCAGACAAAAACCCGGTATTACGGCTCTCACCGCACCCGTGTCCACGACCCGGCGGGTAAATTCTCGGATTATTACTATACCGGTTACGACGGCCCGAACGGCAAGACAATACGCGGCCTCTATCAGTCGAACGACGGCACATTTACCTATACCTATATGACCCGCAATGACTGGGGCGAGATGACGAATATGACCCAATACGGTAATTCGGGTGGTGTGAGCGTTGTTGAGTACCGCTATTATTATTATGACGCCCAGCGCCGTTTGTGCCGTTACCGCGAGAACGAAGGCGGCGACACACTCTATAAATATGACGTGGCCGGGCAGATGACCTCTTACCAAAAAGGCCTGGCGGCTGGCTCGGCCTGTCCTGCGCCTGCGGGCAGTGACAAGGTCAGCCTGTCTTACGATGTTCTCGGGCGGCCCACCACCACCAATTACGCCGACGCGGCCACGCCGGATATCGCCCGCAGTTATGATAACAACGGCAATGTGCTTGGCGTTAATCGTGGCCCAAATGGTGGATCGGGCAGCACGGCGGTCAACTGGGCCTATGCTTATGACAGCGCCAACAACCTGACCTCTGAAAACCTGAGCCTTGACGGGCGCATCTTTCCTATGTCTTACGGTTATGATACGTCCGGGTTTATGGTTTCGCGCAGCTTGCCGTCCGGGCGGAGTTTGGCTATCAGTAATGACGGGCTTGGGCGCTTGGTTGGGGTCAGTAGCGGCGGCACCAATTATGCATCTGGCACCAGCTATCACGCTTCCGGGGCCATAGCGGGCATGGTTTACGGCAATGGCCAGGTGTTCAGCCAGACTTTAACCGCGCGGCTCCAGCCTTACCGCCTGCTGTCACAAAAAGGCGCCAGCAAGGCGCTGGATTTGACCTATACTTACGACGTGCGCGGCAAAGTGACCAATATCCTCAACGGAGCTATGACCGGTGATGACCGGACTTACGCCTATGATGCCCTCGGGCGGATGATCAGCTCAAGCGGGCCTTGGGGCAACGGGTCTTATACCTATGACAGCCTTGGTAATATCCGCACAAAGACCGAAGGCAGCCGTTCGCTTGTGATGAATTATGACAGCCGTAACCGGTTGTGGTGGCATACGGATACGGGCGGGCCGCTGCGGGTATTTTCCTATGATAACCGGGGCAATGTCACGGGGATTACCGGGCAGTCATTTTTATATGACAAATCCAACCAGCCGGTACAGATCTCCGGCATTGCGGGCGGACACTATAAATATGACGGTAATAAACGCCGGGTGAAAAGTATTGTAGACGGTAAGACGATTTACAATGTTTACGACGCGTCGGGCACGTTGGTGCACATCGATAAAGTCACAGACAACAAAAAGATCGATTACATCGGCAAATTCGTCCGCATAGAAAACAACGTCCCAACCTACCTGCACATGGACCATCTAGGCTCCGCCCAAACTGGGAGCAGTGTGAACGGCACAGTAGCCTGGCGAGAACAATACACCCCGTTCGGCGAAACCCTAACCAACCCCCTAAGCAACGCGGACCAGGCCGGGTACACAGGGCATATTAAGGATTCCGCCACGGGTTTGAACTATATGCAAGCAAGGTACTATGATCCGCTGATCGGGAGGTTCCTAAGCATAGACCCGATAGGCTTCAGCCCGGAAATGCCGTTCATGTTTAATCGGTATACTTATGTCAACAATGATCCGCTGAATAATTGGGATCCGTTTGGAGAGCAGGTTGAAGAATTAGAAAAGGGTAAAGAGTTTTCATTTACCGCTAAAATCCAAAATGAGAGTAGTAAAGATTTATCTGATGAGCAACTACAGTCTATGGGGGATGAAATAGGCACGGTGATTGATGGTGCTTTTTCAGGGAGTAAAGGGATATTTCGCGGAGATGTTACTATGACGAGTGATATAAGTGGTGGTGAAGCAGGGGAAGGTGAGACTACTATTTCGATAGTAGATGAAATTATAGGTTCTGATGGCAAAGCTATTCCGAACGTTTTAGGAGCTTTTGAAGGTGACTTCGGCGAAGGCGGAAATATTAAGATTACCACTTTTGCAATTGAGAAGGGTATGGTAGGGAAAACAGGCGGTCATGAGTTTGGTCATTCCTTTGGCAATTTGAAGCATCCAAGGGGAACGTCCTTTACTTTAATGGATCAAAGTAATCGTTCTAATTTAACGCCTCTACGACCTGATCAACGTCGACGAGCTATCAGGAGTTTTCAGAAAAATGATTAAACCAGCCATGTTTTTAGGCCTTTTCTTGAGTGCTCTTTCATTAAATGGATGTGAATTTTCAACTCAAGCTACTCCGCAAAAATGTGACTTCAAATTTACTGTTTTGGGGTATGATTCTCAACGTATTGTAGTCAATGATCGCTCAGAAATTATTTATGATGCTATCAGTGCAATACCAGAGAAAGCAACAGAAATTAGTGCTTTCTCGAATTTTACTATCGACATTCCAACAAAACTCTTTTTTGTTGTGGGAGAAAAGTACAGATATACTCTGAAAGTTCCAGATTGTACGAAGCTCGGTATAGTATTGAGTAAGCGTGACCGTGAAGCCTACCTTGTTCACTTGGATAATTACTTCTTTGAATGAGGCTAAAGCGCCTGGACTGACATCAGTCCATATCGGTTTTTTCCTGTTCCGTAAGTTTCGAGGTTGAAAAGAAGCGAATTTGGAGTGTAGAGGATGTTTCGCAAGATAAAGCGAAACGCCATTCTGGCCCATCTCGCGGCTAAGCCTTTGTTTTTCACCCCAAGGGCATTTCCTCGCTTCGCTCAGGGCACGATTGAAATTAGAGTCCAGGGTGGGCCACGCGAAATGGCGATTTTTAGTCCGAAATCTCCCTCATTTTAGCGGCTAAGAAAACGTCCCAATGTCCCGCTATGTCCCTCTACTGCCTAATTTACTCAGATTTATCTTTCCCAATGGGAACTCAATCCAGCTTGACAACCTGCCTGCCGTAGACGGCCAGGGCTTTGCAGGCCTGAAAGACAAGGTAGATCGCCATACTTGGCAATTCATGAAAGGCGCGGTGTTATCGTCGCTATTGAGTGTCGCTTCAGAACTCTCATCAGATGATGAAGGCCGTCTAGCCCGCGCTCTGCAAAACGCAGGGCAGGATACAGCCAATATCGCAGGTCAACGGATTATCGAACGTAGCCTAAATATCCAGCCAACAATAAGCGTCCGTCCCGGCTGGCGGTTCTCAATCATCGTCAGCAAGGATTTAACCCTCAAACCATATGGAGAAAAATAGTGACCACGGGTTTAAGAAAGCCAAGCGCGAGCTTGCTTTAACTGTTTCATAAACCCCAACATACGGAGAAATAACTATGCCTACAATTGGAACATTCAAACAAACAAAAACCAGCTATGAAGGCACAATCGCCACCCTAAGCATGGCCCACAAAGTCAAATTCGTCACCAACAAAAACAAAAAGAATGAAGATAGCCCTGACTTTTTCATCAAATCAGGCCGCAGCGACTTCGGCGTAGCCTGGAAAGAAACCAAAGATGGCGGTCTCTTTCTTTTGAACGACCAATCAAACCTAGTCGCCTTAGCGCTACTCTTGCTAGGTTTACTTGTTCCGTCGATATTTTTACGCCGTGGACGGCAGCCGCATGGGTCAGAACGGTATGAATGTAGGAGATATCGGCGGCGAGTGTTGCCGGGCCTGCGCCTTCTTTCGCGCGCATACGCCCGAATTCGATAATACTAGCTCGCGTTAAGTGAGGGGTTTTTACTTGCCCCAGATGTTTATTGAGAGTGCGAAGTGCAAAATCTTTGGAGCGGCCTAAAGGCTTGTTTACCTCGACCATATCAGCGATGTGTAGTTCGATCAGTTGTCCGAATGTATTGAACCCAATAATTCTTGGAGAAATTAATTTTTGGAGCAATTATACCTCGTCCTTGATCGGAACGGCGGTCAGCTTCAAACAACCAAGACAACGCATCAGATTTATTTGAAAAGGTCTTTGACGCGTACTGTCCCTTACGTCTAATCTGGACGCGGTAATTACCTGATTTGAGTTTTACTATTGTTGCCATATCGTGTGCAATTTGTGTGCAGTACTACAGAGAATCGGGGTGATTTCCAATGAATTTAAGTGCACACGCGTCCTTTCTAACTGTTTGTATTATAAAGAAAAGCTATGATAAATCAAGGGTTTACATTCGCTATTGCACCCATGATGGATTGGACGGATCGGCATTGTCGGGGGTTTCACCGGATGCTGTCGGGGCGGGCGCTTTTATATTCAGAGATGGTGGTGGCGGACGCTGTAATCCACGGTAATCGGGAATATTTGCTTGGCTTTCATGAAGGTGAGCATCCCGTGGCTTTGCAGATCGGGGGGTCTGATCCGAGCAAATTGGCGCAGGCTTCGCGCATCGGGGCAGATTACGGATATGCGGAGATCAATCTGAATGTTGGGTGTCCATCTGACCGGGTGCAGTCGGGGCGGTTCGGGGCTTGTTTGATGGCCGAGCCGGATTTGGTGGCGGAATGTTTTGTCGCCATGCAAGAGGCCGTGGATATTCCCGTTACAGTCAAATGCCGCATTGGTATTGACGAGCAAGAGCCGCATGAGGCTTTGCCACAATTTTTGCGCACGGTAAGCGCGGCTGGGTGTGAGCGGTTCATTATTCATGCCCGCAAGGCGTGGCTTAAAGGTTTAAGCCCCAAGGAGAACCGCAGCGTACCACCTCTGGATTATGGTTTGGTGCGGATTATGAAAACCGAATTTCCGGATTTGAGTATAATCCTAAACGGAGGTTTACAGACGCTTGAACAGGGGCAGGCCGAGTTGGGCAATCTCGACGGGCTGATGTATGGCCGCGCCGCCTATCATAATCCGTGGATTTTAAGCAAGGTGGACGAGGTGTTTTTCGGGGCCGCCCCCAACACCAAAACCCGCGAAGACATTGTGCATGAGTTGATCGAATATGCAAAGAGCGCCCAAGACACCGACCCGACGGTCAAAGCTTTGAGCCGCCATATCATGGGTCTGTTTCACGGCGAAAAAGGTGCGCGTTTATGGCGGCGCAGTCTAAGCGATGGCGACAGATCACTCTCCCCATCGCGGAGGATTTCCGCTGCCCTTGATGCCTTGCAAAAAGCTCGCGAGCAGACCAGATAATGGACCTGCAAATAATATATATGGTTGTGGGATTGTTAATCCTTGGCGCAGCGGCGGGGTATAGCGCGGGCCTGTTTGGGGTTGGCGGCGGCGCGATTATCGTGCCAGCGCTTTTTTACACATATATTTCCCTTGGTTTTGAACAAGATATCGCCATGCGCACGGCCATTGCCACATCTGCGGCAACCATTATTGTGACCTCGTTGCGCTCGGCCTGGTCACATCATCAGCGCGGGGCGGTGGATTGGCAATTGGTTTGGCCGCGAAACCCATTACGGAGCTGGGGTGTTTGGATTGGCGTAGGCTCGCTGTTGGCGGCCTTATTCGTTTCAAATTGGCTGTCCGGGGATGCTTTAGTCCTTATTTTTGGTGTATTCATAGCAGGGATTGCCCTGCAATTTATCTTTGGGCGCCCGGATTGGAAAATAGCGCAGCAGGTGCCTGGCGGGATTGCGCCGCCTCTCGCAGGGACGGTGCTTGGCGGGCTGTGTTCGCTCATGGGGATCGGGTTTGGTTCTATTGGCGTGACGCTGATGGTGCTGTGCGGAAAACGAATTCACAGGGCGGTGGGGACTGCATCTGCGCTTGGGTTTTTCATCGGTGTTCCGGCGACCATTGGTTACATCATTAGCGGATATGGCGCGCCGGGGCGACCCATTTATTCGCTCGGGTATGTCAGTATTATTGGCTTTGTGTTGATCTCGGCGAGTAGTTATCTCTTCGCGCCGCTTGGCGTGAAAACCGCTCATAGCCTTAGCCAGGGAAAACTGCGTATGGTATTAGGGATTGCGCTCTTATTGGTGGCGCTTAACATGCTGCGCAAAGCTTTATTGGCGTAAAATCATCATGTTCTTGCTGACTTCTACCTTTTGTAATTCCCCCAGATAACTCATGCCCAGAAGTGACTGCGGCAAGCCTTCACGGATAACAACGGCGCGGACATTGCGCACCGTAACATTGCCCACAGAAACCAGATCAAGGGTGAGAGGTGCTGCCATAACCCGGCCTGCCGCCGTGTCGATCGGCGAAGTGTATCTCAGGGTTTGCAGGTTGACACCAGCCTTTTGCGCATCATGAGGCGTAAGAGCTATTATGCTGGCGCCTGTGTCTACCAAAAACCGGACACTGCCGGAGTTTACCCGCGCCTCGGCCCAAAAATGGCTGTCGGCCGCTTTGTTGATGGAGGTGGAGGAGCCACTTATGAGCATGGTCGCATCTATCCGGTCTGTTTGATCGGTTTCTTCCAATCGGTTGGCGCGGGCATCGACTATGTCGCTGGGATGAATACCAATAAATTCGTAAATGGCCTCGCGCTGGGTCAGCGCGAAAAAACCGCCGCCAACAACTATGCTCACCAAAACAGCATCGCGTAACAATTTAGAGCTCATAGCGCTTTCTCCTCTGGATTATGATTCGCAAACTAGGTAAATCTGGTTACGGCTTTATGAAAATTTCTCTGTATAGTTATTATATCCTGATTATTATGTTGATTGGTGGAAGGATAAGCTTACATACGAGTTGGGAATATGACGCAACAAACAGCACATCCTTTTGACGACATCAGAGAGCTGGCACAAGGCTTGCCAACTGGCGATATAGATGTGGGCGAACGTGTCGCAAGCAAGTTACAACAAAGTTTAGGCGGGCTACAGCCTTTGGGATGTTTAAGCGGCGCCGTGGCATGGTTGGCGCGGTGGCAAGGTACGCAAACCCCATCTATCGCAAAACCTTTGGTCTGTGTCTTTATTGGTAGCCACCAGGTGGCCGCAAACACGATCGGCACTGATGTTGTTGAAGGCGGCAAGGCCCGTATGGCGTCTATAGCAAAGGGCAGTGCCGGGGTGCGCGGCATTGCAGGCAATGTATCCGCATTGTTTAAAGTTTTCGATATGGGCATCGAGGCACCGGCCGCAGACATGTGTAAGGAGCCATCTTTATCCGAGCGGGAGTGTGCCGGGGCAATTGCTTACGGCATGGAAGTCGTAGCCGAAGAAGCGGACATGATCATTTTGGGAAATGCCGGGTTTGGCAGTGCCACTGCGGCGGCGGGAATTGCACGAGGGCTTTACGGCGGAGCGGCTGGCTATTGGGCGGGCGGCAACGGGGAAACGGCGGTGCGGCGCATCAAAGCCGTTGAGCTAGCCACCAAAACCCACAAGGATAAATTGGACGATCCTTTGGAAATATTACGCTGTTTCGGAGGCCGCGATATTGCGGGCATGGTCGGCGCAATATTGGCGGCCCGCCACCAAGGGATCCCGGTTTTGCTCGATGGATACACAGTCTGCGCGGCAGCGGCAATCGTACATGCCCTTAATCCGGCCGGGCTTGATCATTGTCTGGCAGCCCATAAAACCACCGAGCCAGCCCACGGCGCATTGTTAGAGCGCATCGGAAAAAAGCCCCTGCTTGATTACGGGCTTGGTATTGGCGACGGGAGTGGTGCGGCTTTGACAATCGGTGTATTAAGAGCGGCGGCGGCGGGCAGTAAAGAGTTGTAGTTTGGCACAAAGCTCTATATAGGAATATTTTTCAATTTTACCCCCATAACCACACGCTAATTGCCAATTTTCTCAATTTTCACAATTTAATTGCCCGGTTTTGGCCATAATATGCGTAACATATTCTAACGGAATTTCCATACTAAAATGGATAACAAAGTACAAACACATGGCCATTTTTGAACATCCATCTTTTGACGCCCACGAAAGCGTCCATAGTTTCTACGACGAGGCAACAGGGCTAAGAGCGTTTATCGCCGTGCATTCGACCCATTTGGGGCCGTCAGCGGGCGGGACACGGTTTTGGAGCTATGCCAATTCGGGTGACGCGCTTAGGGATGTTTTGCGTTTGTCGCGGGGTATGAGTTACAAAAACGCTATGGCCGGGCTAAATTTGGGCGGTGGTAAGGCCGTGGTTATGAAGCCGGACGGTGATTATGACCGCACCGCCCTTTTCACCAAGTTCGGCGAATTTATCAATACGGTCGGCGGTCAATATTACACCGCCGAGGACGTCGGTATGACCACGGACGATATGCGCACTATCCGCACGCAGACCAAATATGTGGCGGGGCTAGACGAGGGCGATGCGGCGTCCGGTGATCCGTCTCCGGTAACGGCGGACGGTGTGTTTCGGTGTATTAAGCTGGCCGCTGACAAGCGCGGACTTGCCCTCAAAGGCGCACGTGTGGCCGTACAAGGGCTTGGTCATGTGGGCTTTACGGTGTGTAAATTGTTAGACGAGGCGGGTGCCAAATTGGTGGTGACGGATGTAAATACGGACGCGCTCAAAAAAACCTGCTCAGAGTTTGACGCAAAGGCAGTCGCGCCAGACGACATTTACACCCAGGACGTAGATATTTTTTCGCCGTGTGCTTTGGGTGCAATCCTTAACCCGGACACCATAGATCAACTCAGGGCAAAAATCATTGCCGGGGCTGCAAATAACCAGCTCAGCGTTCCGGGGATGGGGCAGGAGCTGCAAGACCGGGGTATTCTGTATTGCCCAGACTATGTGGTCAATGCGGGCGGCATCATCAACATCGCCGGAGAGATTGAAGGTAATTACTCGAAGGATTGGGTCGAAGAAAAACTGCAAGGCGTAGAAAAAACCCTAAGCGATATCATAGACCAGGCCACCAGGACGGGCCGCACAACGGACACAATCGCCGACGAAATGGCGCGGGCGCGCATTGGGCGTTAAGGCAATCCTACTATAGCGGTGTCAATAAAATCGCCCGTAGACGCAGCTTGTCTCAAAAGTTGGGAAAATGCTATAGCTATAAAACCATCTACGCCACGACCAATTTATATACGGTCTCATTGGCAGCAATATCGCGAAAGTCGGTTAGGGCGGTGGTTTTTAGCATTTTTATTTGGCTCCAGGATGCGAAATGGGCCTGAACTTCTGGCGCTTTTGTGCTAAAGGGTGGGCCGTCCATTTCAGACGGGTCATATTCCAGGGTGACGAGCAGGATTTGTGTTTTGGGGGCTAAAATGCTTTTGATATGTGCCACATATTTTTCTTGCATGGCCGGCGGTAGAGCGATCAATGCGGCGCGGTCATAGACAGCTTTTACATTGGCAGTTTCAGTTTTGGTCAGGTCGAAAATATCGCCGACCAAAATTGTGAAGCCGTCACCTGAAAAGCTTTGAAACTTGCCGCGCTTGGTGGTTTCGTATGCAATTTTGTTTTCAGCGAAAAATTCTTTGGCGGCTATGGGGCTTAACTCGACCCCCAAAACTGTGTGACCTTGCTGGCGCAACCACAGCATATCAAGGCTTTTGCCGCACAAGGGCACCAGCACTTCACAAGCCCCATCAATATCCAGACCGGGCCAGTATTTCGCCAATGCGGCATTGGTGTCCTCAAGATGAAAGCCAAGCTCTCCTGATTGCCATTTGTTATGCCAAAATTGCGGGTTTTCCATGATTAACGCCCAAACAGGCGGGCGAAAAATCCTGGTGCTTTTGTGACGGATTTGTAGATTGATTGGGCGCGCATACCCGTGCGGCAAAATGCGAGCACAGGGCCAGCGCTTTGCTCTAAGGCCGCTTTAAACTGCGCTTGGTCATCAGGTGTAAAACGACCCGGTTTGAATGGGATATGGTGATAAGTCATGCCCGCCCGCTTTGCAGTTTTTGCAATAGCTTTGGATAAAGGCTGGGCCGCATCTTCACCGTCGGGGCGGTTGCTGATGATGGTTTTATAGCCTGCATCTGCCAGTTTTTTTATATCATCAAAGGCGATTTGCGGCGAGACAGAAAACCCGACTGTAATTTTCGTGATCTGCATAGTCATCTGCCTATAATGCGTTGAGGGGGATTTTGAGATATGTGGTGCCATTGTCGTCGGCAGGCGGAAATTCTCCGGCGCGCATATTGACCTGCACCGAGGGCAGGATCAGTTTGGGCATGTCAAGCCCGGCGTCGCGCTCGGTACGCATTTTGACAAAGCTGTCCATATCCGCGCCCTTGCCCACATGTTTGTTGTTGCGTTTCTCTTCGCCGATCGTGGTCTCCCAGACAAATTCGTCGCGCCCAGGGGCTTTGTAATCATGGCACAAAAACACACGGGTTTCGTCCGGCAGGGTGAACAATTTTTGGATAGATTTATAAAGCGTCTCGGCGCTGCCGCCGGGGAAATCACACCGGGCCGTGCCGTAGTCCGGCATGAACAACGTATCGCCTACAAACACCGCATCCCCGATCAGCCAGGACATACAAGCCGGGGTGTGACCCGGCGTGTGTATGGCGGTGATTTCGATAGCGCCGAGGGTGAATTTTTGTCCGTCCTTTACCAGGACATCAAACTGGCTACCGTCCGTGGCAAATTCGTCTTCGGCGTTAAATACATCACCAAACACTTTTTGCACCGCGTCAATATGGGTGCCGATGACGGTCTGCCCGCCCAATTTTTCTTTCAAATAAGGGGCCGAAGACAAATGGTCGGCATGGGCATGGGTTTCGATAATATATTTGGTTGTCAGGTCGTTCGCCACAATGAATTCTATGAGCTGGTCTGCCAAAGCCGTATTTGTCCGCCCCGAAGCTTCGCAATACC
Organism: Robiginitomaculum sp.; assembly: GCA_016765135.1. Lineage (GTDB taxonomy): Bacteria > Pseudomonadota > Alphaproteobacteria > Caulobacterales > Maricaulaceae > Robiginitomaculum_A. Next base: position 37,297 of record JAESQN010000007.1, read on the forward strand.
CCAGCACCGGATCCAGAATAACCGCTTCTTTGCTGGCCTGGTCATAGGCAATATGGGTTATGGTGTTTGTGGCCGGGTCAAAAAAAGATTTCACAATAGGTTTTGTCATTTTTTCCTCCTGTAATTGACTCTTGTATATATATTAGCAAATACTTATATACATAGATAAGGACTTTACATTACAAGTTCAAGAGCGGTCTTGCTGATTAGTATTTTTGGCCTATGTTGAGGCATTATTTGAGTTTAAAATACTTCTAAAGGGATAAAATGTCACATATCATTGCCGGAGCGTTTTCAATTGAAGAATTGCAAACGCTAAAATCTATCGGTATTGAGGACTTATCCTGTCTGGGTCGCTTGTCCAGAATTAAAGTCGGGGCCGGCAATGTGATTTTTCAACCTGGTGATGAAAGTAAAACATTTTTGGTTTTGCTACAGGGACAGATACGGGTTGATCTTATCAGCAAATCGGATCGTGAAACAGTTTTATACCGAATGCATGCGGCGGAAATCTGTATTATCACCGCAACTACGCTTTTACAATCTGGTACATATTTTGCCCGAGGTGTAGCAGAGACAGACATTATTGTCCTGGCAATACCTCAGCATACCTTTGAACAGCTCATGAAAAATTCGGCGGATTTTAGCCATTTCGTCTTGCAAGATTACGCCAACCGGGTTGCGTCTTTGGTTAAGCTGGTTAGTCGGCTGACCGACAAAAATATATTGGCAGATCTGGGTGGTTATCTGCGGGAAAAAATGGACGCCAAAGGATGTGTTCTCGCTACACAAGCTGATATTGCACGCACTATTGGTACGGCCCGTGAAGTGGTGTCGCGTAAGCTTGCCGAGTTGGAGAAACAAGGAATTGTTCGGCGAGAGCGTGGACGCATTATTGTGACAGACAAACTAAAACTGCCGTGACTTAGTCACATTGAAACTGGCGATAGTTGAGCTATTATGTGGTGTAGCTTGAGTTACACAAATGAAATTGGAGAGAAATGATGACTAAAAATGTTAGAAACGCAGAACGTATTATCCGTATATTGGTGGGAATTGCCTTGATCGCCACTGTATTTGTCGGCCCACAATGGGTCTGGGGCTGGATTGGTGTGGTTCTTTTGTTGACCGGGTTAATCGGATGGTGCCCGCCTTATCAAATTTTGGGAATTAATACGTGCGCAAAAAAATAATAACGTTGGAAATATCCCGGCGAAGCTTATGAACGATTTTGTTGGATCTTATGAAACGGTTATCCGCCTGAGCATGTTTGCGGGGGTGTTTGCGCTTATGGGCGCGTTGGAAGCCTTGTTTCCGCGTAAATCCCGCACCCAGTCACGCTTGAAACGCTGGGCTACCAATCTTGGTATTGTGGTGACATATTCGGTATTTGTACGGATTTTATTCCCGGTCGCTGCGATGGGAACCGCTTTGTTTGCCATGTCAAAGGGCTGGGGCTTGCTGAATCTGCTTGATTTGCCTCTCTGGGCCAATTTGGTTATTTCCGTTATCTTGCTGGATTTTGCCATATATTGGCAGCATGTGGCGTCGCACAAAATTCCGTTGATTTGGGTGTTTCACAAAATGCATCATGCCGACCGGGATATAGATGTCAGCACCGGAGCGCGTTTTCACCCCGTCGAAATTGTCGCTTCCATGCTCTATAAAATGCTGGTCATCCTTTTGGTCGGCCCGGCGGTGATTGCCGTATTTGTGTTCGAGTTGATCCTCAGCGCCTCGGCCATGTTCAACCATGCCAATGTTAAATTGCCACTATGGCTGGATAAGGTCGTGCGGGTTTTGTTCGTGACGCCCGATATGCACCGTGTTCACCATAGCGTGATCCACAAGGAAACCGATAGCAATTACGGTTTTTTTCTGGCACTATGGGATAAAATGTTCGGTACATATATTGACCAACCCAAGGGTGGGCATGATGGTGTCGTTATCGGGCTGACCCCGCACCAAAACAACAAGCCGTCAAATATCCTTTGGTGTTTGTGGTTACCGTTCATAAAGAAATATTGGAGATGATTATGTTTAGAAATTTGTTTATCGCTTTTGCGGTTGGTCTGTTGGGGGCTTGCTCCCAGGGCGAGTCCGGGGCGCAATCTGCGCAACAAGAATCTTCGCAGACAGATGTGGTGGAAGCCCAAGAAACGCAAATCACAAATGTCAGTGCTACAGAAGCGGCGGCTCTCCTTAAAGCCCGCCCGGAAGTCGTGATCCTTGATGTGCGCACACCAGCAGAATTTGCCACCAAGCATATTGAGGGTGCGCTTAACTTTGATGTGAAAAGCGCGGATTTCGCCGCGCAGATTAGTAAATTGGATACCTCCAAGACCTATCTCGTCCATTGCCGTTCCGGTGCGCGCTCAACCCGTTCCCTTGCCGTGTTCAAGGAAAAGGGCTTCACAAACATCATCCATATGAACGGCGGCTTTATTGATTGGAATAATTCCGGTCTCCCGAGTGTACAATGATTGGTAAGTTCATTACGGCAAGTGTGGCGGTGGCTAGTCTGGTCGCGTGCACACCACCGCAAGACCCTGCTCTTAATGATAGCATTGTTACCATTAAAAGCAATTTTGATGTAGAGACGACGATGGACAGGCTGGAACAAGCCGTGCAAGATAAAAGCCTGCGGATTTTTGCCCGCATTGATCATGCCGCCAACGCCAAGGCGATGGATTTGCAAATGCGGCCTAGCACATTATTAATTTTTGGTTCACCCAAAATTGGATCGCCCTTGATGCGTGAAGCCCCGACCATGGGGCTTGATCTACCCGTCAAGGCGCTGGTCTATGAGGGTACGGATGGCCAAGTGTATTTGTCCTACAATAATCCTGCCTATCTCAAACAGCGCCACAATGTTGTGACGAACACCGCCCCTCTCGATAAAATGACCAAGGCATTGGCCGGTCTGTCAACACAAGCCACGTCAGAATAATCATTCGGGTGCTTGAGTGCACCCGTTAACACCCTATATATCAGGTTTGTAACTAGGCCCGATATGACCATCACCCATGTAAACGCCCAGCAAGCCCACGCGCTCCTTAAAGCCCGCCCTGAAACGGTAGTGCTGGATTTACGCACGGGGGAAGAGTTCGAGATGTTCTATATCAAGGACGCGGTCAATCTCGATTGCCAGAGCGATTTTTTTGCGCGGCGGCTCAAGGCCTTGAGACGCACCGTCGCCTATTTAGTCCATTGTCATTCAGGCGACCGTAGCACCAAGGCGCTGGCGCAGTTCAAAGCCCTGGGTTTTACCAACATCACCCATATGGACGGCGGTCTACGCGCCTGGATGCACGCCGACCTGCCGCTCATCAGCAATTGGTCGATTTAGGCTCAGGACCTTTAGGTGCAAAATGTGAATTTGTTATCTACATATACTAGTTCTTCTCTGTTCAAGCGCGAAAAATGGCGTTAGGAAGCATATGTCAACCGCACAAAACGAGGACTTATATGTCACAGGATCCGTCGAACAAATATATTACAGACCAACAAGCTTTGGATTTTCATTCGAAACCCACACCAGGTAAATTGGCCATGCAGCCAACCAAGCCTATGGCGACCCAGCGGGATTTGTCTTTGGCTTATTCGCCGGGTGTGGCCATTCCCGTACAGGCCATCGCAGATGACCCTGAAACGGTTTATGATTATACCTCAAAGGGTAATATGGTTGCGGTCATTTCCAACGGTACGGCTATTCTTGGCATGGGCAATCTCGGCGCTATGGCCTCCAAGCCCGTCATGGAAGGCAAATCGGTTTTGTTCAAACGCTTCGCTGACATTGACAGCTTTGACATAGAGGTCGAGGAGGAAGACCCCGAAGCATTTATTGAATGCGTCAAGCGCTTTGGCAATACATTTGGCGGCATTAACCTGGAAGATATAGGCTCGCCGGAATGCTATATTATCGAGCAAACCTTACGCGACAAACTGGACATCCCCGTATTTCACGACGACCAGCACGGCACGGCGATTATTGCTACGGCCGGATTGATAAATGCTTGCCAGCTCACGGGCCGCAAATTTGAAGACATCAAAGTGGTATTGTCCGGGGCGGGGGCTGCGGGCATTTCCGTTTTGTCATTGATAAAAAGCCTCGGCGTTAAAGACGAAAATGCCATAGCACTGGACTCGGATGGGGTCATTTACCAAGGCCGCGACAATGTTGACCAATGGAAAGCCCCCCACGCCATCAACACAAAAATACGAACAAGAGAAGAAGCTATCAAAGGCGCAGATGTGTTTTTGGGCCTGTCGGCGCCTGGTGCAATGACCAAAGAAATGGTCGCCGATATGGCCCCCAACCCGATTATATTTGTCATGGCGAACCCAATACCCGAGATCACGCCCGAAGAAATTAGAGCCGTTCGGGACGATGCGATTATCGCCACGGGGCGTAGTGATTACCCCAACCAGGTCAATAATGTGCTTGGCTTTCCCTATATTTTCAGGGGTGCACTAGACGTCCGGGCGCGCAATGTTAATGAGGAAATGAAACTGGCCTGTGCAAAGGCTTTGGCGGAACTGGCCCGCGAAGATGTACCCGAAGAAGTGGCCGCCGCCTATCACGGTAACCGCCCGAAATATGGCCGGGATTATATTATCCCGGCTCCGTTCGACCCGCGTCTTATTTCAAAAATCCCGCCCGCCGTCGCCCAAGCCGCTATGGATACTGGCGTGGCCCGCAAGCCCATTGAATGCATGGAAGCTTACATCAAAACCCTGGCCCAACGCCAAGACCCCACGGCGTCCTTGCTACAAGGTATCAGCGCCAGCGTGGCCGACAATCCGCGCACCATTGTGTTCGCCGAGGGGGAAGAGCCAGCCGTCATCCGCGCAGCCCAAGGATTTGTGCAACGCGGCATGGGTAAGGCCATTCTCATTGGCCGCGAAAAACCCATACGCGGTAATATGGAGCTATTGGGAATAGAGCCTGATGACAGTCTGGAAATCCTCAATGCGCGCCTGTTTGACCGCAATGCAGAATTTGCTGACCATCTTTACAAACGCTTGCGCCGCAAAGGTTTCTTGCGCCGCGATGTGCAGCGCCTGGTCAATAATGACCGCAATGTATTTTCCGCACTTCTGCTCAATCACGGGTTGGCGGACGGTATGGTCACGGGGGTGACGCGAGCCTATGACAAAGCCCTGCGTGATGTGCGTTTGGTGATGGATCACACCAAAAAGCACCGGACAATGGGGGTCTCGGTTGTGGTCAATAAATCCCAGACATTGTTCATCTCGGACACCAGTATCACCGAATTTCCGGATGCGCAGGAGTTGGCCGACATTGCCGAATGCACGGCCCATTTTGCCCGCTCATTCGGGTTTACACCACGTGTGGCTTTGATCTCCTATTCGACATTTGGCAATCCGAGGGGCGAGCGTATGGAGAAGGTGCGCGACGCAGTTAAAATCCTGGATGAGCGGGGTGTGGATTTCGATTATGAGGGGGATATTGCCGCCGATGTGGCCCTAAACCCGAACCACACTTTGACCTATCCGTTCTCGCGCCTTGGCGGTGCGGCCAATGTGTTGGTTATGCCCGCCATTCATTCCGCCAGTATATCGACAAAACTTCTAAAAGCCGTAGGCGACAGCACCGTGCTCGGGCCGTTTCTGACCGGCCTGGATAAACCCGTGCAAATATGTGCTTTGGGTGCGCCCGCATCTGAAATCACCCGCATGGCCGCACTGGCCGCCTATATGTCGATCACGCCAGATGCGGCTGGAGACTAGGTGGCTAGAACTGCCATAGACCTCACCAAGGGCTCGACTTCAAGGCATATCCTTAGAATGGTCGGCCCGTTTTGGCTTGCTATTTTAGCGCTGACGTCTGCAAGCGTCGTCGATACCATATATTTAGGGCATTATTCGACCAATGCCTTGGCGGCTGTCGGGTTTTGTGCCTTGATTATTTTCTTTGGCAATAGTGTTAATATTGGCTTGGGGGCGGGCACATTATCGGCAATTTCCAGAGCTATAGGTCGCAAAGACCGTAAGTTATCCTCCGCCCACGGAGCCAGTGCGCTTTTGCTGGCTTTTATGATCATGATCGTGATTTGTATTGCGAGTTTTTTGGTCATATCGCCCGTACTTGATTTGCTTGGGGCTAATGCCGAAACAAAACCACTGGCCCTCGATTATCTGAAATTTGGCCTGCCTGCCCTCATTGTTATGGGTCTGGCTATGATGAGCAATAATGTTTTACGCGCCGGAGGTGAGGCTTTATTGCCCAGCACGATCATGATCAGCGGCGCGGTTCTAAACATCATTATCGACCCGTTTCTTATATTCGGCCTTGGCCCGTTTCCGCGTATGGGTGTGCAAGGTGCATCTCTCGCGACCTTGATTGCCAACGGATTTGCAGCAGGTTTTGGCCTTTATGTGGTCTTTTTCCATCGCCGGGCCGTTACATTTGCAGGTTTGACATTTGCCCGCATCAAAGCCTCATGGGCGGCGATCTTGCGGGTTGGTCTGCCAGCCATAGGCACGAATACAATCGTGCCAATAACCGGGCTTGTGGCCATAGCCATTGTGGCACGCAATCTTGGCACCACGGAGGTCGCGGCCTTTACCTTGACGAGCCGGGCCGAGATGCTAGCTTTGACGGTGCTGTACGCTTTATCCGCTTGTATCGGCGCGGTCACGGGGCAAAACGGCGGCGCAGGATTGACGGACAGGGTGCGCGAGACCTTTATATTTAGTATCAAAATTTGTTTTGTTTGGGGCGCATTTATTGGCTTGGTCATGGGATTGCTCGCCACGGTCATCCCGCAAATTTTCACCAAAGATGCGGCCGTGATTGCCGCTGCTACGCCGTATTTCTGGATTGTGCCCGTAACATTCGCCGGATACGGCGTAGTGTTTGTCGCCGCTGCCGGATTGAACGCCTTGGGCCGTCCCAGTTACGGTTTGACATTCACCATAATCCGCTCCGTATTCATGTATCTGCCGTTGGTCTGGCTTGGTGTACATTTTTACGGCCTCACCGGCGCCTATGCAGGCATAGCCGCCGCCAACCTGATGTCCGGAGCCATAGCCCTCTACACAACCCTGAAAAAAGCCCCGATGGAAGCCGTGTAGTATTAAAACACAGGCCCTAACAAACGGCCTCCCACTTCACGCCGAAGTTTGCGGGCTATATTTGTTTTATTGCGGGTGGCCATAGGGGTTACGGGCTGTCGGGGAAACACGGAGTTTTACCACCTTTCCAAAAATCTAATCCACGGTGCTTCGGGGGCGTATATGGTGCGTCTATGAAACTTGATTTGACCGCTATTGAGAAACTTTGTCCGGCCGGGATTACGCCTTTGGCGGAGTTGCGGGCGTTTGTTTTGGTGTTGGTGCGGGTGCTTGAACTCGGGATTGGCGGCGCCAGGGACGTTAAATCTTACGCCCACATGTTGGCGCAACATAGCCAAGAATTGCGCACAAAAACCC
>JAESQN010000008.1 GCA_016765135.1 Robiginitomaculum sp.
AAAGGTAAAACTCCGGTCGAAAGAAGTAGGCTGAATGAGGACAACCTATTGAGGCTACACAATTAGGCTTCTTAGCCGTAATCCACCCTCGGCACCCACCAAAAGGTGGATTACGCGCAAGAAGCGCTAATCCACCCTACAGGTTTCGGTGGTTTTTCTAGCCAGCATTTTAAGTGGTTCACTCTACTAGAGCGAACATTGATTAGATATAACTACTGTTTTTCAGCAAAAAACCCTTTATTCAACTGTTACGGATTTGGCCAAATTACGTGGTTGATCTACATCCGTGCCCAAATGCACGGCCGTGTGATAGGCGAGCAACTGGATTGTGATGGCATAGATAATGGGTGCGGTTACATCGCTCACATCAGGGCAGGTGATGATATTTGGTGCCATGTCGCGGGCATATCTGGCGCCTTTGGCATCAGTGATTAAAAGCACGTTAGCACCGCGTGTGGCGACTTCTTGCAGGTTCGAGATGGTTTTCTCGAACAATTCGTCGCTTGGCGCGATGACAATGACCGGCGTACCTTCTTCAATCAGGGCGATGGGGCCATGTTTAAGCTCGCCTGCTGCATAACCTTCGGCGTGAATATAGGATATTTCCTTGAGTTTAAGTGCTCCCTCCAACGCGAGGGGGAAATGCACGCCGCGCCCTAAGTAAAAAGCGCTTTTGGCAGTGGACAGTTGTTTCGCCAACTGCTCAATATCACCGTCAAGCTTCAGGGTTTCGTTAATATGACGCGGAATTTGTGTCAGACTGTTGACCAGCATTTTTTCCCGATCAGCATCAATGAAGCCGCGCTGAACACCTGCCGTAATCGCCAGGCACAGAAGGGCCGTTAATTGCGACGTGAAAGCTTTGGTGGACGCCACGCCAATTTCCGGGCCTGCGTTAATCGGCAAAGCATAATCAGCATCGCGGGCCATGGTAGAGCTAAGGACATTGACCAATACGGCGGTTTTCAGACCTTGTGCGCTACAATAGCGCAATGCAGCCAAAGTATCAGCCGTTTCTCCAGACTGGGACACGGCCATAGCCAGGGTATTGCCAGTCAGGACCGGGCGTCGATACCTGAACTCGGAGGCTACATCCACATCGGTTGGCAAGCCGGCCAGTTGTTCGAACCAGTATTTGGCTACATAAGCTGCATAAGCTGCGGTTCCGCACGCGATCAGGGAGACCCGCTCAACCGTAGCAAAATCGAGGTCTTTCAGGTTAAGCTCTTGAGCCGTTTTAACCTTGTGGTTAAAGGCATCAATATAATGGGTTAGGGTGTGTGCCGTGGTTTCGGGTTGCTCATAAATTTCTTTGAGCATGAAATGGCGATAATTGCCTTTTTCCGCCGCCGCCATTGAACCCGTAATATGGGTGATCTCACGGGTGACAGCATTGTCATCTGCATCATAGACCTGTACGCCGTCCGCTTTGAGAACGGCCCAATCGCCTTCTTCAAGATAGATAATTTTTTTAGACAACGTCGAGAGAGCAATCGCGTCGGAGCCGATATAGTTTTCACCATCACCAATACCAATGGCCAGTGGCGGGCCTTTACGGGCCGCAAACATTTGGCCTTCAACGCCGTCAATAACCACGCCAATGGCAAAGGCACCACGGAGCTGTTTTAAGGTGCTGGTAAATGCATCTTTACCCGATAACCCAGAGCGCATAGCCTCATCAATCATGTGGGCAACAACTTCAGTATCGGTTTGGGTGTTGAAGGTGCGCGTGTCTTTAAGCATGTCGCGAAGTTCGGTGAAATTTTCGATAATTCCGTTGTGGACAATGCCAACTCGTCCCGCAAAATGTGGGTGGGCGTTGACTTCTGTAACGGCGCCGTGTGTAGCCCAGCGCGTGTGGGCTATGCCAAGCACACCATCAACCGGCTCCAGCTTCACGCGTTCTTCCAGATTAACAATTTTACCTTTGGCGCGCCTGCGCACCAATGCAGACACACCGTTTCCTTCTTCAATCACGGCAATGCCGGCAGAATCATACCCCCGGTATTCCAAACGTTTCAATCCGTCAATCAACCGGCTTGCAACGGGTTGATTTCCAACAATTCCAATAATTCCACACATAAGATGCCCCTTCTAGCGCTACTTGCCTGTTTCTGACCTTAAGTTCACCTTAAAAATCCGAGATGTTTTGTTGCTTCTAGAGATAAATTAACTTGTTGCATATCAATATTTTGACTTTCTATATAAAGATATGTAAGAGGTCGCGAAAGACATTATAATGTTGCGCTAAACTCTCGCCCCAAGGCGGCGCATACTGATATTGATGTGTTAATGTGGTAAATACCTTCAAGGGGGTTCAAATGGGTAAAAAGTTTTTCGGAACAGATGGCATTCGCGGGTTGGCGAATCACGACAAGATGGCACCGCATAATGTGCTTAAATTAGGCATGGCAGCGGGACGTTATTTTTTACGTGAAAACGGGCGACGGCATTCTGTCGTTATTGGCAAGGATACGCGGCTTTCTGGCTATATGATTGAACCGGCTTTAGTGGCAGGGTTTACCTCGGTCGGGATGGATGTGCGGCTGTTTGGCCCGTTACCAACGCCAGCAGTCGCCGCTATGACCAGCTCCTTACGAGCAGACTTAGGTGTAATGATCACTGCGTCCCACAATAAATTTTATGATAACGGTCTGAAATTGTTTGGGCCAGACGGGCGAAAGCTTAGCGACGAAGCCGAAGCCGAGATCGAAAAAATGATGCATGAGGACTTTAGCGAGGCTTTGCCCCGTGGTGAAGCCCTTGGTCGGGCAAAACGTTATGACGAAGGACAGGCCCGGTATATAGAAATTGTCAAATCCACATTCCCGCGCCGGATCACACTGGCAGGTCTGAAAATAGTTGTCGATTGCGCTAATGGTGCCGCATATAAAGTCGCGCCGCAAACCTTGTGGGAGCTTGGGGCTAATGAAATTATTGCCATTGGGGTTGATCCGGACGGTATAAATATCAATGCAGATTGTGGTTCGACCTGTACGCAGGCTCTGTCCCAAGCCGTACTGGATAACAAGGCGGATGTGGGGATTGCACTGGACGGTGATGCTGACAGACTGATCATGTGTGACGAAAAAGGTAAAATCATTGACGGTGATCAGCTCCTTGCTTTGATGGCACATAGCTGGAAACAAACGATGCGGTTGTCAAAACCGGGCATTGTAGCGACGGTTATGTCCAATCTGGGCCTGGAGAGATGTCTGCAAAATGAAGATTTGACGTTGATACGAACGCCTGTCGGGGATCGCCATGTGGCCGCCCGGATGCATAGTGACGGGTATAATGTAGGCGGCGAGCAATCAGGGCATTTGCTCATGACTGATTTTGCGACAACAGGTGATGGCCTAATCGCTGCTTTGCAGGTTTTGGCGGAGATTATTCGTAAAGACAAACCCGCTAGTGAGGTTCTGGACTTGTTTGAACCCGTACCGCAACTCCTGAAGAATGTTCGCCATAACGGACAAAATCCGCTGGAGTTTTCTAAAGTCCAGTCCGCCATTAAAGATGCTCAAAGCCAAATGGGCGCGAGCGGGCGAATACTGGTACGAGCCTCAGGCACAGAACCCCTGATCCGCGTCATGGCAGAAGGCGACGATCCAATACTTGTGCAAAAAGTAACCGACGATCTAGCCCATTTTATCGAAAACAGCCTTTAGGGCCTGCAAGCATTTGGACATTTAGGATAGGGTACAGGCCCTAATACACGTATATGAAATTTACCACCCTAAACAAAACCAAGGCTCGTAATGCCGCCAAAGCGATCCGCCACGGGTTGACGCTGGCTCGTCCTGGGGCGGGCTCCGAGCTGTTGCGGCACTGGCCTCTACTGGGCATAAAATCAGGCACCATCGCGGGCTATATACCCATCCACACGGAGATTGATGTTTGGCCGCTTATGGGCGCATTGGTTGAGGCAGGTCACACACTGGCCCTGCCGCGCATCCGACGACCAGGCCATCCGTTAACATTTCACACCTTTAATGTCGGGGACAAACTGGTGCGCGGCCCATTTGGCACCAAAGAGCCAGTACGTTCCGCCCCAGTTATCTCACCTGACGTGATCTTATTACCCTTGCTGGCTTATGCACGTGACGGGAGCCGACTTGGTTATGGCGGCGGTTATTATGACCGGACGTTAAATGCGCTACGCAGTCATGCAAAAATCTTTGCTTGCGGTGTCGCTTTCTCTGGGCAAGAAGTACCAACACTACCTACGGACGGTCACGATCAAAGACTGGATGGTGTTTTGACGGAAACCGGATTGCGGCTGTTTAGCTAAAGGAAAATTATGAGGCTTGGAATATGAAGTTGGCTTTTTTTGGGGATGTTGTCGGGCGGTCTGGCCGCCGGGCTGTTACAAAACATCTGCCGCGCCTGCGCGAGGATTTAAAACTGGACGCGGTTGTAATCAACGGTGAAAATGCGGCTGGTGGTTTCGGTATCACCGAAAGCACTGCCGGCGAGCTTTATGACGCTGGAGCCGATGTTATCACCCTTGGTAATCACAGTTTCGATAATGCGGGGGCGCTGAGTTATATCGAGCGCGAACCGCGCTTGCTACGGCCCGTCAATTATCCTGAAGGCACCGCGCCCGGCAAAGGGTCGGGCCTGTACGAGATTGGCGGGTTTCGCCTATTGGTGGTGAATGTGCTGGGCCGGGTATTTATGGACGCTCTTGATGACCCATTTGCCGCTGTCAACAAAGAGCTGGACGCTTGCCCGCTCGGCGAAATTGCTGACGTTATCATCATAGATATCCACGCCGAAGCCACGTCCGAGAAAAACGCTATGGGACATGTGTGCGACGGTCGGGCCTCACTGGTCGTCGGCACCCACCAACATGTGCCAACCGCAGATACCCGTATTTTGGCAGGCGGCACGGCCTACCAGAGCGACGCTGGCATGTGCGGTGATTATTCTGGTGTGATCGGCATGGACAAAGCCGAACCTATCCACCGCTTTACCACAAGGTTGCGCGGGGGCCGGTTTGAAGTCGCAAGCGGCGAAGCTACGGTGTGCGGCGTGTTCGTGGAAACCGATAATAAAACCGGGCTAGCGATACGCGCAGAACCCATCCGCATCGGCCCAGGGTTAATGCCGCATATGCCGGAAGTTTGACAGGATATCAGGCGCGGAAATTTCTATCGCCTGCCCCTTGCACGGCAAAGGCGTCTGGCGGATTTTAAACATGGTTTACCTTATTCGCCTTGTTGTATGGGGGCGAAACTATCTCCCACTGGCAGTACAAACTGCGGGTTATATTTGTAGGGAATTGCAATTTGTTCAACGGTTGCTACTCAAGGGGTGCACTCGCTGTAATCCAATTTATCTTGCCCATTGGTCTCTGCCCTGTCATATCACTTGTCCTATGGGGGCGTTATGCGGATTGCATCATGGAAATTGTGGAGTATTGCGGCGGCTCTGGCCTTGCTCATATCCCTGTGGGTGGCTTATGCTGGCTTAAGTGATGTAGCGCAAAACTATCTGGCAGTCCCGCTGGCTTTTTTACCCGAGCATCTACAAAGCTGGATAAAAGACACATTGATCCAGCGCTATCCCGGCCCCGCCAGTTTTCCTTTCCTGTTGCTGGCCATTCGGGGTTTCGTCAACATTGGCGCTGTCCGCTCAAGGCTGGCTCTGTTTTGGCCGGAGCCGCCGGTGTTTCTGGAGCGCCAATTAGAGCGCGAGAACTCTGACCCGGTCGGTGCCTATTATCCCAATCAGAGCTTTATTGGCCGCACCGATGATATAGAGAAATTACGAGCATTCGGCTCGGGCACAAATCCGGTGGGCCATAAATGGACAACCCTGTCCGGACGCATGAGCCAGGGCAAAACCCGGTTAGCGCTGGAATGGCTGAAGCAGTTACAATCCGAAGGCTGGGACGCGGGCGTTTTGAACCGAAATGCCGACCTGCGCCCGGCAAAATTATCAAAAATGCGGCTTCGTAAACCTGTGGCCATCGTGATTGATGAAGCCCACGACCAAGCGGAATTATGGACGATTATCGCTACGCTGTTGCGCCGGGCCATCGCCTGTAAGAGGCCCATTAGGATCCTTTTGGTGGACCAATCAATTCTGTCCGTCCCGGCGGCCTTTGGCGACAAGGAAGACGCACGCCGCAACCGCAAATTGGTAACAGATAAGGCTGAAAAGGCTCAACCCGGTTTTCGCATTTTATGTCTGGACGAGGATGCGGCGCAGGAGCTTGGTAAGGCTTGCGGTTTGTCGCCCCAGGAAATCCGGGATGCCGAGGGTCGTCCGGGCTTGCTGTGCCTGGGTAAGGATGCCCGAGACGAGCTGTTGCGGCGGGCAGCAGATCGGTTGGATAAAACACAAAGTCAAGAAGAGAAACGCCTGCTGGCGCTGGCGGCTCTGGCCGGGCCGTTTCCGGCCAAATCCTTGCCAAAAGATCTGTCTGAAATCGGACTATTGACACGCGCCCGCCTGTTTGAGGGGGAAGTATTGAACGAGGGGGAAATCCGCATCAATGTGCGCGACACTATTCCGTCCCTGCGTCCGAAACCCTTTGCCCAGGGCGTGCTTTTGCATTGGGCCGCCGGACAACAGGATGAAGTATTAGAGGCTCTGGTCGAGCAGGCAGTGGAATTACAGCCCATCCGCACGGGGCGGGCACTGTCGCGCCTTCTACGGCAAGACTGGCCAGAGCCGCTGGGTGATGCCGCCAAACGTCTGGCAAAATTCCGCCCGGCAGCCAGCCGGGAAAGCGCACTGGCGGAGTTATCCGATCTGTGGAATACCCAACATGAACTCGGCGAAAGCGAGGATATCGAGGCCATGGAAGACATCCACGGCGAGATCGCCGATCTCGCCCAACAATGGCCAAACGACGATGCTATTGTAGGTGTATACGCTTATGCTCTTGCCTGCCGGATATTACATCTAAATTTTGGTGCGGGCCAAGCTTTAATATTACAGGCGATGACGAACCTAAAATCCATGTCTGAAGAACGTTTTCCCCATGATGCCGCAATTGCACATGCGTATGCTGATGCGCTGTTTAGTGCGGCGCGTGATATAGGAAAGGCAGTGGATGTGCCGGATAAATGGGCGCATGTGCAAACATATTTAAAAACACTCGACGAGCTGTCCACCACAAGGTTTACCAATGATGCCGCAATCGCACTTGAATATGCCAATGCGCTGAACAATACGGTGCATGATATAGGAAGAGCAGTGGATGTGCCGGACAGATGGGCGCGTGTGCAGGAGTATTTAAAAACACTCGACCAGCTGTCCACCACAAGGTTTGCCAACGATTCCGCAATTGCACTTGCATATGCCAAAGCGCTGTTTAATGCGGCGAACGATTTAGGAGAAGCAGTGGATGTGCCGGATAAATGGGTGCGGGTGCAGGCATATTTAGAAACACTCGACGAGTTGTCCACCACAAGGTTTACCAATGATGCCGCAATCGCACTTGAATATGCCAATGCGCTGAACAATACGGTGCATGATATAGGAAGAGCAGTGGATGTGCCGGATAAATGGGCGCGGGTGCAGGCATGTTTGAAAACACTCGACGAGCTGTCCACCGCAAGGTTTGCCGACGATCCCAAAGTAGCATTTGAATATGCCAAAGCGCTGTTTAATGCAACGATACAAGTCCCGCAATCTAATCCTCTAGGGCTGTTTGATCGGGTGCGGCAGGATTTGGCCGGCTTGTCCCGCAAATGGGCGTTAAACCTTGAAATTCAGGCGTTTATAAATGAGCAAACCCCTGCCATGTCCGCACTAAGCCAGCAACAGGCCGGATGGCCTTACGGCGGTGGGCCGGATGGGTGACGCCGTCCGGGCAACTTTCTCCCCGCCGTCCCTTGACTCTCCCCCTCCCCGTCCTTATCTCCCCTCTGTTAGCAGTCGGGCACCTTGAGTGCTAAACTCATGGCCCCGGCTGAACATTCAACTTAAACGGAGAGAAAATCGATGAAATTTCGTCCTCTACATGACCGCGTGCTGGTAAAGCGTGTGGCAGAAGAAACCAAAACCGCTGGCGGGATTATTATTCCTGACACGGCCCAAGAAAAGCCGTCCGAAGGCAAAGTTGTGTCTGTTGGCCCCGGTGTTCGTGATGAAAACGGCAAATTTGTCAAACTTGATGTCAAAAAAGGCGACCGCGTCTTGTTCGGCAAATGGGGTGGCACCGAAGTGACCATCAATGGCGACGAGCTTTTGATCATGAAAGAATCAGATATTATGGGTGTGCTCAACTAGAGACCGCCCTTTTTTTATACCTAAATATGGAGAATTATTATGGCGGCTAAAGACGTCAAATTTGGAACAGACGCTCGCGACAGAATGTTGCGCGGCGTAGACATCCTCGCAAATGCAGTAAAAACCACGCTCGGCCCCAAAGGTCGTAATGTGGTTATCGAAAAATCTTTCGGTGCCCCTCGTTCAACCAAAGACGGTGTGACCGTTGCCAAAGAGATCGAGCTTGAAGACAAGTTCGAAAACCTCGGCGCGCAAATGCTCCGCGAAGTTGCCAACAACACCAATGATGTTGCCGGCGACGGTACGACAACTGCGACAGTTCTGGCACAAGCCATTGTCCGCGAAGGCCTAAAGCGCGTTGCTGCTGGCATGAACCCGATGGATCTTAAACGCGGTATCGACAAAGCTTCCAAGGAAGTCGTTAAGGATCTAATGGCCAAAGCCAAGAAGATCAAGTCATCTGCCGAAATCGCGCAGGTCGGTACGATTTCCGCGAACGGCGAAGCCTCTATCGGCGCCATGATCGCCGAAGCTATGGGCAAAGTTGGCAATGAAGGCGTTATCACGGTCGAGGAAGGCAAAACTGCCGAAACCGAGCTTGACGTTGTTGAAGGCATGCAGTTTGACCGTGGTTATCTGTCGCCTTATTTCATCACTGATGCCGACAAAATGCGCACAGAAATGGATGACCCGTTCATCCTTTTGAACGAAGGTAAATTGTCATCCCTACAGTCTATGCTCCCGATCCTCGAAGCCGTTGCCCAGTCCGGCAAGCCGCTTTTGATCATTGCAGAAGACATTGAAGGCGAAGCCCTTGCGACACTCGTGGTCAACAAGCTGCGCGGCGGCCTGAAAATCGCAGCCGTCAAAGCCCCTGGTTTTGGTGATCGCCGTAAAGCCATGCTCGAAGATCTGGCTGTCCTTACGGGCGGCACGGTTATCTCTGAGGACCTTGGTATCAAGCTGGAAACGGTTACGCTCAACATGCTCGGCACTGCCAAGCACGTCACCATCACCAAAGACGACACAACTGTTGTCGACGGCAATGGTAAGAAGAAAGACATCAAAGCCCGCGTTGCGCAAATCCGCAAGCAGGCCGAAGACACGTCTTCTGATTATGACAAAGAAAAACTACAAGAGCGTCTGGCTAAATTGTCCGGCGGTGTTGCTGTTATCCGCGTTGGCGGCTCGACCGAGATCGAAGTTAAAGAACGCAAAGACCGCGTTGACGATGCCCTAAACGCAACCCGCGCTGCCGTTGAAGAAGGCATAGTGCCGGGCGGTGGTACGGCGCTTCTGCGTGCGTCCCGCTTCATTGATGTCAAAGGGATCAACGCCGACGAGCAAGCCGGTATTGAAATCGTCAAAGCGGCTCTGTCCTACCCAGCCTTCCAAATCGCCGCCAATGCTGGTGTCGAGGGTGCGGTTGTTGTCGGCAATATCATTGCGGAAAACAAAGCCAATTACGGCTTTGATGCCCAAAACGAAAAATATGTCGACATGGTCAAAGCCGGTATCATCGATCCGGTCAAGGTCGTGCGCACAGCCCTCCAAGACGCGGCTTCAGTAGCAGGTATCATCCTGACAACCGAAGTAGCAATCTGCGACGCCCCACAAGACGACGGCGGCGGAATGCCCGGCGGTATGCCAGGCGGCATGGGCGGAATGGGAGGCATGGGCGGAATGATGTAAACGAGAGATTTAGTGCTCTCGCACTAAATTAAGGTGCCAAATGGCACCTTCTCAAGTTTCTTCGAAGATTTTGCAAAAAGCAAAATATGAGAAGCCTCAACTTCAAGCTCAAAGCTTTCAAAAGATAAACATAGGCCGCTCCGTGGAAACACGGGGCGGTTTTTTGGTTTTCCCCGCCAACACCCCAACCCTTCACCCGACGCAAGAGCGCCGACCTCTCCGCATTTCGCTTTTAAAGGTAACTTTTGTCCCCACGACTTAATGGTTAGCGTCCATCAAAAAAACTTATTTAGGCGAGATTAGGAACCAAAATGTAAAGCCCTCAACGATTATAATGGGGAGGGTACAAATCTATTCCGCATCCAGCAACAACACTATACGAATATAAATTTTGCTTGCTATTGGCTTGCTAAAGCTAATTGCTGACCCTGCCCAATTTTTCAAAAAACGTAAATTTTTGAATATATTGACTTAAATGGTGGTGGGAGAGAGATTTGAACTCTCGACCTCAGGATTATGAGTCCTGCGCTCTAACCAACTGAGCTACCCCACCAATATTCGTTTTTGACCTCTGCCCGAACTTTGCCCAACCTTTGTCTGGCCTCTATCTGGGCTGGCGGGTGCTATAGGCCAAATCTTTCGGCCTGCCAAGTACCAAAATCAGGCTATTATGGCCTTTATTTGGCTTAACGCCTGCGCGAGCGAGCGGGTTGACGGTTCTGTGCTGGCGCCGGTGGCCGAGCGCTGGACTGTACAGGCCTATAAGCTGGCCTTGTTGACATATTGGGCGGAACCTGTTGCGGATAGGCCCCGTTGGCGTAATACCCATTTTGGTATTGCCCTGCTTGCATGGCTGGTTCCTGAACTGGATATTGAGCTTGTGTGCGGGCGACCAATTGCTGGCGTTGTTGTTGGGCGATTATGCTTTTTGGTGTATTGTTTTTGGCAATGCGCCCCAATACATTTTGTGGGGTTGGGTTTTGCACTTGCCGTAGATACTGCCCATTACCCCGTTGCGAGTTAGGCGACATGGCTTTTGCCGCCGCCAAAGCGGCATCACGAGATGTCTTGGGGCCACCGTCACGGGCACTTAAATCACTCACCACATTTAATTTGGTTGGTGGCGCAGCTGACCGACCATAAGAGCTAACGTTTTGTGCCGGCGCACCGGGTTGCTTAAACTGGGGCGGTGCAGGCGGGCGTTGGTATTGTGCCCGTTCGCCCGTCCGACCAGCCAAGGCCGTTTGGCGTCTGAGAGCCGGACTGTTAGGTGCTTGTTGTGAGTAAGGTTTTGGCGCATAAGTGCGCGGTGTGTCCGAGCGTCCCGTATTAACCACTGGAGACGATGCGCCGCGAAGCTGGCGAATATAAGACATGTTATTAGCCGTAGCCTCCTTGTCAAGATCACGAGATGCCCATGTCTCGGCTTCGCCGAATTTGTTTTGCAAACCCAACACCAAAGACAGGTTTTGCCGCACACTGGGGCTGGCGCCAGGCATGGTGGCAGCGCGGCGAAGCCAAACTTCTGCTGTTTTTGGATCCCCTTCAAGAGCATAAGACAGACCAACATTGGCGATGACGCCCGGATCGTTCGGAGCCAAGGCCAAAGCTTTGGAATAATGCTGGCGGGCTTGAGCAAATTGTTCGAACTGGTCGAGCGCCGCACCTTTAAGCGACCATAGGCGTGCCATGTTTGGCCGCTGACCAAGGGCATTATCGAGGATTGGTAGCGCTTCTTTGGGTTTGTTGCTGGCGATATATGCCGCCGCCAGCTCTGCGATTAAATCAACATCGCGTGGATAAAGCGCCCTTGTTGTTTGGGCGACCTCTATGGCTTTATAGGGATTATCGAGGCGGCGTAGCGTGTTGGCCAAATTGATAGCAGCTTCAAGATCAGCCGGGTTAAGATCATATTCTCTGGACCAAAACGCCGCTTGGGCAAACAAATCCTGGGTCAGGATTG
This sequence comes from Robiginitomaculum sp., assembly GCA_016765135.1. Classification (GTDB taxonomy): domain Bacteria; phylum Pseudomonadota; class Alphaproteobacteria; order Caulobacterales; family Maricaulaceae; genus Robiginitomaculum_A. The sequence goes on from JAESQN010000008.1 coordinate 11,906, forward strand.
CCGCCCGGTCGTCCGCAGACCTTGGTATGTAATTGGCCGTATCTAATTCACTCACCGTTTGTTTTTCAATCGGTGTGTATCCTCCGGGCAGGCTGGCAAGGCTACACCCGCTTAAAGCGATAAGCCCCGCACCAGATAACAAATATTTAGCAATATTTAATTTGGTCATTTAAGCCTCCAAAGCCTATAGATATGATATTTCGTTAAGTTTTGTTGCACCACGTCAAGATTTGGTTAACAAATGTAAAAGAACACAGTTAACTTGTGTTAAACTTACCTTTTACCTATCTTTTACCTATCAGGGGAACAATCGTGACATCATATTTTATCAAAGCCGGGTCGGTGCCAGACGATACCGCCGTCATACCAATACATATATGCCGCCCCAAAGACGCGCCCGCGTTACTGGCGAACCTTAGTCCGGCAGGGCGGACCTATGCAAAAGCTCACAGATTTAACGGTGGTTCAGGACAAGCGGTTTTGGTGCCGGACGACAAAGGCAATATCGCTTTGGTGTTATTTGGTGTGGGGCAAATTTCGGATGGGTATTCGGACAGCGCCCTGCAAATCGGGGCTTTAGCAGAAAGACTGCGACCCGGGTTTTACGAAATCAGCAGTGCGCCAGACGATATGGACAATGCGCTCATGGCCGTGGCCTGGGGATTGGGCACCTATAAGTTCAACCGCTACCTCAAGCAAACATCCACACCGCCCACCCTGGTTTTGACAGACAACATGCGGCCAGACGAAACCACGGCATTGGTCGCGGCGACCCATAGGGGGCGGGATTTGATCAACACACCTGCCAGTGATATGGGGCCAAAGGCTTTGCACCTCGAAACCAAAAATCTGGCCGAAACTTACGGGGCAGCGTTTAAGGCGACCGTCGGTAAAAACCTGTTGAAGGACAATTACCCCATGATCCATGCGGTCGGAAGGGCGGCCCACGAAAAACCACGCTTGCTGGAATTTACATGGGCGGCCCAAAACAACGTACAGGATGCGCCCAGCCTGGCAATCATTGGCAAGGGTGTCACGTTCGATTCTGGCGGGGTTAATATGAAGTCTGCGGCTGGCATGCGGATCATGAAAAAAGATATGGGCGGGGCCGCCCATGCTTTGGCGTTGGCAGAAATGATTATGGCGGCAAACCTGCCCGTGCGCTTACATGTCTTGCTGGCGGTTGCTGAAAATTCAGTGTCCGGCAATGCGTTCAGACCGGGTGATATATTGTCGTCGCGCAAAGGTCTCACCGTCGAGATCGACAATACCGACGCCGAAGGCCGCTTGGTTCTGGGCGATGCCTTAACGCGGGCCTCTGAAGAGAAGCCCGACTTAATCATGGATTTTGCTACACTCACAGGCGCGGCGCGGGTGGCATTGGGGCCAACATTGGTGCCGTTCTTTTCAAACCGCAAAGCGCCAATAGACGTTATTATGGCCAGTGCAGACGGCCACAAAGACCCGCTTTGGCCCATGCCGCTTTGGGCGCCCTATATGCGTATGTTGTCCTCGCCCATTGCCGATATGAAAAACGTAGCCAATAGTTTTGCTGGCTGTATTACGGCGGCATTGTTTTTGGAGAAGTTTATTGGCAAGGATCAGGCCTGGATGCATTTTGATGTTTACGGCTGGAACCAAAACGCTAACCCGGCCCGCCCAAAAGGCGGCGAAATCTTCGCCGTGCGCGGGCTTTATCATTGGCTAAAAGATGGGGGGTTAAAGGATGGGGGGTTAACGAAAATGCGCGATTGATTGTAAAGCATCGCGCAAAACTCGGCGCACATTACGAGCACGGTTTGGTTGGTATGTCCACGGCGGGGTTTCGTCCATATAGGTCTTTTGCGACAACTCCATTTGTATTGCGTGGACGCCCGCATCGGGATTGCCGTAATGGCGCGTTGTCCAGCCGCCCTTGAAGCGGCCATTAAGAACGCTGGTATAGCCTTTCGCATTGTTGCAAATGTTCACTACGGCTTTCTCCAAGTACGGGTCACATGTGGTGCCGCCGTTCGTGCCGATATTGAAATCCGGTAATGTACCCTCAAAGAGAAACGGCACATGTGAACGAATGGAATGACAATCATATAAAACCACATTTTTATGGATTTGCCGCAAGCGTTTTATCTCGCTTTCCATAGCCTGGTGATAAGGCGTGTGATAATGTGATTGCCTGCGCGCAATCTCATTCGCGTCTGGCTTCCGACTTTGTTTATAAATCTCTACCCCGTCAAAATCCGTTAGCGGACATAACCCCGTGGTGTTCTGACCCGGATACAAGCTTTTGCCGGACGGGTCACGGTTGGCATCTATGACATACCGGTGAAAATTCGCCCGCACAATTGTGGCGCCCGGTAATAGTCCCCGGTAAAGCCTGTCCACATGCCAATCCGTGTCTGCTAGTCTACGGCCAGTTTCGTTCAGACTGGCTTTAATCTCCGCAGGAACAAATGTCCCCGTATGAGGTATAGCGAGAATAACCGGGCTGCTGCCCCTGTAAATGTGAACGGGTTTCATGCCTTAATTCTATATTGCTTTAAGGCTTTTAGCAATTTAGTTTCGACGTCTTGAGCAAAGGTAAAATAATGACAACATTATGGGCCAAACAGGTTCTTACATCAGGCGGGTGGCGACAGAATGTGCGCCTCACTATTGGTGACGACGGCACTATTTCTGCGCTCGCATTTGACACAAAACCACAAGGAGAGCCACAAGGGAAGCGTTTCGATATTCTCCTGCCTGCGCCGACCAACACCCATTCCCACGCATTTCAGCGGGCAATGGCGGGGTTGAGCGAAAGCCGAGGGCCAGATAGGAAAGAAGACCCCCAAGACAGTTTTTGGACATGGCGCGATATTATGTACCGGTTTGTCGGCCAGCTTACGCCGGACGACATAGAGGCCATTGCCGCTTATTTATATATGGAAATGTTAGAGGCGGGATTTGCCTCCGTTACAGAATTTCATTATCTGCACCACCAAAACGGCGGGCAGGTCTATGACAATATTGCGGAGATGGCCCAGCGAATAGGGGCGGCGGCACATATAAGCGGCATCGGTCTGACGCTCCTGCCTGTGCTTTATACACAAGGCGGGTGTGATGGCCGCCCGCTACAGGGTGGCCAATTGCGCTTTGGTAACTCCCGAGACCAGTACGCGGCATTATTTGAGGCCAGCAAAACCGCCCTTGCCCACCTCCCCGCTGATTGTGTACTAGGCGCGGCGGCCCATTCCTTGCGTGCCGTAACGCCTGAGGATTTGTCTTTTGTTGCAGGTCTTGACCCTGACGCACCGTTTCATATTCACATCGCAGAACAAACTGGCGAGGTCGAGGAAGCGCTGTCGCATTTGGGCCAGCGTCCCGTGGACTGGTTGCTCAACCACTATGATGTAGACGAACGGTGGTGTTTGATCCACGCCACTCAAATGACGGCGAACGAAACCAAAGCACTGGCAAAATCCAGCGCGGTGGTTGGCCTGTGCCCGATCACGGAAAGTAGTCTTGGCGACGGTATTTTCCCCGCACGCGCATATCTTGGGTCGGGCGGGTTATTTAGCATAGGCTCTGATTCTAATGTTCGTATTTCCCTGGCCGAAGAGCTACGCACGCTGGAATATTCCCAGCGTTTGAAACACCGTGAACGTGCCGTGCTGGCCACCAGCGAGCATTCCACTGGCCGAGTGCTTTGGCAGGGCGCGGCTAAAGGCGGCGCCCAAGCAAGCGGGCGCGACAATGGTGAAATCGCCGTTGGGAAGTTGGCAGATTTGGTGGCCCTTGACAGAGATGCGCCGGATCTCATAGGCAAGATAGGCGATACCCTACTAGACAGTTTTATTTTTTCGGGAAGTTCAACTATGATCACAGACGTCTGGTCGGCCGGGCGGCATGTGGTGCGCGGCGGTTCTCATATCAAGCGCGGCAAAATCACGGCCAGATATAAAAAAACCATCCTGTCTTTAATGCAAAGACTATAGGTAACTAAACCACGAGGATGTTGTAGCTTATGCTTAGGCGGAATTACGTTTACCGCTAACCCCGCCGGACAGTTTGAACGCCAAATACAATATAAATAAAGACAGAGCGCTGACAACGATGGCCCAGAAAACATGTGGCCACCGATAATATCAGCCAATGCGCCCGTATCGCTTTGACCCGCATAACTGCCGACATTGGCATTTCTCATAAAGACATAATCGAGCTGTGCCACGGCGTTGAGGCAAAAGGAAATGGCGATAATATGGGCGAATAAATGCCGCAATGCCGAATGCCCCATAAGAGCCATGGCCGTAACGGCCACGCCAAAGCTTAAAACCGTAACCCGCGTGAACATGTCTCCGGCCCAAAACACCACTGTTACCAATAACGCACCTGCCAGCAAATATAAAGCCAATCGGTTCAGCCCCATGCGGCGCGATAAAACCAGCATGACGGCTCCGGCTATAGACGGGCCAAGTAGGCCACCAAGCAAGACGATAATGCGTTCAAAATCACTGCCGCTAAAAGTATGGGCCAGACCCGAAAGCCCCGGCGTGATGATCATGCTTTCAAACCGCCCGCCCGACACAATGGCCCCCAGCCCGTGGCCAAGCTCATGTACCCATGTTGATAGCAAGACGAACGGTAGGCCAAGCATGGGGATTTTGCCAAGCGCCCAGACCAGAAACACCAAAATCCAAAACCCTTCCGGGCGCGTGATTTTATCTAAATTGATAGCTGAAACTGGAATATCCAAATCTCCGATTTATGATTACTTGTCTTTGGTGGTACCGAACCAGCGCCTGAAAAACCGGCTTGCCGCACCAGATTTTTCCTTTAAATCCCGCTCGGCCGCTTCGGCAACATCCTCTATTTTGTCTGTAATAGGGTCAATGCGTTTGCGTTTAAACTTGCGCCACATCCGCCAAATACTGATCAGGGTAAATGCCAGCAAACTTAAAAAAGCGATATTAAACTACGGCACCAAACGCACGTCTGGCCCGGACACTTCGCGGATTTTATAGGCATTAGGAAACATGGAGAGCAGTTTGATGCGCCAACCATAATGGCTCACCGCTACCTCTTGTTTGAATTTTTCAATTTGTGATGTAAAATTGACATGCCGTCTCCCCTAAATTTTTGTGCTCATATACAACACTAACATATAGGGATTAGTTTGCAAATTTCAATTGTGCGCCTTAAATCATGGAACAAAGAATTAAGCAGTCGTGCTTTTGGATTCGATAGTTAAGGTCAAACTTTACCGGTTTCATAAATGGCCCACAGCCAAACTCTTGTTCCTCATCAGCAGAATAGCGCTTGGGAATTAGCTTGGTAATAGATACCAGGAAAAATGGAGGTTCGGAAAAACGTTCAAGCAAATCATGTAATTCTTCACAACTCATCCCAACCACAGGAACAGAAACACCTTTCTTGTCAACCACCTTAAATGTATCAGCAATTTTTATTGTGAAAGATTTGAAATATTCTGCATAATGAAGGGATCTGCGAAAATTGAACATAGTGGAATGATATTGGCCCCACTTTGCCTACCCCATTACCCCTGAAAATTCGAAGTCTTTCATTCTTTTAGGAAATGCATGATAGGTTTCTGCCAGGTGTTCAAGAAATGATCGCCGTAAACGAGATGTATCGATTATTTTGTCTACGGCTAAATGCTCAAACAAAAACCTAGTTTCTTCATTATTACACTCTACAGCAACAAACAAATTTCCGTAAATCCGCTCTCCCAAATTACTAATACTCGAATCTAATCCCTCAATAAATTGGACGATCTCTACGTTAGAAACACCCTCATTCTCATAATCAATGAAAACAATTACGCTATCCCCATCCCGAATTCCTTTAAAACCTTCAAACCCCTGTGGTAACCATCGTGGTTAGAGTATTTTCTGGCCAGAGTTGATAAAAAAATGACAAGCACGTAAACTTGTTCTGTTGTTATTTTACAAGCATTATGAATTCACGCCTTGTTAGGCATGTCTGGCTTATGCTCCTTGACCTTATAGGCTTTTTTTCCTACTAACCTTATAGGCAGGAAAATATACCTATGTTGACACATCAAGACATTTGGGCGGCTTTGGATGCTTTGGCGCAAAAATTTGCTATGAGCCCGTCAGCAATGGCGCGGGCCGCCGGTCTTGATCCGACAACATTTAATAAATCCAAACGCAATGGAGCAGACGGAAAAGCCCGGTGGCCATCGACGGAAAGCCTATCAAAGGTTTTGGGAGCACTTGGCGTTAGTTTTGAGGATTTTGCCGCCCAAACGGCCAAGAGTAGAGCCGGGCGTTTTGGCATGGATATGGGGGCTAATATACCCCTTATCGGCATGAACCAAGCTGGGCAAGATGGATATTTTGACGAAGTGGGTAACCCGGTCGGGGAGCATTGGGACGAGATACGTATGCCTGGCCTGCGGGATGACCATGTTTTTGCTTTGCAAGTCTCAGATGATGCTTTGGCGCCGGCACTGCGCGGCGGGGACACGGTTGTTGTCTCGCCTGCGACGGGCATAAAGCCTGGTGACCGTGTTGTGGTCAAGTTGCGTTCCGGTGAGGTCGTGGCAAAGATATTTAATAGCATGAGCGCTTCCAAGGTCAAATTGCAAACACTCAACCCACAATATCCGGGCCGGAGTGTAGCGCTGAAAGACATTCAATGGATGGCGCGAATCGTATGGGTTAGTCAGTAGCAAAAATGCGCAACGGCTCTATTGATTTACGAACGCTTCGGCCCGCTCCAAAGCTTCGTTCGTCGCAAAACCCTCATAAACCTGCCGCATTTGCGCTTGAACTTGCTGTTCAGTGGCGTTTTTTGGACTGGCAGGTAAAACCTTGGTTTTTAACCATTTTTCAGTTTGCGCCGCCCTGGCTTGAGGTTCCAACACATAGGTGAGCATGATATAAGTCGAACCAATGATAATGTCATCCGGGTTGTTGGCAAGCGCGGTTTCAAAGTGTGTAATGCCTTCAATTGGATTGGCACCATAACGTTTTTCAACATCAAATCCGCCTGCCCTATAGAGCAGATTTAAATGCCAAGCACCCTTCAAGGCGTGAGCGCGATAATCGTCAGGAGCAGCAATTGCCGATTTGTCAATTGCCGTGCGTATCTTTGTCGGCAAATTTTTGCGCCACGCCTTAAAACTGGAGACATGGCGACCATAAAACCCGTAAGCAATAGCGTATTGTAGCTGCGCGTCTTTGGTGTCCGGGTCAAGCGCCAAAGCGGCCTCGGCCAGTTTCATGGCCCGTTTTGCGGTTTTGGTTTTGCGTTCTGCCAGCCCAAGAAACAATTGCGCATTCAGCGCCTCGGTCGCCAGCACCAGCCCGTCCGCCGATCCGAGCATAGTGCCTTGCGCCACAGCCAAATCATATCGCCCCGCATCCAAAGAAATTCGTGCGTTTTGTAATGTGTCAGCAAAGGCGGTGCTACCCGCAAAGGCCCACAAAACGCAACTCACAATTATTGTGGAAAACATTTTCATACAGGCCTGTTAACATGTTTTAGGGCGCACCGGAAAATAATTACATTAATTTTCCGCCAAGCGCATCTTTAATCAAAGCACAAGTTTCTTCCACACCGTAAATGGCTACGAAAGAGCCAAAACGTGGACCTTGGGATTGGCCTAACAGGACTTCGTACAGGGTTTTGAACCAGTCGCGCAGGTTTTCAAATTCGTGTTCTTTGCCAATGCTAAAAATCAGGCTTTGCAGTTCACTGGCGCGCATGGATTTTGCTTCTGGCTGGCTTAGATTGTTTTGTAAATCCTCCAGCGCTGCCCGCTCTTTATCGTTCGGGGCGCGGTAGGATTTATTGGGTTTGACGAAGTCCTCATAGTAGCGCACCGCATATTCGCACAGTTTATCCAGCACCGGATAGGTTTCAGGTGTCGCGTCTTTGACCTCGCGTTTAATGAAACCCCAAAGGATATCTTTGTCTGATGCATTGGCAGCACTGACCAAATTTAAGAGCATGGCATAGCTAATGGGCGGCACATCTTGCGGCGGATTACCGTCGTGGATATACCAGACCGGATTGCTGATTTTTGTTTTGTCTTCCTGCTCCGGGTAAGCAGCAAGATGCTGGAAATATTCGTCAACCGCCCTTGGTATGACATCAAAATACAGGCGCTTGGCGGTCTTGGGCTTTTGGTACATATAGAGATACAGACTTTCGGGCGTGCCGTATTTAAGCCAGTCCTCAACCGCAATGCCATTACCTTTAGTCTTGGATATTTTCTGGCCATTTTCATCGTTGAACATTTCGTAGTTAAACCCGTCCGGCGGAGTGCCGCCGAGCGCCCGGCAAATTTTCGACGAAACTTTGGTGCTTTCAATTAAATCTTTCCCGGCCATTTCGTAATCAACATCCAGCGCTGCCCAGCGCAAAGCCCAGTCTGGCTTCCATTGGATTTTAACATGACCGCCCGTTACGAGCGTTTCGTGTTTTTTGCCGTCCTCGTCCTCAAATACGATAGTACCTTTGGCGATATTGCGCTCCAGTGTCGGCACTTGCAGCACCCGCCCCGTGGTTGGAGAGATCGGCAAAAACGGCGAATAAGTAGCGCGGCGGTCTTCGCCCAAGGTTGGCAACATAATATCCAGCACCTTGTCCATACGCTCCAACATGATCAAAAGCGTCTCGTCAAACCGGCCCGAGCGGTACTGCTCTGCGGAGGATAAAAACGTATATTCAAACCCGAAGCTATCGAGAAAATCACATAGCCGCGCATTGTTGTGGGCGGCGAAACTTTCGTGGGTGCCGAACGGGTCGGGCACGTCTGATAATGGTTTGCCCATATGCTCTGCCAACATATCGTGGTTTGGCACATTGTCCGGGAGTTTGCGCATACCGTCCAGATCGTCAGAATAGGCGATGAGCTGGGTCTCGTATTTGCCGCCCGTCAGCGCGACAAAGGCCTGACGCACCATGGATGTGCGGGCAACTTCCCCGAACGTACCAATATGCGGCAGGCCGGACGGGCCGTAACCCGTCTGAAAAACCACTGGGCCAGTATGTGCTTGGCCGCGCTTTTCCTTGATCATCAAGCGTTTGACCAGTGCGCGAGCTTGCTCAAATGGCCAGGCTTTGGTGGTGGTCATGATGTCCTGTGGGAATGTCATTTTAGGCTCCATATTCAAAGCCGAGATACGCGTCCAAACCTAAAGGGTCAAGCCGGATCGAACAGATGGGTGATTTGCATGACGTATTTATAACATGACTATAGGAAGGGTTGGGTATAAGAGGGATAAAAACCACCGTGAAGGAGACCTCATGTCTATACATAGCCTTAGAATTACTTGCTTGGTTACCCTAGCGAGCTTGTTGATGGCCACGCCAGCATTGGCTGGCCCCGAAAACTTCCAGCGGGGCCAAACCATCCCGGAGTATGGTAAAATCATTGCCGTAAAGGTCGACCAGCAGGTTTACCGCCACCATAAATTCAAAGTCGCATTTGATGTTGACAAGCAAGCAAAGGCCGGAGAGCTAAACCGAAACCTGGTCAGCGCAGCCCGCTTCATCAACATGCACACGGCAGCGGGCATCAAAGCAAAAAACATCAAACTAGCCATTGTTGTACACGGCACTGCGACCAAGGATATGACACGTGCCGAATATTATGCCGCCGCCCAAGACGGCGACGATAAAAAACCAAACGCCAATGCTGATCTGATCAAAATCCTCAGCGAACACGGTGTAGAGTTTTTCGTGTGCGGGCAAAGCGCCGCTTATTATGATGTGAAAAACGAAGACTTGTTGCCAGACGTAAAAATGGCCCTCTCCGCCATGACCGCCCACGCCTTGTTACAACAAAAAGACTACACGCTTAACCCGTTTTAGGTTTTCTCCTTCCCCGTTTTTCCCTCTATAGGGGCAAAAACGGAGGAAGGAAAAAATTAAAACCCCGCCTTAATCCGTGTTGCCAATGCCTGTAGTTCGTCCATATCCGCCATGTTGCCGCTGGCGTGGGGCTTTAGATCGCCCTCGTATCTCGGAATAATATGGACGTGGAGATGAAACACCGTTTGCCCGGCGGGGGCGCCATTATATTGGGTAATTATGATACCGTCGGGGTTGAGGGTGGCTTTGGCGGCGCGGGTCAGTTTTTGTACGCTGTTCATAATATGCGCTAAATCATCCGGGTTTACATCCAGCAAATTGCGGGCTTTTGAGCGTTTATGGATCACCAGCATATGCCCGCTTGATTGGGGAAACACATCCATAAACCCTAATGTATTTGCGTCTTCATACACCTTCACACAGGGCATATCCCCGCGCACAATTTTGGCGAATATATTATCGGGGTCGTAATTGCCTTCAAGCGACATGGCTCAAGCTTTCCTAAACGGTGCATATTCTTGTAGCACGTCTATATGGTGTTTCACAACTCTTCGTTCCTGGGCCAGGAAATGGGACACGGCATCTCTTAGGCTAGGATTGGTCAGATAGTGGGCTGAATATGTGGCCACGGGTTCATAGCCCCTGGCCAATTTGTGTTCGCCTTGTGCGCCCGCTTCGACCCGCGACAGGCCCATATCAATGGCCGCTTCAACGGCTTGATAATAGCACAGTTCGAAATGTAGGAACGGTATGTGGACGTTCGCGCCCCAATGACGTCCGTAGAGCGCATCGCCGCCGATAAAGTTAAGCGCTCCGGCCACGGCGGTGTCGTCCTGATAGGCCAAGACCAACAATATTTGTTCGCCCATAGCTTCGTGGACGATGGTAAAAAATGCGCGGGTCAAGTATGGTCGCCCCCATTTGCGCGCACTGGTGTCTTGATAAAAATCGTAAAACGCGTCCCAATGTTCGGGTTTGATATCATCGCCGCGCAGGCGTTTGATCTGTACTTGGTCTTGGGCTTTGCGGCGTTCGGCTTTGATTTTTTTACGTTTGCGTGATGTCAATCCTTCGAGGAAGTCATTGAAATTGTCATAACCTCGGTTGATAAAATGAAATTGTCTGTCCGTGCGGATCAGGAAACCTTGTTCCGCCAGCCTTTCGACCAGTGCACTGTCCCCAAAGGTCAAATGCACTCCGGACATATTATTTTGCGCGCAAATGTCTTTTAATGTTTGCGCCAACAGAGCCTCCGCTTCGCGGGTTTTGCTAATCAACCGTGGCCCGGTTACGGGCGTGAAGGGCACGGCGCATTGTAGCTTTGGGTAATAATCAACACCGGCCCGTTCAGAAGCATCGGCCCAGCCTTGGTCAAATACATATTCGCCCATTGAATGGGATTTGACATATAAAGGCGCACAACCAACCCCTTGGCCAAGATCGTCTTCAAGCCAAATATGTGCCGCTTGCCAGCCCGTTCCCGCACCGACACAACCGCTTTCTTCCAAAGCATTGAGAAAACCCCAATCCGTAAACGGATGATAATTTTTCGCGCCTCGCGCAGGCAATAAAGCATTCCAGTCGGCGCGAGGAACATCACGAATACGAGGTAAAATTTTCGCGTTAAGTGTCAATCTCGATCACACAATCAATTTCCACGGCCACGTCTAAAGGCAGAGCTGATGCGCCGACGGCAAACCTTGCATGTTTGCCAGCCTCCCCAAAAACATCGACCATCAAATCCGAACAGCCATTTATGATTTTTGGAATGTCCAGCGCGGTGTCGCCAAAATTACTATTCACAAACCCGCCAAGTTTGACAATGCGTTTGACCTTGGACAGATCACCACCGCAGGCCGCTTTCATTTGGGCTATTAGATTAAGTCCGCAAGCCTGCGCCGCCGCCTGGCCTTGCTCGACACTCAAATTTTCACCAAGCCGCCCTTTGATCAGGTCTCCGCCTGCCGTCACCGATACTTGGCCGGAGATAAACATCTGGTTGCCTGTGATGACATAGGGTACATAATTGGCCACCGGGGCTACGGGTTGGGGCAAGACCAGACCCAGTTCAGATATGCGTTTATCAATAGAATTCACGATTGCCTCCTTGCATTTAGCGGGAATTTAGTGACAAACTATGCCAATATTTCGGAGGACACAATGGATAATACCCAGAGGGGTTTCACCCAGCCAAACAAAGACGCCAAACTAAAAGCGGCGGACCCTAATCCGTCCGTACTTAAATTTATGGCAAAGCGCCGCTCGGCTTTGGTGCGGGCTATGACGGCACCGGGGCCAAACCCAGAACAATTGGCGCTTATATTGCGACTGGCGGCACGCGCACCTGATCACCGTAAATTATTTCCGTGGCGTTTCTTGGTGTTTAAAGGCAAGGCCCGCGCAGAGTTTGGCGCACATTTGGCGGAGTTTTTCAAAGCGGATTGTCCGGATGCACCCCTCGACAGAATAGAGTTCGAGCGGTGCCGGTTTGAGCGTGCACCCCTCGTGGTTGGCGTGGTGTCAAGCCCGAAAGAGTGTCCGCGAGGCACTCCAAAATGGGAACAAGAGTTGTCCGTCGGCGCGGTGTGTATGAATATGCTGCTTGCGGCGCGGGCGTCCGGGTTTGCGGCACAATGGCTGACGGAATGGTATGCCTTCGACGGGCGTGTCGATGGTGTACTGGGCCTGCAAGACAATGAACGCATGGCCGGATTTATTTATATAGGCACAGGATCAGAAGACCCTATGGAGCGTCCGCGGCCAAATTTAGACAAATTGACGCAAAATTGGCGGAAAAACCCACCAACATGAACGTAAGTTAAACAAAATCAGGCCGGTTAGGATTCAGCTACATTCCGTTTAGCTTACATTCATGTTCACGGACGTACAGACGCCCTCGGTTAGCGGCAATAGTCTTTAACCCCGAACCCCGCTCTGCCACGCGCCCCGTGTAGTCGCGGGGTTCACCAATTTAGCCTGCTGCGCGAGTCCATGTGGGGCAACGCTTGCTGCACGGTAAAAGAGAGGTGCTTTCGTGGGAGGGCACCTCTTTTCTTTTGTGCTATCCTGTTTCGCCAAATAACTCACGGCCCCCGTTATTTGGTTTCACCAAATAACTCACGCCCAATGAGCCAACGGCGGATTTCGCTGGTACCAGCACCGATTTCGTAGAGCTTGGCGTCTCGGAGCAATCTGCCCGTAGGGTATTCGTTGATATAGCCGTTTCCGCCGAGGATTTGGATGGCGTCCAGAGCCATGAGTGTCGCTTTCTCGGCGGCATATAAAATAGCCCCGGCGGCGTCCTTACGGGCTGTTTCGCCCCGATCGCAAGCCTGGGCCACGGCGTAAGTATAAGCGCGAGCCGTGCTTGTGGTCACATACATGTCAGCCAGCTTGCCCTGGATCAGTTGAAACTCGCCGATGGATTTGCCGAATTGTTTGCGCTCATGGGCATAGGGCAGCACCACGTCCAGGCAAGCTTGCATGATCCCGATAGAGCCAGCCGAGAGAACCGTACGTTCATAATCCAGCCCGGACATCAAAATTCCGACACCTTTGCCCAGCGGCCCCATCAGGTTTTCGGCGGGCACTTCGCAGTCTTCAAACACCAGCTCGCAAGTATCCGAGCCGCGCATGCCGAGCTTGTCCAGTTTTTGCGCCGTGGAGAAACCCTTGAAATCTTTCTCGATGATAAAGGCCGAGATACCTCGCGAGCCAGCCTCCGGGTCGGTCTTGGCATAAACGATTAGAGTGTCCGCAATCGGCCCGTTGGTGATCCACATTTTATTGCCGTTCAGGATATATCTGTCGCCCTTCTTCTCGGCCTTGAGCTTCATGGAAACCACATCAGAGCCAGCCCCCGGTTCGCTCATGGCAAGAGCGCCCACATGCTCGCCCGAAACCAATTTGGGCAGATATTTGCGTTTTTGTTCGCCCGTGCCCCAACGCCTGAGCTGGTTGACACAAAGATTGGAATGCGCCCCGTAGGACAAACCAACCGAGGCAGACGCCCGGCTAATCTCTTCCATGGCAAGCGCGTGTTCCAAATAACCAAGCCCGGCACCGCCGTATTCTTCCTCTACGGTAATCCCGAGCAGACCCTGCTCGCCCATCTTGTTCCAAAGCGAACGGTCAAAATGATTGTTGCGGTCAATGTCCGCAGCAATCGGCGCGATCTCCTTTTGCGCAAACCCGTGAACACTGTCGCGGATCATATCGGCAGTCTCGCCGAGGTTGAATTTCAGGCTTGGGTATGTGGTGGTCATAATAGTCTCGTATTCTTTCTTTACCTCCTCTCCTTGGGGAGAGGATTGAGGTGAGGGGAAATAATTTCCCGTACTTATTTGATGGTGAGGGCATCATTATTTCCCCTCACCCGCAGTTCGCAAGAGCGAACGCGGCCTCTCCCCAAGGAGAGGTTATTCTTTTCTTTCCGTCTCCAACTCCAACAAAACGTCCCCGTCCGCCACCAAAGCATCCGCCGCACAATTCACCGCCGCCACAACCCCGTCCCGTGGTGCCTCCAGCGACATCTCCATTTTCATGGCCTCCATGATGATCAGCTTGTCGCCAGACTTGACCGCATCACCAGGCTTGACATTAGCAGCAATGATTTTGCCCGGCATGGGGGCTGTAAGGGTGTTACCGCCTGTAGCCGTTTCAGCATTGGCTTCTGGGTTATATCTTTCGACTTTCGCATAAGCGCCATTGCGTAAAAAGTAGATATAATCTTCACGAATGAAAATTTCCCATTCGCCATAATATATCAAAGCAGGAATTGGATCATATAAAGAATCGATAGAGAGGTCTCCGCCACGCAGCTTTAAACCAGCAGTTAGATAGACTTTGAATGGAGGTTTATCATCAACGGACACCGTTGCATAACTGCTAGTAATTTTTAGAATTTCAACTTTTTTGTTTTTGCCATCTAGTGTAAAATACTGTATATTTCGTGCCGCTTGGTTAAGCCTCCAACCACAATGTGGGAAAGAGAGTGAATGGTTGTTATTAGAATTTTTCTTTTTTAAGACTAACGCCGCCAGAGCAAAAAGCTCAGGCTTTGAGCGAATATCAGTTCCGACAAGTTCAGGACGTTCTTGAATAAAACCAGTAGAAATATTACCGTCTCTAAAAGCTTGCTTGTCTACACAATTTACAAGGAAATGGCTGTTCGTATTTAGCCCTACCACTTCAATATCACAAATACCAAACCTTAGGTTTACGTTTGCGATATACCTTGTATCACCATACCCAATTACTTTAGCAATCATTGGGTCGTAATAAATCGACACACCGTCATTAGCCTCGACACCAGTATCGACCCTGAAGCCACCTTCTTCATTTGACCAATTTTCAGTATCAATTGAAATTATTTTCCCAATACTCGGCAAAAATTCGTTTCTTGGATCCTCGGCATAGAGCCGTGCTTCAATCGCATGGCCTTCCATCTTAATTTCACCTTGCTTCGGGAGCTTCTCCCCCTGCGCGACCTTTATCTGTAACTCCACCAAATCCAGTCCGGTGATCATTTCCGTGACCGGATGCTCCACCTGCAACCTTGTGTTCATTTCCATGAACCAGAAACCGTCTTTGCGCAGTTTCCCGGAGCCGTCCACGATAAACTCTACCGTGCCTGCGCCGACATAATTGACCGCCTGCGCCGCCTCGCAGGCGGCGTCGGTCATGGCTTTGCGTACTGTGTCCGTCATGCCGGGCGCTGGCGCTTCTTCTATAACCTTTTGGTGGCGGCGTTGTAGGGAGCAATCTCGTTCGAACATGTGGACGATATTGCCGTGGGTGTCGCCGAACACCTGCACCTCTATATGGCGCGGGCTAAGAATATATTTCTCGATTAGCACCCGGTCATCCCCGAACGCTGATTTGGCTTCGCGCATACAGCTGGCTAGCGCGTCTGCGAAATCATCCGCCCGCTCCACCTTGCGCATACCTTTACCGCCGCCGCCCGCAATGGCTTTGATCAACACCGGATAGCCAATCATGCCGGCTTTGGCCTTCAGGAGTTTGGCGTCCTGGTCTTTGCCGTGATAGCCCGGTGTCACGGGCACGCCCGCTTTTTCCATTAGTTTTTTAGCGGCGTCCTTAAGGCCCATAGCCTCCATGCTTTCGGGGCTAGGCCCGATAAATGTAATGCCCTCTTTTTTGAGTCTACGAGCAAATTTCGGGTTCTCCGATAAAAACCCATAACCCGGATGCACCGCGTCTGCGCCAGACGATTTACAAGCCTCAATGATTTTATCAATGACAAGGTATGACTCTGCCGCAGGGCTGGCCCCAATATGTACCGCCTCATCCGCCATCCGTACATGCAAAGCCTTGCGGTCAGCATCGCTATAAACCGCCACACTACCAATACCCATCTTGCGACAAGTCTTCATAACGCGAACAGCAATTTCACCCCGGTTGGCGATAAGGATTTTTTTAATTTTGGTCATGATGCTCTTTCCTTCCTCCGTTTACGGGTTTGAGCCAAAGCGAGGCAAATGCCCCGTGACGCGAAAGAGTACCCCGAAGGGGGGATGGGGGCGCGTGCTTTTGCACGCTTCTGAACTATTGGTTTTCCCTGAAATTCCGAAGTGCGCAAGAGGCGCACGCCCCCATCGCCTACGCTTCGCTTCGGCACTTCCCCCATGAAGAATGAGGGAAGGAGTGTTTCGTGTTGTTCTATCATCATCACATCCTAAACACGCCAAATTCGGTATCACCCACCGGCGCATTCGCCGCCATAGCCAGCCCTAGCCCAAGCACCCTGCGTGTGTCAGTTGGCGCGATGATGCCGTCGTCCCAGAGCCTTGCGCTGGCATAATATGGGTGGCCTTCGCGCTCGTATTTTTCCAGCAGGGGTTTGCGGAACGCTTCCTCTTCTTCGGAGCTCCACTTCTCGCCGCGCCGTTCTTTGCCGTCTCTTGTGATAGTAGCCAGCACGCTTGCCGCCTGCTCGCCGCCCATGACGGAAATTCTGGCATTGGGCCACATGAACATCAACCTTGGCGAATATGCCCGTCCGCACATGCCGTAATTCCCCGCCCCGTAAGAGCCACCAATGACGATGGTAAACTTCGGCACTTGGGCGCAAGCCACCGCCGTGACCAATTTGGCGCCGTCCTTGGCGATACCGCCCGCTTCATATTTAGAGCCGACCATAAAGCCGGTGATGTTTTGCAGGAACACCAGCGGGGTTTTGCGCTTGGCGCAAAGCTGGACAAAGTGCGCGCCTTTGAGGGAGCTTTCGCTAAACAGCACGCCGTTATTGGCAACGATGCCAACTTTATAACCGTGGATTTTGGCAAAACCGCACACCAAAGTCTCGCCGTATAATTTCTTAAATTCGTCAAATTTGGAACCGTCAACTATGCGGGCAATCACCTCGCGCACATCAAATGGCTTGCGAGTGTCTTCGGGAATTATACCGAGCAATTCGTCTTCGTCGTATGCTGGGTCTTCGCTGCCAGCGGGTGCATAGGATTTTTCGTGTGTACCCAAAGCCGCCACAGAATTTCGCGCAATCGCCAAAGCATGTTCATCATTGCTGGCCAAATGGTCAACCACGCCGGAAGTTTTGGCGTGCAACATACCGCCGCCCAAATCCTCGGCGCTGACCACTTCGCCTGTCGCCGCTTTAACCAAAGGCGGCCCGGCCAGAAATATCGTGCCTTGATCCGCGACAATAATGCTTTCGTCCGCCATAGCGGGAACATAAGCCCCACCCGCCGTACATGATCCCATAACCACAGCAATTTGCGCAATCCCGGCGGCAGACAAAGTCGCCTGATTATAAAATATCCGGCCAAAATGCTCTTTGTCGGGAAACACCTCGTCCTGGCGCGGTAAATTTGCCCCGCCGCTGTCCACCAGATAAATACACGGCAGATGATTTTCGCGGGCAATTTCTTGGGCGCGCAAATGCTTCTTGACTGACAGCGGATAATAAGACCCGCCCTTAACCGTAGCATCATTGCACACAATCATGCATTCGCGCCCTGATACCCGGCCTATTCCGGCAATCACCCCGGCAGCAGGTACGGTGCTGTCATAAACTTCGTAAGCCGCAAATTGTCCAATTTCCAAAAACGGTGTACCCGGATCCAAAAGGCGCTCCACCCGCTCTCGCGGCAATAGTTTGCCCCGTGCTAAATGCCGGTCTCGAGACCGCTGCGGCCCACCCAGGGCAATCCCTGCGACCTTGGCCCGCAAATCATCCACCAACGCCCTCATCGCCTCGGCATTCGTGTGAAACTCCGGCGCGTCAGGATTTATCTTGGTCGCGATCTTAGGCATAAAATCTCCAAAATGACACATGACCACCTAGTAACACATACACAGATTGGGTCAATTCAACCCCACATATATAAATTCTACCCTAAAGTCAAATGAATATGGTTTATCAGGGAACGCTCTAGTGTGGCTAATGGGGTGGTAATGTGATGGCTCACAGCCAGCAAGAAGCAATTTTAAGGCATAGCTTTCACGGAGTTTTTCATTCCCAACGCCGCCAAATTTTCTTCGGCCAATTTGAAGTATAACGGGCTTTTTTCTATGGCTTCTCTATAGAGCGCGATGGCTTTTTTGTGGTCGCCCTGGGCTTGGGCAATGACGCCTGCATCATTGTAAACTTGTGCAATTTTTGTGTCGCTGAGGCCTTTTAAGGCAATCGTCGTTTGGCCCGATAATGTTTGGGCAAGCCTCAAATTATTGTCATAAATAGTCATGTCCGGCTTGGCTTTAACCGCTTGTTCAAACTTGGTGAGGGCTTCTCGTTTGCGGCCTTGCATCAACAAAGACATGCCCATATTATTGTGAACAGAAGCCACGCTTTGACCATTTTTCTTGGCGACGGACAGGGCTTTGATATAAGCATCCAGCGCGTCCAGCCAATCACTATTTTGGTCATGCAAACGGCCCAAAGCATTCCATAAGCGCGGATCATCCGGGCTATCTTGCAAGGTTTGTTCTAAATGCCGCTCGGCCGCTTCGGGGGTATAGTCCACCAAATCGAGCAAGAGCAATCCGGACTCAACTTGATGTTTTTGCGGCTGAGTAAGTGCAGTGCCCGTCGAAATTTTTTGATAAACTTTACGGGCCTGAGCGGCGTATTTATCATCTCGCCATGCAAGCGCCAAAGCGCTGTCGGCCAAGCCAAGCAAAGCTTGGTTGCGCCCCGTATGGCCCATGTCCATGCGTAAGAGTAAAACTTTATAAGCTTCATAACTGCCAATAAAATCAGCGGAAGCCTGCAATTGAGCAGCCTTGGTAAACTGGACGCTTACATCAATTTTTTGGGGTTGCTCTGATGCAGATGTTTGCACAATTGGTCGCACTTTAACTTCAGCGCCTTCAACACCTTTTGTCGTTTCACAAGCGCTTAATATAAGCCCTGCGCATATTATGATAGCTAAGTGTTTCATAGAAAGGCTCCCGATAACCTGACACCTGCGGGCAGGAACAACATCAATAAAATGGTCGGAAAAATAAACAAAATAAGCGGCACAGTCATTTTGGCAGGTAGAGACATAGCCTTCTCCTCGGCGCGTAACATGCGCTTACTGCGCATTTCCTCAGAGAATGTTCGCAATGCCTGCCCGAGAGAGCTACCCATTTCTTCTGACTGTTTGAGCATGATATTAAGGGCGGCCGCCTCTTCCAACCCAAGGCGCTCGGCGAAGTTTTTAAACGCTTCTGATCGAGTTCGCCCGGCCATTAGTTCCAAATTCAGCAAATCAAGGTTAACCTGTATCACCGGAAAACGCTTGCCAAGCTCTTTGGAAACATTGTTGAGGGCTGCGTCCAAACCCAAGCCTGCCTCAATACAGGCCAAGAGCAAATCCATCATATCAGGAAAACCGTCACGGGCTTGCATTTTGCGTTTTTTGATGCGGTGTCGCAAATACAGGTTGGGCGCAAACAGGCCCACGATAATCAGGGCGACGGAAATCTGTATAAGGGTTTTGGTTGCCATATCATTGGCAAATAGGCCCCAATAAATCAGTAAAACGAACTGCGGTAATAATAAAGACACGAGCCGCACGGCATAAAAAGTCGGGATAGATTTAACCGTATAAAACCCGGCCTGGGATAAGTTGAAACGAATACGCGAAATTTCTTCCGGGCCAGGCAAGGTCAAGTGTTGGCCAAACTTTGCAATCATATTGGGTGTAGCGGCTTTGGATTTGGCGCGGCGACTTTTCTTTACGCCAACACCTTTAACACCAACACTGGGGACGCCGGCTAACCTTCGGCTCATGATTTTATTATGGCTTAGGGCCGACCGAATAGCAACTGCCGCACCTGTAAGCGAGATGACCAAGAATAAAGTCACAAGTAAGAAAACATGGTTTGGAGCAAGGTTTGACAGCATATCTAAATCCGAAAGTTAATCATTTTGCGGATCACCAAATTGCCTAATATCATCCAAATTACGGCAGCGATCAGGCCTTTTTTGATTATGGGGTCACCCCAGGTATCTCCGTAAAATTCTGGAGATAATATGTTGATGGCTGCAAATAACAATATAGGTACGATGTTCAAAATTAGGGCGGACATCCGACCTTCCGAAGAGGCAGCTTTGATCTTCAAGCGCATTTTTTGCTGTTCGCGCACCATATGGGCGTTGTTCGCCAAAAGCTCGGCCAAATTACCCCCCGTGCGGGATTGCAGACGTATGGTCGCAGCCAGCATATCAAAATCGACATGGCCCACGCGGTCAGACAGGCGCTGTATAGCGGTACCAAGCTCTGTACCGTAGGTGATTTCGTCTCCCGCCATACCAAATTCGGTGCCAATGGGGTCGGGCATTTCGCGGGCAACCAAGTCAATGGCAACAGGCACAGGATGACCGGCACGCAAGGAACGAACGATCACATCCAAAGCATCGGGTAATTGGCTAATAGCTTTTTTGCGGCGAAGCTTGGCGATTATAATAATTATGCCTACGGGCAAAGCAAACCCGATTAAAAACCCCATCCCGAACAACAAAAAATTTCTGCTAAACCAGAACACCGTGATTGCCGTAACAAATGCACATACAGACATAGCCATATAGACGCCATATGCGCCAATATGTAGTCCGGAATGAACAACCAAAGTGTTCAGCCATTTGAGAAGTTTTGCCATCTTGTTTGTTTCGTCAAGCCCGCGTGAGCGCTTGAGGGCCTGTAAGGCGTGGGCCGGGTTTTCTCCACGGGCTAACAATTTCAAGCGAACATTGGCCAGCTTGACTTTCCGCGCACTTTGCCGACTGGCACCAATGACCAATTGCATAAGCAGAAATGCGCAGGCGAACACCAGTAAATATATGACAATGTTTGCACCACCGCTCATGCTTTATGGGATCCGTTCAGATATGGGACGATCAGAAGTTCGCCCCTCTTGCATAACGCCTGGCTCAAACATGTCTTGGTTTATTTCAATACCGCTGGTGATAATTTCATGGAGACAGCGCGGGCGAATACCCGTAGCTCGAAATTCGCCAATAACCTCATGCTTGGGGCCAGACCCAGTGCGGGTATAGTTGAAGATTTCCTGCATCTGGATGATTTTACCCTCCATGCCGGTGATCTCGGTGACACTAGTGATCTTACGCTGCCCGTCTGACAAACGCTGTGCTTGCACAATCAAACCAATAGCGGACGAAATCTGCCCGGCCACCCCTTCGGGGCTGATTTTAATGTCGCCCATGCCGACCATTTGCTCCAGGCGCGTGATGGCGTCGCGGGGCGTATTGGCGTGCAGTGTGGCCAGCGAACCTTCATGGCCCGTATTCATGGCTTGTAGCATATCAAAAGCTTCCTCGCCGCGCACCTCTCCTAATATCACCCGGTCTGGGCGCATTCTAAGAGCGTTTTTGACCAGCTCGCGTTGGCGGATTTCGCCGTTACCTTCAAGATTGGGTGGGCGTGTTTCCATGCGACAAACATGGGGTTGCTGGAGTTGCAACTCGGCGGCGTCTTCAATGGTGATTAAGCGCTCTTTATGGGAAATGGATTGCGACATGGCATTGAGCAAAGTGGTCTTACCAGACCCCGTACCGCCCGAAATCAATATGGTTACTTTGGCCTTGCAGGCCGCCCACAAAAATTCTGCCACGGCTTCAGGAGCCGCGCCAAATTCGACCAACTTATCCAAAGTAAACGGGTTTTTAGAAAACTTGCGAATGGACATTAAAGGCCCATCCACTGCTATGGGCGAGATAGCGACATTGACCCGGCTTCCGTCCGCCAGCCTTGCGTCCATCATGGGTTGGCTTTCGTCAACCCGGCGCCCTACGGCGGCGACAATTTTATTGATAATGCGCAGCAAATGAGCTTCGTCGGCGAAACGTACATCGGTTGGCACCAATTCCCCGCCGCGCTCAATATAAACCTGCTCATGGGTATTGATCAGAATATCGCTGATACTGTCATCCGCTAACAAAATCTCCAGAGGCCCCAGCCCGGTCATTTCGTCGATAATTGAGCCAGACAAATCATGGATTTCGTTGCGGTTCAGCTTCATGTTTTCCGATTTGACGATTTGCCCGACGCGGGCTTCGATCTGGCCGTGCATTTCGCCCTTGTCCAGCTTGTCCAAAATCGACAAATCCAGATCGTCTATGAGCATAGCGTGCAGGCGTTGCCTGGTTTGCAAGGCGTCCGGGCTTAATTTCTTCCCGGCGGGTTTTGGCGGTGGCGTATCGGCCACAAGCTCAACGGCGCTAACAGGTGCAAGCGGTTTAATTTCGGCACTAAGCTTGGTGGCCACATGCGAAGGTGTGATAATGTTTGAAAAGCGTCCCATGCCCCCTGTTAACCCAGTGCAGTAAAAACCGCCTTAGCAAGCATGGTAAACATGTAATAAAAATAGCAGGCTTGCATTCTTGCCCCCCGTAACTAAACTAGTGTAACTAAACTAGGCTATCGCCAGATATAAGCAAAGCAATTGGAGAGTAGAATGTTTATTCAAACCCAGGACACGCCCAATCCGGCGACACTGAAATTTCTGCCGGGATGTGATGTTATGACTGAAGGTTTGCCACCATTGGAGGTCAATAAAGGCGATGTTGCCAGCCATGCGCCTTTGGCGGGTCAATTGTTTAGCGTCCCGAATGTGGAAAGTGTTTTCTTTGGCCGAGACTTTATTTCTGTGACCCGCAGCGCCAATGCTGATTGGCCACATCTCAAGCCTGCCATATTGGGGGTTATTATGGATTTTTATGTGGGCGGCGGCACGGTCATTTCTGAAGACGGCGCCCAGGTCGAAGAAGAAGTTTATGAGGGCGAGACCCTTGAGATCGTCGAACAGATCAAAGAGTTGATCGATACACGGGTGCGCCCAGCAGTCGCCCAGGACGGCGGCGATATTGTGTTTAAGCGCTTTGACATAGACACGGGCGCGGTGTTTTTGCAAATGCGCGGCGCCTGTGCGGGTTGTCCGTCCTCGTCCATGACCCTTAAATCCGGCATTGAAAACCTGCTTAAACATTATGTACCCGAAGTCACCAGCGTCGAAGAAGCTTTCTAATTGATCTGCTTGGGTATTGATACGACCGGGCCGTGGTGCAGTGTGGCGCTCGTGGACGAAGCTCGGATTTTGGAGTTGCGCCGCCAAAACATAGGCCCAGGGAATAACAAACCAGGGAATAACAAGAAAGGCCACGCAGAAGCTTTGGCGGATATGGTACAGGACGTTTTGCGCACCGCCGATGTGCAGCCTTCTGATCTAGATAAAATATCCGTCTGTACGGGGCCGGGTAGTTTCACCGGGCCGCGCATAGGTTTGGCCTTTGCCAAAGGTCTGGCATTACCCCACAAAACCCCACTTGTCGGTCTGTCAGCATTACAGGTCTGGGCCGCCAATGTTGATCCTAAGCGTAGCAAAACCGTTTTGTCTGTTGCCGACGTAAAGCGCGGTCAGGTCTGTGCGCAAATATATAAAAACGGCACCCCCGTACAAGACCACAAAACATGTACCCCCCAAGATTTGAACGGTGATCTAAAAGCCGATATTATCACGGGCAGTGGCGCGATATTGCTGGATATAAAATTACTGGGCGCAGACCAAGCAAGCACCTATATTTGCCCGGCCCAATTGGCATGGCTCGGTCTGGAAGCAACACCCGCCACACACCCGGCTGAACCATTATATCACCGCCCCCCGGACGCCAAGCTGCCGGGGGGAAAAGTTTTACAAGAGGCATAAAATGACAATATCAATCCGTCCGTTGACCGAAGACGATTACGAAGCCTGGCTGGCATTGTGGCGGGGATATCTAAAATATTACCGCACTGAGCTTGCGGACGATATCACCCAAACCACATGGGCCAGGTTGACAGACGCAAAATCCGGCATTCACGGCCTGTGCGCAGTAGACGAAGATGATATGCCCATTGGGCTGGTGCATTATCTGTTTCACCCCGTAACATGGGCCAAAGCCCCGCGGTGTTATCTGGAAGATTTATTCACCGCCACAGCCGCCCGTAACACAGGTGCAGGTCGCGCCCTGATAGAAGCGGTGGCCGATGCCGCCCGCGCCAAAGGCTCTGATCAGGTTTACTGGCTAACCGAAGACTACAACAAACGCGCCCAACATCTCTATAACAAAACCGCCAAAAAAACCGTGTTCATAAAATACCAGAAAAATTTATAACCCATTATAATTGTTAGCACACCCTTGAAAACACTTGCCTGAATTCACCAAGGCGTTAATCAGGCGTAATGTTACAAAAACAAACCACACAAAAGCCAAAGCTCTCTTTGCCCGAATTTGCGGCTATGATGGCTTATATGATTTCGCTGGCGGCTTTGTCTATTGATGCCATGTTGCCGGTGATTGATGTGATTGGTCGGGACTTGGGGGTTATCGATCCAAATAAGCCGCAATTGATCATTGGGGCCGTGTTTTTGGGCCTGGCGATTGGGCAGCTTGCCTACGGCCCCATATCAGATGCAGTGGGGCGAAAGCCTGCGATTTATGCGGGGCTAGTCCTGTTTACCATAGGCTGTTTGCTAGCCATGTTTGCCAAAGATTTCGACACCATGCTGCTCGGCAGGTTCTTGCAGGGCATAGGCGTGGCGGGGCCGCGCATTGTTTCTATAGCTGTAGTGCGCGATATTTATTCCGGGCGCGAAATGGCGAAGGTTTCCTCATTCATTATGTCGTTTTTCATTATCGTCCCGGCCTTGGCACCTCTGCTGGGTCAATTTATCGCGGACATATGGAACTGGCAGGCCATATATTTTGTTCTGTTGGCTATGGCGGTATTTGTCGGGCTTTGGTACGGGTTACGCCAAAGCGAAACTCTGCACCCGGAGTTTCGCAGAAAACTATCCTTGAGGCGGGTCATAAGCGGCTTTCGTGAAGCACTTAGTTTTCGTGTCACCAGCGGCTATGCACTGGCGGCGGGTATTGTTTTTGGATCTTTCGTCGCCTATTTGATGACCTCCCCGCAATTGTTTGCAGATATATTCGGGATCAAAAAGAACTTCCCCTATTATTTTGGCGCATTGGCGATTTGTATCGGCATGGCGGCTTTCGTAAACGCCAGGCTGGTTATGAAGCTTGGTATGCGCAAATTATGTAAATGGGCGCTGTTTGCCAAAGCGGTGTGGTCAGGCGGGTTTTTTGTTGCCGCAGTGGCGAGCGGCGGGGTGTTGCCTCTGGAAGCATTTATGATTTGGGCCGGGTTTTCATTTTTCCTGTTGGGCATTTTGTTTGGCAATGTCAACGCCGTGGCTATGGAGCCGGTTGGCCATATCGCCGGGTTTGGTTCGTCCGTTGTCGGGTTTGTCTCCGGCGCGATTTCGCTTAGCATTGGTATGCTAATTGGGCAAATGTACACGGGTACAGTCTTGCCGCTCATTGGCGGCTTTGCCTTGCTGGCACCTATCTCCATCCTGGTGATGAAATGGGCGGATAAAGAGGTCGCAAGCGTAACAGATCCGGTTTGATTTCGCATAGCACCTATGCACCCACTTGCAAAGTTGCAGCTTTACACACCCCGATGAATTTTGCATAAATTTGCCTATGGATATTGTATATGACCGCAAGCTTGATATTCACCGAAGCAAGGTGGCTATGCTGGGCGGGACAATGTCGGGCGTGCATTTTGGGCCAATCGACGCGCCTGTAAAAATGGTTTTTCTACATGCGAATGGCTTTAACGGTTTGACCTACCGCAGTATTTTGGCACCGCTCGGTGTGCATGTTTTGGCGCTAGATTTGCGCGGACATGGGCGGACAACTCTGCCGACCGATGATTTACACCTGACCAGCCATACCAATTACGCTAAAAACTTGGCTGCTTATTTGCAGGCCCATATTGATGGGCCGGTTATTCTTGCAGGGCATTCCCTGGGTGCAAATACGGCGATCATCGCCGCAAATATGGTGCCGGAGAAAATTATTCAGATATTGGCTTTTGACCCCATAGTTTTACCTATGTATGTACGGCTCATCATGATGAGCGAGACAGGGCGAGGGATATTACTAAGAAACTACCCATTTGCCAAAAACGCCGGGCGGCGGCGCGAAATATTTGCTTCACGGGAAGATGCATTTAAACGCTACCACGAACGTGGGCCGTTCAAGCATTTTCCTGAAGAGGTTTTGAAAGACTATATCCATGATGGTTTTGTGGAATATGCAGACGGTGTTCGCTTGGCATGCCGCCCGAAATGGGAACAATATCCCTATGTTCATCAAGGCCAAAACATGAAGGGTCGTATCGCAAACCTGCCTGCTGGTTCACATATAATGATTACGGATTTTGTCAAACAATCACAGAGATGGATGGTGCGCGCCCGGCGTAAAAACCCCAATTTGCGGATAGACTATCATCCTGAATGGGATCATTTTTTTCCAGTCACAAAACCTGAAATTAGTGTTGAGGCTTTGCGGCAAATCCTTGTCGGGTCATCAGGGCTTTAAGCCCTTGACGACGCCCTTGTTCAAGAGCGCCAATGTTGTTTCATCTATCGTGACCAACCGGCGGGTTTTCAGATTAAAGCGACAACCAACGCCGACAAAACTGCTCCAACATTTTCCGCTTACCGGGTCTAACACCCAGTGACATAATTCGCGTACATGAGTGGAGGCGCTACGGAGGCCTGAGCGGATTTCATACAAATCACCTGCTTTGGGGCGGCGCTTATGCCGCGCACAGGCTTCGAGCAAAACTCCGCTCATACCATCATCCGAGGCAAAATCCAGATCCGGCCAGGCGGTTTTAAGATGTTGCACGGAGTTCGAGATGCGCCCGACAATAGCCGTTGGCAACACATGGCCAAACACATCGCATTCTGATGGTCTAAAGACCCCGCGTCCGATAGCTTGCAAGCCAAATTCGTCTGCTTTTTGCATTGTCGCCAGATCAGAATCCTCGTCCGAAATTTCATAAGGGTCAATGTTGCGCGGTTTTGCTATTTCCGGTACGTCAATCATCAACCGTTCGGCTTGCGCCTTGGTACGCTTTGACCAGGAAAATTGAATGCCGGTGCGCACAGCAATATGGGACAAGGTTTCAGTAATCGTCGCGGACGCAACATCATCGACGCCAGTTATGACATGAACAAGTGTGATGTCGGTCTCGCCCAAATTCACCACACCCGTAGATACTGCCATGCCGTGACCGGGGCGTAATTCCTTAATATATTTGATATGCTGGTTGGTCGGTACCAATGTGCTGAGGGATGTGGTTTTGTATATGGGAGGCAAGCCCAGATGGTGGGCGAACCGTGCACGGGCTTCAAGAACGCGGTCAAAGTAATAGCGCATATTCATATGGCCAAGCTCGTCCGCCTCCCAGGCCAAGGCTTCGCCGCGCCATGTCTCGATTAAACCGCTCATAATTATTACGCGGCGCAGTTTTTGCAGATGCCGTAATGCTCGATCACAGAGCGGCGGATTTCAAACCCGCCCGGCACACAATCAATATGGTCATTGGCGGAACGTTCCTCTAAATTCTCGCATTGTTCACAAATGAAAAATTCCGCGATATGCCCGCCTTTGTCTTTATAATTATCAAGGGAATGGTCACAAGCAATATAGGCGTTGAGGGCCTCAACCCGGTGTACCAGGCCGAGCCCAGCGAGAAATTCCAAAGCCCGGTAAACAGTTGGTGGTTTTGGCGAGCCAAATTCCGGCCTGAGTTGATCCAATAAATCATAGGCTTTCACCGGAGTTTTGCTTTTTGCGATCAATGTGAACACATGCTCACGCAGTTTCGTGAACCGTCGTCCTTTCTCCTCACAAATCGCCCTGGCCGTCTCTAATAACTGCTCTGGCGTTTTGTGTTCATGTTCGTGTTTACAATTTGTCATAAAGCCCTCTTTGAATAACTCCCGGTCGGTCGCTTTCGCTCCCCCCTTCGCCTCTTATTTGCATCATAATAACATAAACATTTGACTTTGCACCTGTGAATTTGGCTTAAGATGTGCATAAGAGCCATCAATCAATATGTTTTAACCATTGAAGCAGAGGCAAACATGGGCTAATGACGCCCGGATTTTAGATTTACAGACCGCATAGAAGCGGAAACTTGAGGAATAAACATGGCCAAAAAACCAACAA
This sequence comes from Robiginitomaculum sp., assembly GCA_016765135.1. Lineage (GTDB taxonomy): Bacteria > Pseudomonadota > Alphaproteobacteria > Caulobacterales > Maricaulaceae > Robiginitomaculum_A. The sequence goes on from JAESQN010000008.1 coordinate 40,308, forward strand.
CCCCGAAAACCCCACCACAAAACCAACCAAATGTGACCGGAAATGTGATGATGTATCAAGACCCGCAACCCTTGACCAAAGACAAACATGCAAATTTTGGCGTCAAACCGGTGGATAAACCATTTGAATTTATGGAAAAATCCCATTTCATGCCACTTACCGCGCCAGAATTTGGCTCGGCTAGTGCCAGTTTCCCAATCATTTTCGCGGGCGATGACCGGTCACCTTTGGCCGTTATGGGTATTCGTGCCAATGAAAATCTGTTCGTGACAGACGGACAATTTGACAATCACTATTACATGCCAGCCTTTGCCCGCCGTTATCCATTTGTATTGGCCGGCGACCAGGAAAATGACCGGTTTGTGGTCTGTGTTGACGAGAAAGCGGAATGTGTCACCAAGAAAGATCCGACACAGTCGTTCTTTGATGGCGATGAGCCGTCCCAGTTTACCAATGAGGCATTTGAGTTTTTGAAACAATTTGAGCAAGATCGCCGGGCAACCGAACAAATGATTGCCCGGTTCAAGGAGCTTGATCTGTTTGAGCAAAAGGAAATGAATTTCCAAGGCCAAAACGCCGACGGCACGCCCGCCGATAAACAAAAAATCGCCGATTACTTTGCGATTTCAGACGAAAAACTTCGGGGCCTGGACGCAAAAACCACCAAAGAGTTTATGGACAATGGCTTTCTATCTGTAGCATATGCCCACATGCTCTCATTGGGCAATTGGCAACGCCTGGTCAATATGACCTTGGCGCGGGCGCAAAAAGAGCCTGCCAAGGCATAGTTTAACACATATATAATACAAAAAAACCCGGTCACTGCGACCGGGTTTTTTTGTGAATGTTCGTATTGCAGTTAATTTACAGGCGACTGATAAAACTGCCCGTATTTTCTAAAATGCGTCAGGCTGTCTGGTACGATTGCGCTTATGGTTTCGCCTTGAATGCCCAGATCCGACAAGCCGGGGAAATCACCGCTAACCACACTGTCCGTTTTGAGCATTTGTACCTGATCGCGGGTTAAAAATGGTTTTACCAAGGGAATATATCCCGACAAATCTCCAAACACACCGAGCAGGCTACTTATGCTCCACGGCAGGGGCACAAGCAGGCGTTTCTTGCCGATACAATCAAGCGTGAACTGTAACAGCTCCTTAAAAGTATAGGTTTGGGGGCCAGCTAATTCCCATGTTTTTCCGGTGCTGCCCTTACCGATGATCCGGCAAATGGCTTGGGCTAAATCGTCCACATAAAGTGGCTGGAAGCGGGTTTTACCTGCGCCGAACAAGGGCAATATGGGTGTTATCCCGGCCAGACCTGCAAAGCGGGTGAAAAACCCGTCGCCTTCACCAAATAGAATTGAAGGGCGCAAAATATCAGCGCTTGCAACGGTGTTTTGTACGGCCCGTTCTCCGCCTGCTTTAGAGCGCGCATATTTGCTGTTAGCGGCCTGGCTGGCGCCAATAGCAGATATATGTACGAAATTTGTCACGCCATTTTTCTCGGCTGCATCTGCAATATTCTTTGCGCCGAGTTCATGTACTGTACCAAATTTTTGCCGTCCTTGCTCAAACACAAGCCCTGCCAAATTGATCACGGCATCACACCCTTGCACTGCATTTTGCACAGAGTTTTTGTAGCGGACATTGGCTTGTAGCAATTGTACTTGCCCGACCCCGCCCATGACTTTTAAATCGCCCGCAATATGAGGTCGGCGCACACAGGCCCGAATGCGCCACCCGTCTTTGGCCAATCGCCGCACCACATAACGGCCCAAAAACCCGTCAGCCCCAAAAACGCAAACCAACCCTTTTGACATAAGAAACTCCTTGTTGTTGGATGCAATTTACGCTGTAAAAGCCCCCCTGTCCACGGCGGAGTTAAGCTCGCACAGTTTTTCCAAGAGGGAGGCTACGCATTATCAAAAGAATCGACGCATAAAACCTTTGGTTTACTCTGTAAACAGATTACTGGGAGTGAGTTACTGGGAAAATCAGACGCGCAAAAGAAATCATGGCGTAAATAAACCACTACTGACTGTCGTCGGTAGTGGTTTATTTATAAGGGTCAAACCTCAACAGCCTTAGCGCATTCAGCGTCACGATTACCGTAGCCCCCGTATCCGCCAAAATCGCCATCCATAGCGACGTTGCACCCATCATGGTTGTTACCAGGAATACGGCTTTTAAGATTAGCGAGAAAGCTATGTTTTGGTGGATATTGCGCATAGTCGCTTTGGAGAGATTGACCAGGGCCGGGATGCCGGTGACGCGCTCTCGCAGCAGTGCCGCGTCTGCGGTTTCCAGAGCTACGTCTGTGCCACTGCCCATGGCTATGCCCACATCGGCGCGGGCCAGTGCGGGGGCGTCGTTAATGCCGTCGCCGACCATGGCGACACTGCCTGCGGCTTTAAGGCTTTCAATGGTTCGCAGCTTGTCGTCCGGCATAAGCTCAGCCTGAACGTCCATGCCAAGTTGCGCGGCGATGGCTTTGCCGGTGCGGGCATTATCGCCGGTCAGCATTATGGTTTTAATCCCCATAGTGCCGAGCTTGTCCATGGCTTCTCGTGCGTCCTCGCGCAGTTCGTCGCGCATGGCAATGACGCCGAGCATGGTTTTATCCTTGACCACCACGCCCAGAGTTTTCCCTTGCACCTCAAAGTCCAACATTGTCTGCTTCGCCTCGTCGCTGATTTTGGAAATTTCTTCGGCGTATCTCGGCGAAGCTATTGTCACCAAAGCTTTCCCGACCATGCCGGCGACGCCGCGCCCGGAGAGCGCCTTGGCGTCTTTGGCTCGCTTGAATTTAAGCCCACGTTTTTCGGCTTCCTCGACAATAGCCACTGCGAGCGGATGGGAGGATGTGACCTCCACCGCCACCGCCAATGACATCATGTCCGCTTCACTTCCCTTGAACACATGAATATCCGTGACCTTCGGTGTGCCTTCGGTCAGGGTCCCGGTTTTGTCAAAAGCAATTGTACTGACCTTGCCGATAGCTTCCAAAACCACCCCGCCTTTCATGAGCAGACCTTTGCGTGCGCCCGCAGCTATGCCGGAGGTAATCGCCGCCGGGGTCGAGAGCACAAGTGCGCACGGACAACCGATGAGCCAGATGGCCAAACCTTTATATATCCAGACCATCCATTCGCCGCCAAAGAATAAAGGCGCTATTGTGCCGACCAATATCCCGGCCAGCAGAACGCCGGGCGTATAATATTTGCTGAAATTATCAATGAAACGCGCCGTCGGAGATTTCCCGGCTTCGGCTTCCTCGACGAGGTTCATGATCCTAGCGATCATATTATCTTCGGCGGTTTTATCAACGCGCAGACGGATCACCCCGTCGGCATTTATGGCGCCCGCATAAACTTCATCACCGATACCCCGGCGCACCGGGATGCTCTCGCCCGTGATAGAACTTTCGTCCAGCGAAGTAGAGCCAGAGACAATTTCGCCGTCCGCAGGTATCCGCCCGCCGGGCTGAATTTCGACAACATCGCCAATAACCAGCGTGTCCGCCGCCACTTCATTGACGTCCTCGCCCCGAACCAGGAACGCCATTTTCGGCGCGAGGTCAGCCAGTGCCTGCACGCTTTTTCGCGCTTTTGCCGTCGCCATGCTTTCCAACATTTCGCCAAGCGCGAACAAAAACACGACCACCGCAGCCTCGACAGAAGCCTGAATGGCGATGGCTCCGACGACGGCAAATGTCACCAATGTGTCAATGGTGAACGGGCTGCCAGCGAGCGCCGACATAAAGGCTTTTCGAGCCATAGGCATAAGCGCGACCAGTGCGGCAATCGCATAACCAAGTTCGTAAACTTCAATCTCAAACCCGCCAAGGCTGACAACCGCATGTTTGGCAAATATGAAAATCAGTGTAGCCAACACCAGCATCACGCCCGTAAAAACCACCAGCTGGCCGCGTTTGGTTTTATACCAGACCTCAAGCCCGTCGGACGCATGTCCGGTTTCGTCCTTGGCGATTTTATAACCAAGCTTGTTGATGGTTTTCTCGACCATTTTTGTTTGGGCAGTTGCATCTACGCCGCCGTCTTCAAGATTTAGTTTCATTTTGCCATTGCCAAAATTGACGCTTACGTCTTTGACGCCCGGCAAAGCCCGTACCGCCTTTTCAACCGGCCCGGCGCAAGACGGGCAATCCATGCCCTCGATTTTCAGCGTTATTTCATTCATTCTACACCGTCCTTCATTTGGATTTGGATTTAGGTAGTGTACTCATTTCTACCAATGAAAACTTGTTTTCATCACCTCTCCCATTTTTGCTTTTTGGGGAGGAGAGGTCGAGCGAAGCGAGGGTGAGGGGAAATATGGTTTGCAACACATCAATCATAGCATTTGCCAACATATCTTGCAGTATATCCCCTCACCCACAGTTCGCAAGAGCGAACGCGGCCTCTCCCCAAGGAGAGGCATTTTACCGCGCAATATTACTTCATTGCTCATTTTAGTTCCCCCTAAAATTGATGATAGGCAGTGATGTCGCTGATATAAATTGCGCCGGATCTTTCGCGTCCGGTTTTTGCATTATCTTTGATTAGTCCGACCACCTCGTCCACTTTCTCCGCTTCGCAGACCAGTTCCAATTTTATTTCTGTGATAACACGAGCACCCAGTTCTGTGGAATACTCCTGCTCCTGGGCGTCAAGGGCTTCGAATGTGCCTTTGACCTCCGCCATCATCAACGAGGTAAACCCGGCTTTTCTAAGTACCCGCACGACATCAGCCGCCCGGTTTACATGGATATATGCTTTGACTTCTTTCATGATGTCACCTCCTGTTTTTGTAACAATTTACGCTCCCTGCGACCTTCGACAAATTCATAGATCAGCGGCAATAATATCAGCGTCAGGAATGTCGAAGTAATGAGACCACCGACAACCACTGCTGCCAATGGTCTCTGTGTTTCCGCGCCCACCCCGCTGGAAAGCAGCATGGGGATCAGCCCCAATATGGTCGAGCTGGCCGTCATCATCACCGGGCGCAGGCGTAGTTCTGCGCCTTTGCGCACGGCCTCGGACACGCTCATGCCTTTATCGCGCAGCTCGTTTATGAAACTAAGCAGCACAATCCCGTTCAGCATAGCCACGCCAAACACCGCAATAAATCCAATGGCCGACGGCACTGACAAATATTGCCCTGAAATATAAAGCGCGATCACCCCGCCTATGGCAGCAAAGGGTACATTGGCAATAATCATTCCGGCATAACGCAAGGAATTAAACGCCGTGTATAAAAGCACGAAGATAAAGAAAATTGTCACGGGAACAATCACCCCGAGCCTTTTCATGGCGCGCTGTTGGTTTTCAAACGCACCTCCCCATTCGGTCCAATACCCGACCGGTAGCTCGACGGATTTTTCAATGGCGGCGTTGGCGTCGCTGACAAAGCTGTCAATGTCGCGCCCGCGCACATCCATCTGGATCACGGCGTAGCGCTGTAATTGCTCGCGCCGTACAAATGAATAGCCTTCCGTAGTGGTGATGTTGGTCACTCTGGACAAGGGAATTATTGCCCCGTCGCCAGTCCGCATGGGGATATTGCCTATGGCCTCAACGGAAGACTTGGCATCATCTTGGTAACGGGTGGTTATCTCAAACCGTTTCACCCCGTCGATCAAAGTGCTGACCGGCTCGCTCCCGATACCGGTGCGCACAATGGTTAGTACATCGTCCGCATTCATACCGTAGCGGGCCAGTGCGGCTCTATCCACTTCGATACGGATTTGCGGCTTGCCGATATTGGCCTCCAGCGACAAATCCGCCACGCCTTCTATGCCTTCCAGCACTTCTTTTATCTCGGCGCTAAGCCTGTCCAACTCTTGCAAGTTCTCGCCGTAAAGTTTGACCGCCAAAGTGGCGCGAACCCCGGAGATAAGCTCCTCAACCCGCATTTGAATGGGCTGGGTGAAAGCGATCACCGATGTGGGCGCAACCACCTCAAGGGTTTCGCGCATGTCTTCGGCCAACTCGGTGATATTGCGGTCACCCGGCCATTCATTTTCAGGCTTTAGAGCGGTGTAAACTTCCATATAATTCACATCCGCAGTCTCGCCCTTTTCGGCCCGGCCAATCATGGAAATCGTGGTTTCAACTTCTGGATATTCGCTCAGTGCTACTTCAATACTTTTGGCGATTTTGATAGACTGGTCAAGGGAGGTAGACGGAATAGACGACACCCGCCACATGATCGAGCCTTCCTCAAGCTGGGGCATAAATTCCTTACCCAGTAACGGAAACAGGCTCAGCGAGCCGATGAGCAAGACGACTGCACTGCCCATCACCAAGGCTTTGCGTTTAAGAGAAAACGCCAGCAAAGGCAGATAGCCGCGCTTGAGCACCCGCACAATCCATGTGTCTTTTTCCGCCTTTGGTTTGAGGATCAAAGCCGCCAAAACCGGGATCAGGGTCAAAGTTAAAAACAAAGACCCGGCCATAGCAAAGCTGATATTAAAGGCCATAGGCTTGAATAATTTACCTTCCAGTCCCTCAAGCGTGAACAAAGGCATGAACACGATAATGATAATGGCAATGGCGAAAGTCATAGGGCCGGCAACTTCTTTAGCCGCCGTTAGCACCGCCGCCGTTCTGTTGACCTCGCCGTTTCCTCCCATATCTTCATTGGCCGACTTGCGCTCCGCCATTATACGAAACGAATTTTCCACCATGACAATGGCCCCGTCCACCATCATACCAATCCCGATGGCCAGACCCGCCAGCGACATGAGATTAGCCGACAGGCCCATCTGGTTCATCATGATGAAAGCGATTAGCATAGCGATAGGCAAAGCCGTCGTGACCACAATGGCCGAACGAATTTCACCCAAAAACAAAAACAACACAATCGCAATCAGTATGGCCCCTTGGATCAAAGCTTTTTCAGCGGTGTTCACCGCCTTTTCAACCAAGTCCGTGCGCTGGTAAATCGGCTTGACCACCACGCCGGGCGGCAAAGCTTTCTCTACGGTTTCAAGCTTGGTTTTGACATTATCAACAACCATTTTAGCGTTCTCGCCCATGCGCGACAAAGCCATGCCCAGCACAACCTCTTTGCCGTCGCGGGTCACTGCGCCAAAGCGTAAAGCGCCTTCTTGCTTTACCGTGGCCACATCGCGGATATAGACAGCCGTGCCGTCTACGGATTTCAGCTTGATAGCACCAATATCGGCTTCATTTTTGACCAGGCCAAGCCCGCGTACCAAAAATTGCTCGGAACCTTGGTCGATATATTGGCCACCGACTTGGCGGTTATTGGCTTCGATAGCTTCCATAACTTCGGTGAAACCAAGGCCGAATTTTATCAGTTTGAGCGGGTCAATTTGCACCTGATATTGGCGCTCCTGCCCGCCCCACGAGGTTACGTCATCAACGCCCGGCGCGGTTCTAAGGATAAGCCGCACCGTCCAGTCTTGCAGAGTTCGTAAATCCATATCGGTAATATCAGCGTTCAATTTTTCGTCGGCGCGCTCCAATGTGTACCAAAACACCTGCCCCAACCCGGATGAATTGGGGCCAAGTTCGGGCGTGCCGTAACCTTCAGGGATACGGTCACCGACCTCTTGCAAGCGCTCGCCCACAAGGCGGCGGGCGAAATATATGTCCATATCGTCTTTGAAATACACGGCCACATAGGACAGGCCGAACAAGCTAACCGAGCGGATTTCCTTAACGTCCGGCAAACCCGCCATAGCGGATTCGATGGGGAATGTAAGAAGCTCCTCCACGTCCTCAGCTGCCAAACCTGGGCTTTCCGTATAGATATTGACCTGCGCCGGCGTAACATCCGGAAATGCGTCAATAGGGATTGTGTTGATGGCACGCACGCCCAAAAAGGCGATCACACCAAAGGTAATCAGCACAAGTACTTTGTACTGAAGCGAAAACTCTACGAGTTTATTTAACATGATTTATTCCTGTAATTTCGTCACTGGTAGATTGAAAACTGTAAATACCTGTAGGGTGGATTAGCGCCTTTTGCGCGTAATCCACCGTGCGGTGGGTGCCAATGGTGGATTACGGCAAAGAGCCTAATCCACCCTACAAGGCATTTTATACAATTCAGTACACTAATGCCCATGACCCGATCCCATTTTTGATTTGAGGATGAGCGATTTAAGCAAGAAAATTTGCGACGTGGCGATTTCTGTGTTTTCGCTAATCCCGCTTTTTATCTCAACCCAGTTGCCGCGCTTGGCACCTAGTTGCACGGGCGTTGGATGTAGCTCGTCGCCCTCGACAGCGAAAACCACGTCTTGCCCCTCCATAAAGGTCACGGCTTCTATGGGTACGGCCAGAGTTTTCTCCGCTTTTCCGATCTGCAAATAAGCTGTCACAAATTGGCCCGCATGCAGGCTGTCCCCGGCATTATCCATTTCAACACGAACGGGCAATGTGCGCGTGATCTCGTCAATTTGGTGACTCATTTGTAAAACCTTGCCGTATTTCCAATCATTTTTTCTGGTGCTACCGCTGGCTTTCACTCTTACTATTGCGCCAATTTCAATGTTTTCAGCGTCTCCTGCGGAAACCTTTACATTGACCCAGGCCTTGCTCTCGTCACTGATTTCAAACAGCACCCTGCCCGGTTCAATAATTTCGCCTATGACAAAATTATCCTGCATCACCGTGCCCGATTGACCCGCAAAAAGCGTGAACACGCCAGTCGCCTTGGTCGCATCCCCACCCGCCATCAACCTGCTAACCGCCTTTGGTGTCATGCCAAATGCGTTGATTTTTGCCCGGCTAAGCTGGGCCGCAATTTTCGCTTCCACATAACGCCTCTGGGCCACCACATCGAGGCCCAGTTTTTGAACCCGTTTCCATTCTTGGTGGGCGACAATTGCATTGCCTTGCGCCTGCGCCAATTCGACGCTGGTCAAAGTTACAAGAGGTGCGCCGCGCTTAACGTGTTTCCCAAGCTTGGCATGGCGCAAAGTAATTTGCGCGGAAATACGCGGCGTAACCCGACTGGTTTTATATTGGTTGAGAATAATTTCGCCGGGCGCGGAGATTTCACTGCCAAGCGATTGCAAAGAAACCCTCGCCGTGGTCACACCGTTTTTTTCCCGCTCTTCGGCGTTCATTTCCACGATGCCTTCTTCTTCGCCGTGTTCTTCACCTTCTTTTTCGTCGTGATCGTCATGACCTTCAACCTCTTGGGCGTAAGCATTCTGGGCGATTGTGAAAGATGTATTATTAAATTGCGTACTGGCTCCCAAAAGCAGAGCCGCACTTAACATCAGATATAATTTTGTGTTGATCATTTTATGGTCTCCAGCCATTGAGGAATTGAATTGCTTGCATCGAGGCGCTCGAACCAGCTGCGCCAAAGGGCGGCTTTCAGTTCGGCAGACGCGCTCTCTGCGTCAAAAGTTTGGTCAAACTGAATGAGATAATTGACGGCATTCAGCTCACCCGCTTCCCAAAGCCGTTTCAATAAAGAACGCTGAGTATCAAGCTGTAACGCGCCGGATTTTTGCCAATCACTCCAGGCTTGTTCCGTCGCCTCAAAACGACGCTCCGTACCGCGCAAGCGAGCAATGGTTTGCCTGCGAATACGGGCCAATCCGGCTTCCGCCTCAAGGCTCTCGGCTTTGGCCACATCTATGCTGTCGTAATATTTATTGTTGATTTGCAAGGGAATAGCCAAGGTCACGCCAAACAGTACACTTGAACCTTCCACGCCCAAACGCCCACCGACCGTCGGGTCGGTTTTGCGCATTTTTTTGGCAACTGCTATGCGTGAACGAAACGCCCGCGACCTGGCGCTTGCCAAACGCACTTCCGGCAAATCTTGTGGATTTGTCTGCCGCCCTACTGCCCTGCTTCCATTTGGCGTTCCCTCCAGAAGCGGCCAGTCCGTAAGAATGGCCCCGCTTAATGTTGTTAAGGCTTGAACCGCACGAGACTTTTCGGATTTGGCGCGTGCCAAGTCTGCTAACGACCCAGCCAGTGACAATTGCGCCGTTAAGACTTCGGAGCTGGACAAATCACCAGCCGCTTTGCGGCGTTCGGCCAATTTCAAGAAATCACGGCTAAATGTAACCTTGCGCCCGGCCATCGCGACCATATCAGTATTTATCTGGTATTCGGACAAAGCCTGTAACAGTTCTGCTTGTAATGTTTTTTCGACCAACTCCAATGCCGCCTGGGCCGCAAATACATTGTCGCGCCCGGCGTCTTGCAGAACTTGTCGTTTGCCGTGACGGTCAATGGTTTGGGACAGACCTATTGTTGCGGTCTCGACCTCCCCCGTTTCCAAATCCACTTCCAAATTGGGATTATACAGCTTACGACCCTTGCCGCGTGCGCGGGCTTTCTCGGCCTCCACTGCGGCTTGCGCCGCCTGCATGGCCGGGTGTCCGTCTATGGTCGTGCTTACAAACCCTACGATATCCGGTCTTGAAGCCGTAACAAATTCGCGGGTTTCCACTGGCGTTAAGGTGATAAGTTCAGGAAAATCATTTCCGTTTTTAGTCTTCGTTTGCGCCAATGCGCCCGGTGCTACACTTAGTACAAGCACGGCACTCAAAGTGCTAAAAAGCACACAAGTTCTCGTATTCATTATGACTACTCTTGATTTTGGCTATAGCTGCGATAGCCATAAGATAAGGGGTGCGGAAACCGGTGCGTGCATACATTTATCCCGTAAACACAAACAGACTCCGCCCTTGGGCAGGATTAAATCAAGATTATAGGGGGGTGGGGAATATCGTCCATTGGCGCGGGATGCGGGGCGTTTTCACCTATGGTTTTCAGGCTGGATACATATTTTCCCAGTGACAATTGACCCGGCGCCAATATCAATAATATATGGGCCGTATGGCACACATTGCATTCCGAGCTTGTGATATTTTCACCCGGTGGCAATTCGCTTGTAAGGGTTATTTTTTCACTTTGAACCTGTTGGCTCGTCGTAAAGCTGCCTGCATAACCATCCACAGGTAATTGCGTATATTCATTGGCCAATGCGGAATGCATTGTCACCAACAACAAACTTAAAATCAGAAATTTTGATATCAATAAACGCATATAGAACGATTCCATACCGTGAACTTTCTCCATGTCAAGGACATTTCGCAACAAATAACATGACATTTAGTTTATGAAAAACATCCGTGTTTTGACTATATTTTTGAGGGATTATGGATACGAATACGTATTAGCTACAATGTTTTATCAAAAACCAATACCCATCAACCCATAATTACCCGGAGTTTTTATGCTAAGTCGTAGACGTTTAATACAAACCGCCGCTGGCGGTGGTGCTTTCCTTGGCCTTACCAGCCTTATCCCCGCCTGGGCCAGATCCGCCGACGAAGGCAACCTTGGCATACCTACCCTTAGCGGCACGACATTTGATCTGGAAATTGGAAAATTTACCACCCGTATCAATGGACGTCTTGGCAATGCCATTGGAGTCAATGGTGCCATACCTGCACCCCTCGTCCGGTTTACAGAAGGCGAAGACATCACAATAAATGTCAAAAACAACCTGGACGAAGACACATCAATCCATTGGCACGGCCTACTCGTCCCCTTTCATATGGACGGTGTTCCCGGTGTCAGCTTCCCCGGTATTAAACCCGGCGAAACCTTCCAATATAGATATTCCGTACCCCAAAACGGCACCTATTGGTATCATTCCCATTCCGGCCTCCAAGAACCCATGGGCCATTACGGACCAATGATTATTGACCCTATCGCCGCTGATCCAGTGCAATATGACCGTGAATATGTGATGGTGCTGGCCGATTGGACATTTACAAACCCCCACCGGATTTTTGCAAAGCTTAAAAAAATGAGCGACAGCCTCAATTTTCAAAAGCAAACCATTCCCGATTTTATGGAAGACGCAAAATACGAAGGCTTTGGCCGAACGTTTAGGGATCGGGCCCGCTGGGGGCGGATGCGGATGCAGCCAACCGATATCTCCGACGTCACCGGGGATACATATACATATCTCATCAATGGACGCGGCACCGAAGACAATTGGAACGGCATTTTTGTGCCCGGCGAACGGGTGCGCCTGCGCATTATCAACGCCTCTTCCATGAGTATTTTCAATGTCCGCATCCCCGGCCTGCCCATGACCGTAGTCGGGGCGGACGGACTAAATCTTCGACCCCTCGAAATTGACGAATTTCAAATCGGTGTGGCGGAAACCTATGATGTTATCATTAAGCCAGAGGAAGCCAAAGCGTACGCATTTGTCGCCGAATCTATTGACCGCTCCGGGCAAGTGGTCGCCACATTCGGCCCCCGCCCCGGCATGCGCGCCCCCGCGCCCGAGTTGCGCGAAAAACCCCTGCTGACCATGAGAGATATGGGCATGGATCACGCCAATATGAGCATGGACGATATGGACGGCATGGATCATGGCAAAATGGATCATGGCGGCGAGAAAATGAGCGGCGATGCCATGGACATGGAAAAAATGGGGAAAATGGACAAGATGGACCATGGCAAACTGGATCATGGCGAGATGGGTCACGGCAAAATGGATATGAAAGCGCCCATAGAGGTCGTCAAAAAAGCCGGTCTCAAACCCGGGCCGGGCATTATCAATATCGCCGAAGCCCCGGTCAACCGCTTGCATGAGCCGGGCATCGGGCTAGAGAGCGTCCCCCACCGCACCTTGACATATGCGGATTTACGCGCCTTGGAACCCAATACGGACACGCGGGAGCCAGAACGCGAGATAGAGCTGCATCTGACGGCGAATATGGAGCGTTATATGTGGTCATTTGACGGGGTGAAATTTTCCCATGTCAAAGAACCGATAAAATTCTATGAAGGCGAACGGGTGCGTATGACCTTGATTAACGACACCATGATGCCCCACCCCATTCATTTGCACGGCATGTTTTTTGATCTGGTCATTCCCGATGATGCCTCCAGTATCCCAGACAACAAAACGCACAAACCGCGCAAGCATACGGTCATTGTCAAACCCGGCGAAAAATTGTCATTTGATGTAAATGCCGAACATGTGGGCGATTGGGCTTTTCATTGCCATCTGCTGTTTCACATGCATGCGGGCATGATGCAGGTCGTGTCTTTGCTGCCCAAAGACCAGCGTAAAATGAAAATGGACCATTCTAAAATGGATCACTCTAAAATGAAGACGGAAAAAATGGATCACTCCAAAATGGATCATGGTGATATGAATATGAAGGAGACAGGCAAATGAATATGTTAAAATCGATCCTCCCTCTCGCCTACGCAAGTCTGTTGGGCCTGTCAAATTTGGCATATGCCCAGGACGACAAAACCGAAACCGAAACCGAAGAGCTGTGGTCAATGGCCGACAGTATTTTCGGGGCCGAAGAAATGGCCAAGTCAAGGGCAGCACTCATGAAAACCCACGGCGACAGCCCGATCTCTTTCATTATGGGCGACAGGCTGGAAACCCAACTCACCAATGGTGAAGAAACATTCGTCTGGGATGCGCAAGGTTGGTACGGCACGGATCAACACAAGCTTTGGATCAAAACCGAAGGCGAATATAGCTTCACAGATAATGAAGTAGAAGACGCTGAAATTCAAGCCCTGTGGTCAAAGCCCGTCACTGCATTTTGGGATTTTCAGGCAGGCATACGCTATGATCTGGCACCCAGAGGCCGCACCCATGCCGTGCTTGGCTTTCAAGGTCTCGCTCCCTATTGGTTTGAAGTGGACGCGGCAGCGTTTTTAAGCACTGAGGGCGACCTCACCTCGCGCATTGAAGCGGAATATGATTTCATCCTCAGCCAGCGCCTGTTCTTGCAACCTCGTCTTGAGGTGGAGTTTTCAGCTCAAGATATCGAAGAACTGGACATCGGCGCAGGCATTACCGGCTTTGATCTGGGTTTGCGCTTGCGTTATGAATGGCGGCGCGAGTTTGCCCCTTATATCGGTGTGGAATGGCAAAAAAATCTCGGCGAAACGGCAGGTATTGTCCGCAACTCTGGCGGCGACTCCAACCAACTCGCTCTCATCGTCGGCATACGGGCTTGGTATTAAACACTTTGGTGAACACAAAGTTGTGATTGCATGTTGCTTTGCCTTCGGGCAAAAAAACATACAGAGAAGGTAAATACAAACCACGGGGACGGCATAATAACGTCTCTATAATTTATTTGCCTAAGAGGATTTTATTACCATGAAATACCGTTATATCGCTTCTGCTGTTCTTCTGACAACCCTTGGATCTATGACAACTGCATTCGCCCAAACGTCGTCAACATCCTTAACCACTGTACCCGCTGCAACAACGCAGACCGCGAGCATACCCGACCTTGATTACTCGGCTATGACGCAGTTTATAAGGAGCTTTAGTGTCGAAGAGCGGGGGCGAACAAATATATTTTACAAAGCCGTACGCAGTGACGGGAAGCCGTTTTTAAACGCCTATGCCAAGTATTTAGCTGGGCAGGACATAACAGACTTAAACCGCGACGGGCAATTGGCCTATTGGCTCAATGTACAAAACCTACTTGTGATCAAAGCCATCACTGAGGATACGAAAAAAACCAACTTGAAGAAGTTTCGCGGTACAGGTGATGCACCAGGGACATTGTGGACAAATCCGCGGATTATGATTGACGGTGTAAATTTATCCATTGTTGACATTGAAAATAAAATCACAGATGGGTGGAAAGATACACCCAATCTTGTTTATGGACTTTACCAGGGTGTCAAAGGTGGCCCGCGTTTGCACAGAGCTTCGTTCACAGCAGCCAATGTGCAAGAACAGCTTGCGAAAGCCGCGAAACTATATGTCAATGCCAACGGAATAATTAAAATTAGAAACAAGAAAGTCCATGTGATGCCGGTTTATGAATGGTATAAGGCTGATTTGTTTGGCGCAGATGACCAGGCGGTTATTGACCATATCCGTAGCCATGCCAAAGCTAACCTTGCTTATGAGTTGTCTCAGGTACGTGGACTGAAGGTGGTAAAACTGAATTACCGCACTGATAATTTCGTACCGCCGAAACCACAAGTTACCCAGCGCATTCAGCCATCACGCGGAACTGGTGGTTTCGGCTCTTAAGCGCCGGTCAGGCGTTTTCGGCGAGGGTGGTCTTGCATTAATCTTGCTATACTGCACCGTGGCTCTGATCGCGCTTGCCTTGGTATTTGTGCGGGTGATCAGCGAGCGGTTTGCGCCGGGCACATCAACCATAGATCACCCTTATGTGGCATTTGTTGCGGTAATGATGGTCGCTGGCTTGGTGTGGACGGGGTTGATCTGGCTGATCCCAAAAATATTGGCAATCCAAAAGCTACGTCAGAATACACATAAGATTTTATGGCTGTGCCTGGGTGTTGGCTTTGTTGTGCGGCTGTTGTTTTTGGGGTCGACACCCATATATGAAAATGACTGGAACCGTTATCTGTGGGACGGGGCGGTTGTTACGCACGGTATTAGCCCTTACAGTTATTCGCCGGCCCAAGTCTTGGAGGTCCAAGTCTTGGAGGCCGCGCCGCAAGGTGACACGAATTCGCTACAAACGCTTGCTCTCCTTTCCGCCGAAAATGATGGTTTCGCAGACCGGATCAATTATCAGGACTTGACCACAATTTACCCGCCTGTGGCGCAATCCGTTTTTGCTTTGGCGGCTCTGATTAAACCCTTTGATCTGAACGTCTTGCGCATATTATTTATTATCATCGACGCCGTAAGTGTATGGTTGATGGTCAAGGCTTTGCGTCTTTATGGCAGAGACCCTCTTTGGGCGGTGCTTTATGTGTTAAACCCGCTTGTTGTTTACGCCGGGTTCAACGCAGTACATATGGATATCATCCTCGTGCCCTTTTTGCTCTTGTGTTTGCTTTGGATCAAGGCACGACCACAATGGGCAGCAGTAGCACTCGGGTTTGCGGCGGCGGTTAAAGTATGGCCGCTTTTGCTGGCTCCGATCTTGTTCAGAACCGTGCGCGGGAATATGGGCCTATATCTGCGCTGTGCCGCCATTGTAACATTGGTATTTTTGTTCTTAAGCGCACCAATCCTATTGACCCTTGGCGACAATAGTGGTCTGTCCACCTATGCCCAAAGCTGGCAACGGAGCAGTTTTCTATTCCCTCTGCTGGTCTTCGGATTGGAAAGCACAGGTGTTGACACGGCAGACCAAATGGCCCGGATCATTGTCGCCGTGGCCGTAAGTGGCTTGAGCCTTTGGCTTGGCTTCGCCCGCAAAGGCACGCCAAAAACATTGCCAGCAGCTTTGATGGTTGTGACGCTGGCACTGTTTTTACTCGCCCCCACCGGCTATCCTTGGTACGGTATATGGTTCGTTATTTACCTGCCATTTGTGCCCAGTTATTGCGCCGCTTTTTTGCTGAGCAGCCTTGCTTTGTATTATACGCGCTATGCATTTTGGGAAGCTGATCAATATCACATCTATTCCCAAATCATCATTCCCCTGCAATTTGGCCCACCAATCGTGTTAATATTGATCGTGCTCTATAAATATTTTCGCAAACCCGCCCGGAGTATCGAACATGCCTGATCCCGTGATAAAAGTTGTTATTCCAGCCCTGAATGAACAAGGCGCTATTGGTAAAGTGATCGCCGAAATTCCCACATGGATCAATCAGATCATTGTTGTTGACAATGGGTCAACTGACAATACGGCTAAAGTTGCCCGCACAGCAGGGGCAAGGGTAATTTCCGTACCCATTCCGGGCTATGGCCGGGCTTGTCTGGCGGGGATCGCTGCCTGCCAGCCTTGTGATATTGTCGTATTTTTGGACGGGGATGCGTCTGACTACCCTGAGGATATGCCGGAATTGCTCCAACCGATTTTGCAAGGTGATGCGGATTTGGTGATTGGCTCACGCCGGCGCGGGGATATAGAAAAAGGCGCCCTGACCCTGCCGCAACGGTTTGGTAATGCTCTGGCTTGCTGGTTGATGGCGAAGATATGGGGCGGGAAATTTACTGATCTCGGCCCGTTTCGGGCCATTCGCATGGACGCACTTGCAGCTCTTAACATGAGCGCGCCAACTTTTGGCTGGACGGTTGAAATGCAAGTACGTGCGCTTAAACAAGGACTAAAATGCGCGGAAATCCCTGTGCGTTATAAAAACCGTATCGGCAAGTCCAAAATATCCGGCACGGTGTCCGGTGTTATTTTGGCCGGTGGCTATATCCTGGGCACCATTGCCCGTGAAGCCTTCAGCGGTTCGGGTGCAAAATATGAGGGCTAAACCGCCTGCCTGCGTATTAGGTATTGAGAGCTTATTCTCGAAACCAAACAGGAGGCTAATATGCTTATGTTTATGGCAGCGCTTGTGTTCCAGGTGGAACTGGCGGTAATTGCGGGCGGATTGTTCGCGTTGTACAAGGCTAAAAAAGAAGACAGTAAATATTTAAAATGGGCCGGATGGATTTTGACGATTGGCGGCATATTTGGCATTTTATGCACAACATACTTTTCGCTGAAATATATGAGCCAAGGTGCATTTGATATGGCGGCAATCGCGCAAGGGCTGGCATTGCCAGTTTAATAAAATTGAGCTATGATCTGCTGCACTGGTAGCAAAAACTAAACCGATAAAATAAAATCAGGGGACGGTGCATATGCAAGACCATTCAAAACACGCGCCTAAAAAATCCGGGCACAAGTCCGGTGGCGGTAGCTTTCACGGCATAAATGCAGATGCCCGCATCCTGAAAATCACAGGCTGGCTGACGGGTATATATTTTATCATCGAGCTTGGCCTAGGATTTTACTCGCAATCTATCGCAGTTATCTCGGATGCGTTTCACACGTTTTCTGCGGTCGGCGGCATATTGATTGCATTTGTAGCCAACCGGATTTCGGGCAAAGCAGCCAGCGTAGCCGCGACTTACGGGTTTAAGCGGGCCGAAATAATCGGTGCGCTTCTTAATGGTATATTCCTATTGCTTATGGCGGTTTATGTGCTTTACATGGGCTATACACGGCTCGGCAAAGAGTTTGAACTCCCGACCAATATTATGTTTCTGGCTGCATTTGGCGGTCTGATCACCGAAGCCATTGCGTTCAAATTGATCTACCAAAGCCAGAAAACCAATATGAATATGAAAGGTGCCTATTGGCACATCATGCAGACTTTCATCGGCTCTATCCTAATCATTATTGCTGCCGTTGTCATCAAATTGACTGGCTATACGCCTATTGACGCCATTCTCGGCATGGCATTTGGTTTGGTGTTATTCTGGGCCAGCTATAAAATCATCAAGGACGCTCTGGATATTTTCATGCAGACCGTGCCGGGGGATGTGGACATAGACAAAACCAAAGCCGCACTTTTGGATATACCGGGCGTCAAGAGCGTCATGCACCTCCATGCCTGGGTGCTGACCTCCAACCAAAATATTTTTTCGGCTCATATCCAGATCGAAGACCAGAAAAACGCCGAAGACATTTTACGAAAAGCGGAAACTTTGCTCAAAGATGAGTACGGTTTTTACTTCTCGACCTTGCAGCTAGAACTAGAGCACCGCGATATGGGCGCCGAAGATTTAAATATAGGATAACAAATAAAAGTCTTGACTCTGGACTATAGTCCATAGCTTAAAAAGAGGTATAAAGACGAAAAAGGAAAGCAATATGTCAAGCATAGCCATAGGACAACTGGCAAAGGCAGGCAATGTCAATATTGATACCGTGCGCTATTATGAGCGCAAAAATCTGCTCTTGCCAGAAACCCGCACGCCATCAGGATATAGGCAATATTCCCAAGGCAGCATCCGCCGGTTACGATTTATCCGCAAAGCCCAGGGTCTCGGTTTCAGCCTCAAAGAAATTGGTAAGATGCTGGACATTAGCGGCAACAGCAATGCAGAATGCGGCAATATCAAACAATATGCCGAGAAAAAAATCAACGACATTCAAACCCGTATATCAGACTTACAAAAAATCCGTGACGGCCTAAGGCAGATTGCCCAAGCCTGCCCCGGCGGCGATAGCCCGCTTGAAAACTGCACAATACTAGAACATTTTTACAAAAACGAGGCCAGCCAATAGCGGCCTCACAAGAAAGGAAATACCATGAGCAAGCACACGCAAAAAGGCGAATACGATAAAGTCCCCGAAGGCTTTGAAGGAACGGTTTATTCGTGCCCCATGCACGCCGAAGTGCGCTCTACCGAAGAAGGAAAATGCCCGATCTGCGGCATGTTTCTTAAAACAGAAGCCTATATAGCAGCTGGCAAAGACGAAGGCGGGGAACATGATTGTTGCGCCTCCAATCCAGACGCCGAGAACGCCCCGGCTGGCAAATATGATCTGGTGCCTGCGGGTTACGCAGGCACGATTTATGTCTGCCCCATGCACCCGGAAGTCCGCGACATCAGAGCTTCATCTTGCCCCATATGCGGCATGGGGATAGAACCTGCTGGCGTTGTCACCGGCGAGGCTGATACGACCGAGCTTGATGATTTCACCAAGCGTTTTTGGATCGGGCTGATATTGACCATCCCGGTTGTCATATTGGCTATGGGGCCATTTATCGGCATTCCGGTGAACGATTTTATTCCCAAACGTATCACGGTCTGGATTGAGCTTATCCTGGCCACACCCGTCATATTGTGGAGCGGCTGGCCGTTCTTCCAACGCGGTTGGGCCTCGGTCAAAACCCGTAATCTCAACATGTTTACCCTGATCGCCATGGGGGTCGGGGCGGCGTGGCTGTACTCGGTTATTGCCACTATTATCCCGGACATATTCCCGGACGCTTTTCGAAAAGACGGGATAGTTGATATCTATTTCGAAGCCGCCGCCGTAATCGTCACTCTTGTTCTGCTTGGGCAAGTGCTTGAGCTGCGGGCCAGAGAACAGACGGGCGGGGCGATCCGCGCTTTGCTTGACCTCGCACCCAAAATGGCGCGTATAGTCAGAGAAGACGGCGAGGAAGAAGAAATCCCGCTGGAAGACGTGCAGGTCGGCGATCATTTACGTGTCCGCCCCGGTGACAAAGTCCCCGTGGACGGTGCCGTGTTTGAGGGCCGCTCAAGTGTTGACGAAAGCATGTTGACCGGCGAGCCGCTCCCGGTCGAAAAAACCAAAGGTGATGACCTGACTGGCGGCACGATTAACGGCACCGGTAGTTTCATCATGCAGGCCAAACGTGTCGGCGGCGATACTACGCTGTCGCAAATCGTCAATATGGTGGCAGAGGCTCAACGCTCCCGCGCCCCCATACAAAAACTGGTAGACAAAATTTCCAGCTATTTCGTCCCTGCCGTGATCCTGATCGCTATCACCGCCTTTATCGCCTGGTCGATTTGGGGGCCAGCTCCGGCTATGGCCTATGCCCTGATTGCATCGGTGAGCGTATTGATCATTGCTTGCCCTTGCGCCCTTGGCCTGGCCACGCCCATGTCAATTATGGTGGCCACGGGTAAAGGCGCACTGGCTGGTGTGTTGGTTAAAAACGCCGAGAGTCTGGAAAATTTTGCCAAGGTGGACACGCTTATTGTTGATAAAACTGGCACCCTGACCATGGGCAAGCCTGCCCTTACGGATGTCTCGCCCGTAGACGGTATGGACGAAACAGAGTTCCTGGCCTTAACTGCATCTTTGGAAAAAGGCAGCGAACATCCCCTCGCCGAAGCCATTGTGCGCGGCGTCGAGGAACGCGGTATCAAGCTATCCAAAACCAAAGACTTTGAAGCCGTTACAGGCAAAGGCGTCAAAGGTATTGTCTCCGGCAAACATGTCGCCATTGGCAATGCCCGCATGATGGCTGACCTTGGCCTTGACCGCGACGCGCTGATCGCCGAAGCAGAAACCATGCGCAAGCAAGGCAAAACCGCCATGTTTGTCGCCATTGATGAGAAACTCGCCGGGCTGGTAGGCGTTGCAGATCCGATCAAGGAAACAGCCCAGGAAGCCATTGACGCCCTGCACAAGGCCGGGCTTAAAATCATCATGGCCACGGGCGATAACGCAACCACCGCCCAAGCCGTTGCGGACAAACTCGGCATTGACGAGGTGCGCGCCGACATGTTGCCGGAACATAAATCCGCGCTCGTCAAAGAGCTACAGGCGGCTGGCGCAAATGTCGCCATGGCCGGAGACGGGGTCAATGATGCCCCCGCCCTGGCCCAAGCCGAGGTTGGGATTGCCATGGGTACGGGCGCAGATGTGGCGGTGGAAAGCGCCGGGTTTACTTTGCTCCACGGTGATCTACGCGGTATTGTCCGGGCGCGAAAACTGTCCAAATCCACCATGCTCAATATCCGCGAAAACCTGTTCTTTGCGTTCATTTATAATGCGGTTGGCGTACCTGTCGCGGCCGGGGTTTTGTACCCGGCGTTTGGAGAAAAAGCCTTACTGTCGCCAATCATTGCCGCCGCCGCCATGAGCCTGTCGTCGTTTTCGGTGATCATGAATGCGCTCAGGTTGAAAAGATTGAAATTGAATGATTAAGGGCACATATGTTTTTGCAAATATTTATTGGAATGGCATTGGTGAGTATCACGGTTCTTATCCAGGTGATCTTTATACAATTGGCGTTTAACCGGATAAGAAACCATCCACCCGAACATCTGCAAGGCTCTGGTATCATGGCACCCGTACTGCTCATGACCGGGGCCACTATGTGGTTGTTTCTGGCTCTGTGCATTGCCGTTCTAATATGGGCTTTAGCGTTCTTGGTCTTGGGCATATTCGACACATTTGCACACGCTATGTATTTCTCGGCCATCGCATTTACCACGCTCGGATTTGGCGATGTCCTTCTACCACAAAACTGGCAACTCCTGTCGGGCTTCTCAGCCGCCAACGGCCTGTTACTATTCGGCCTGAACACAGGTTTTCTGATCGAGTCTATCCGCAAAATTTGTGAATAGGTTTTACCCTACACCCTTCCCCGCCTGTGTGGATATTGCTGTGGAGGCACTACGAAAGAAACCCAAGCCACGCGAAAACACGAATTGTTTTGAGGCTGTTTTCCCCCTTCACCCGAATAAAAAAGTTCGGGTTTCCAAGGGTTTCTACTCGGCATCTTAAATGGTTCACTTTCTTTCTTTCTTTCCTTCCTCCGTTTTTTACGGGGGAAGTGCCGGAGCTCTTGCGGAGGCGATGGGGGGAACAACTTAACTCTGGGGTAGGATGAGAGATTGTCCCCCCATCGAGCGCCAAGAGGCGCCCACTTCCCCCGTAAGAACGAGGGAAGGAAAGAATGTTAGATGATTTTATCTTCTATAGTTATTGAGACCTTGGGTAA